>JAEZKH010000311.1 GCA_023415515.1 Actinomycetes bacterium
CTTGAAGGCTTCGCCCCACGTGTCGCGGGCCTCGCGGTACTCGCGGTCGTTCAGAAGCTGCTTGTAGGTCAGGCCCGTCTTGCCCGGGTCCGTCACGATGAAGGACGCGAAGTACAGCACGCGTTCCAGCAGCCTCGGCGACATGTCGAGCAGCAGGCCCATGCGCGAGGGGATCGCGCGGAAATACCAGATGTGGGACACGGGCGCGGCCAGCTTGATGTGGCCCATGCGCTCGCGGCGCACCTTGGCGCGCGTGACTTCCACGCCGCACTTGTCGCAGATGATACCCTTGTAGCGGATGCGCTTGTACTTGCCGCAGTGGCACTCCCAGTCGCGCGTGGGCCCGAAAATCTTCTCGCAGAACAGGCCGTCGCGCTCGGGCTTCAGCGTCCTGTAGTTGATGGTCTCGGGTTTACGGACCTCGCCGTGCGACCACTGGAGTATGCGCTCCGGCGACGCAAGGCCTATCTTCATCGCGTCGAAGTTGTTCAGGTCAAACAGCACCTTTTCCTTCTTGACTTGCTGGTCCTGCCTGTCCCTGCGCTCTTCGGGTATGCGTTCCATCATATGCTCAATACCTCATTCCTCATCGTCAAGTCCGTCGATGTCCAGGTTGAAGTCCTCGTCGCCCTGTTCATCCACCGTGAGGCCGGCAGGCCCTTCGCTCATGATCTCACCCAGACCCGGCAGGTCCTCGATTTCGTCGAAGTCCAGCGTCAGGTCGCCCTCGGCGCCTTCCTTCTCTTCCTCGTCGCTGAAACGTGCGCCGGTGTATTCGCCTGCTTCCTCGTCGGCGCGCCTGCGCGGCACGGGCACGTGGCTCATGAAGCCGGGCTCGTCGTCCAGCTCGCGGATCTCAAGCTCCTCCTTGTCCTCGGAGAGCACCTTGATGTCGAGCGCCAGGCTCTGCATTTCCTTGATAAGCACCTTGAACGACTCGGGTATGCCGGGCTCGGGGATGTTTTCGCCCTTCACGATGGCTTCGTAGGTCTTCACGCGGCCGACGACATCGTCGGATTTGACCGTCAATATCTCTTGCAGCGTATGCGCCGCGCCGTACGCTTCCAGCGCCCACACTTCCATTTCGCCGAAACGCTGGCCGCCAAACTGGGCCTTGCCGCCCAAGGGCTGCTGCGTCACCAGCGAATAGGGGCCTGTTGACCTCGCGTGGATCTTGTCGTCCACCAGGTGGATGAGCTTGAGTATGTACATGTAGCCCACCGTCACCGGGTTTTCAAACGGCTCGCCGCTGCGTCCGTCATACAGTACCGACTTGCCGTCGGGTCTGAAGCCGTTCTGCTCCAGCAGCGCCTGGATGTCCTCTTCGGTCGCGCCGTCGAAGACGGGCGTGGCCACATGCCAGCCCAGCATCTTGGCGACCAGGCCCAAGTGCACTTCCAGAACCTGGCCGATGTTCATGCGGCTGGGCACGCCCAGCGGGTTCAGTACGATCTCCAGCGGCGTGCCGTCCGGCAGGAAGGGCATGTCCTCCACGGGAAGTATCCTCGAGATAACACCCTTGTTGCCGTGGCGTCCGGCCATCTTGTCGCCCACGGAGACCTTGCGGCGCTGCGCGATATACACGCGCACCATTTCGTTGACGCCCGGCGGCAGCTCGTCGTGGTTCTCACGCGTGAACACTTTGACATCCACCACGATGCCCGATTCGCCGTGCGGCACCCTCAGCGACGTGTCGCGCACCTCGCGCGCCTTCTCGCCGAATATCGCGCGCAGCAGCTTTTCCTCGGGGTTGAGCTCAGTTTCGCCCTTCGGCGTGACCTTGCCAACCAGTATGTCGGAGGAGCGGACTTCCGCGCCGATGCGGATAATACCGCGCTCGTTCAGGTCCTTCAGCGCGTCCTCGCCGACGTTGGGGATCTCGCGGGTGATTTCTTCCGGCCCCAGCTTCGTGTCGCGGGCCTCGGACTCATATTCCTCGATGTGGATGGAGGTGAACGTATCCTCCATCACAAGCTTCTCGCTGATGAGTATGGCGTCCTCGTAGTTGTAGCCTTCCCAGCTCATGAAGCCCACGAGTATGTTTTTGCCCAGCGCCAGCTCGCCGCGCTCGGTACTCGGGCCGTCGGCAATGACGTCTCCCTTTTTAATGACCTCGCCCTTGATGACGATGGGTTTCTGCGTGATGCAGGTGCCCTGGTTGGAGCGGAGGAATTTCAAAAGATCATACGTATACAGCTGCTTGTCGTCGCCGCGGATGCATATGCGGTCGGCTGTGACTTTCTCCACAACGCCGGAGACCTTCGACACCAGCGCGACGCCCGAATCCCTGGCGGCGCGGCTCTCAATGCCCGTGCCGATGATGGGCGCCTCGGTCTTCAAAAGCGGCACGGCCTGGCGCTGCATGTTGGAACCCATCAGCGCGCGGGACGCGTCGTCGTTTTCAAGGAACGGTATCATTGCCGTGGCGACGGAGACGACCTGCTTGGGCGATACGTCCATGAAGTCGACTTCTTCGCGATGGGCCTCGATGATGTCCTTGTGGGCCCGGGCCGCAACATGCTCACGGATGAAGTGACCGGCGTTGTCGGTGGGCTCGTTGGCCTGCGCGATGATGTATTGGTCTTCCTCGTCGGCCGTCATGTAG
Source organism: Actinomycetes bacterium (assembly GCA_023415515.1). Taxonomy (GTDB): domain Bacteria; phylum Actinomycetota; class Actinomycetes; order Mycobacteriales; family Mycobacteriaceae; genus Mycobacterium. Next base: position 2,606 of record JAEZKH010000311.1, read on the forward strand.
AAGATCTCGTCAGTGACGACGTTGTTTGTTTTATCCACGCGGCGGTACGGAGATTCGATGAATCCGTAGTCGTTGATGCGCGCATAGATGGCCAGCGAACCGATCAGGCCGATGTTCGGGCCTTCAGGCGTCTCGATCGGGCACATGCGGCCGTAGTGCGAGTGGTGGACGTCGCGCACGTCGAAACTGGCGCGGTCGCGGTTGAGGCCGCCGGGGCCCAGCGCCGAAAGACGGCGCTTGTTTGTGAGTTCCGCCAGCGGATTCGTCTGGTCCATGAAGTGCGAAAGCTGCGACGAGCCGAAGAACTCCTTGATGGCCGCCGTCACCGGGCGGATGTTGATGAGGCTCTGCGGGGTCAGGCTGTCCTGGTCCTGTATCGCCATGCGCTCCTTGACCACGCGCTCCAGGCGCGCGAGGCCGATGCGGATCTGGTTCTGCAGCAACTCGCCCACGCTGCGGACGCGCCGGTTGCCCAGGTGATCGATGTCGTCGGTCTGGCCCACGCTGTGGAAAAGGCCCAGCATGTAGCTGAAGCTGGCCAGCACGTCGTCGGCGTAGATGTATTTGGGAATGAGCTTGTCCGTATTCCTGCGGATAAGCTCCTCAAGGTTCTGGTTTTCCGTTGAAGCCTGCTTGATCAGGGCCTTCAACGTGGGGAAGTGTACCTTCTCGCTGAGTCCCAGCGCGGCGCTGTCAAGACCCAGGGCTTTCAGGTGCAGCGAGGCGTCGACAAAATTGTTGCCCAGCACGCGGAGCCTGCGGCTTTCAAGCTGTATGTCCACGCTGTTGATGCCGGAGTTCTGGATCTCCCACGCTTTTTCGCGCGTGATTTTCTCGCCGGCGCGCACAAACAACTCGCCTGTTTCGGGGTTCACGACGTCTGCCGCCGCGGTGCGATGCATGATGCGCATCGCCAGGGCCAGCTTCTTATTCAGCTTGTATCGGCCCACGCGCGCCAGGTCATAGCGCCTGGGGTCGAAGAACAGCGAGTTCAGCATCGTGCGGGCGCTTTCCTCCACCGGCGGCTCGCCGGGGCGGATGCGGCGGTAAATCTCCAGCAGGCCTTCGGCCTCGTTCTTGGCGTTGTCCTTTTCGAGCGTGGCGTTCAGATGCTCCTCGTCGCCTAAGAGTTCCGTGATTTGGAAGTCCGCGCCGTAGCCCAGCGCGCGGATGATTACGGTGGCGGGCAGCTTCCTCGTGCGGTCGATGCGCACCCACAGTATGCCGGCGCTGTCGCTTTCAAATTCCAGCCACGCGCCGCGGTTCGGTATCATCGTGGAGGAGAACAACGGCTGACCGTTCTTGTCCAGCACCTGGTCGTACACAACGCCCGGCGAGCGTACGAGCTGGCTGACAATGACGCGCTCGGCGCCGTTGATGATGAACGTGCCCTGGTCGGTCATCAGCGGGAAGTCTCCCATGAAGACCTCCTGCTCCTTGACCTCGCCCGTCTCGTGGTTCACAAGGCGCACTTTCACCTTGAGCGGCGCGGCGTAGGTAACGTCCCTGTCCTTGCATTCCACGACCGAATACTTGGGCTCGTCCTCCACCCTGTAGTCCACAAGCTCGAGGCTCAGGGTGTTGGTGTAGTCCGTAATCGGTGAAATGTCATTGAGCACTTCCTTCAAATCCTGCTCGAGGAAGCGCTTGTACGACAGTTTTTGAATGTCGATGAGATCCGGGATGTCGAGTACTTCCTTGATTTTAGAAAAGCTCATTCGGGTGCGTTTGCCGGTGTTGACTTCGTGAACCTTCACTGCGTGGGCCATATTGCCTAATCACCTCTAAAAAGTGTACATTGGATATCTGCAGGTTCAAGGATTGAATGCAGTTGTGTCAACATAAGAAACCCCTACCCCACGCGGCCGAAATATGCTACAATGAATACGGACATGTGTGGCAGGCTACCCCATATTAACGCAGATGTTTATTTTATCAAACATGTCAACAGGTGTCAACGTACAATACAAAATGTTTAAATAAATTTCATAATAAGACAGGATCCCGTTATGACCCGCCTTCATTGTACATATAATATTCTATATATAGTAGATATATAAGAGAGCAGGCGCAAAAACCTGCTCTCTTAACTTTAAAATATACTTACGCCTTCCCGTCGCACCCCAAAACGTTCAGGATTTTGTGCTTGACCACGGAGCGCACGTTGTCGCGCGCAGGAGCCAGGTACTGCCTCGGGTCGAAATGGTCCGGGTGTTCGGCCATATACTTGCGTATCGCCGCCGTCACGCCCAGGCGGATGTCGCTGTCGATGTTGATCTTGCACACGGCCATCGAAGCGGCTTTTCGCAGCATTTCCTCCGGCACGCCCTGCGCGCCGGCCATCTTGCCGCCGAACTGGTTGATCTGCTGCACATACTCCTGCGGTACCGAAGACGCGCCGTGCAGCACGATGGGGAAGCCGGGCAGCCGCCGGGCGACTTCCTCGAGTATGTCGAAGCGAAGCTTCGGCGTGCCGGCGAACTTGAACGCGCCATGGCTGGTGCCAATGGCGATGGCAAGGCTGTCCACGCCCGTTTTCGTCACGAACTCCTCGACCTCGTCGGGATTGGTGTAAAGCGCGTCCTCGCTTTTGACGTTGACATCGTCCTCGATGCCTGCGAGCTTGCCCAGTTCGCCCTCCACGGTGACGCCGCGGGCGTGCGCGTACTCAACGACGCGGCGCGTGAGCTCGATGTTTTGCTCAAACGGGAAGTGCGAGCCGTCTATCATCACCGAAGTGAAGCCGCCGTCCACGCAGGACTTGCACACGTCAAAGTCGGGGCCGTGGTCCAGGTGCAGCGCGATGGGCAGGTCGCATTCCATGAGCGCGGCCTCCACGAGCTTGACGAGGTACGAATTCTTGGCGTACTTGCGCGCTCCGGCGGACACCTGCAGTATCAGCGGAGACTTGAGCTCCGCCGCGGCCTCCGTGATGCCCTGAACAATCTCCATGTTGTTGACGTTGAACGCGCCTACGGCGTAACCGCCTTTGTAAGCCTTCGCAAGCATTTCCTTGGTGTTGACAAGCGGCATGATATGACCGTCCTTTCTATGCATTCGCCCGGGGGCGAAAAATATACGGCAATGAGCGTCGTAATCAATACTATCTGCTATATTTTACATGATATGCGGGCGATTGGCAATCCAAGGGCGGCCGTTTGCGTATTGCCAAATTGCTTTTCACCCGGCATTGTGCTAAAATATGGCTGGTGGATTATGCCAAAAACAAGGAAAGAACGATGAAGAAGAAGAACAACCGCTACGCGTTGCTGGTCGCCGCCATCGTGATACTGGCGGTGGTAGGCGGGTTAGCCTTCTTCGGCTTCCAGATCATACGCGACCTGGTAACGCTCAACGAACTCAAGGCCGAGCAGGCAGTGTTGAACGGGCAGTTGGGCGATGTCAACGACAAGAACGCGGCGCTTCAAAAGGACATCGATGAGTCGGGTACCGATTCCTTCATCGAGCGCCTGGCCAGAGAGTTGCTCGGCTGGGTGAAGCCCGGTGAAATCAAAATAGTCGAAGAAGGCAACTAAACGCCCCGGTACGGGTTGAAGGCGAAACCAGAGCGTTTCCGTCAAGGAGCGCTTTTTTTACGGAGAGATCAATGGAAAACGCACAAAGGCGGGTGGCTGCCATCGATATCGGCTCCAATTCCGTGAGGCTGATGGTGGCCGACGTCGAAGCGGACGGCACGATAGGCCAGGCGACCAAGGAATTGGTGCACACGAGGATTTATGAAGGTTCCGCGCGCACAGGCAAGCTTTCGGACGTGGCCATGGACCGGACGCTGGCCGCCATCAACATACTCAAGGACAAGGCGCGCAAGGCCGGCGCGACGTCGCTTTTCTGCTTCGCCACCGCCGCCGTGCGGGAAGCCAAGAACCGGGACGACTTCCTGGCAAGAGCTCTGAAAGAAACCTCGATGCACATCGACGTGCTAAACGAGGAAACCGAGGCGCGGGTGGGCTTCATCGGCACGCACGAGCAAGGCCCGCGCGGGGCGCTGGACATCGGCGGGGGCAGCACGGAAGTCGCGCTGGGCGTCGGCAACGACGTGCGCTGTTCCATCAGCTTGAAGCTCGGCG
>JAEZKH010000488.1 GCA_023415515.1 Actinomycetes bacterium
GTCATCGCTTCTCCATCCGTCATGACGGTGGCCGCGAGGTCCTACCGCGCGGCCAACGGCTGCTGCTTTTGCACGGCTGCGGCAAGCGTACGGTACTCATCCGTACCGCCGGCGCCTTTGATGGCGATTTGAGCGGGGCCGGCCGGGCCGGGCAACCGCGTGGTCCACACCGGCTCCGCCCCCTCGCCCTCGTAGACGATCCATCGCACACCGTCGACGTCCTGCGTCCCCGTCGGCGCCATGTCGGGATCGATGGACGCGACCAGTTTCTCCTCGTCGCCGTTGCTCTGGGTCAACGCCATGTACATCCCGGTCGGCGCGAGGTAGCCGACGGTAGAGGACACCGCCCGGGCAGGCTGACCCGACGGCTCGATCCGGCCGTTGTCGATGCCCGCCCGGCCTCCGGAGTTCGACCGCCAACCCTCCGGCAGGGCGGGCACTCGAATAGGGATGCGCAGCGCGTCGGCATCGGCCTGCAGTGCTGCGGGCGCGTCGTGGTCAGGAGCCGGGCCCGCCCCTGGGCCGCCGGGCGCGAACGAGCACATCCCGAGCACGGCCGCCAGCACTATGCACGCCGCAACCAGTGGCGCGAGGGACCAGAACATGTCGCGGCCGTCCTGCAACAGCCGCGGCTTGACGGCCTTGGGGGCAGGTTCTGGCTCGGAGATCACAAGGCCAGTATCCCAGGTCCTACCGGCTGACCGACGGATGGGACAATCGCTGCCATGAGTCCAGCACGAGGTGAAGCCCCTGATCGCAACCTCGCCCTCGAACTCGTCCGAGTCACCGAAGCGGGTGCCATGGCAGCGGGCCGCTGGGTCGGCCGCGGCGATAAGGAAGGTGGCGACGGCGCCGCCGTCGACGCCATGCGTGAGCTCGTCAACTCGGTGTCGATGCGGGGCGTCGTGGTGATCGGGGAAGGTGAGAAAGACAACGCGCCGATGCTCTACAACGGCGAGGAAGTCGGCAACGGCGACGGCCCGGAGTGTGACTTCGCCGTCGACCCGATCGACGGCACCACGCTGATGAGCAAGGGCATCAACAACGCGATCTCGGTCCTTGCGGTGTCCGAGCGGGGCACGATGTACGACCCGTCGGCGGTGTTCTACATGAACAAGATCGCCGTCGGGCCTGACGCCGTTGACGCCATCGACATCACCGTTCCGATCGGCGAGAACATCCGCAAGGTCGCCAAGGCGAAGAACGTCTCGGTGTCCGACTTGACGGTCTGCATCCTCGACCGGCCGCGCCACAAGCAGCTGATCGCCGACGTCCGCGAGGCCGGTGCCAGGTGCAGGCTGATCTCCGACGGTGACGTCGCGGGCGCGATCTCGGCGTGCAGGCCGAACACCAGTACCGATCTGCTCGTCGGAATCGGCGGTACGCCGGAGGGCATCATCGCCGCGGCCGCGATCCGCTGCATGGGTGGAGCCATTCAGGGTCAGCTCGCTCCCAAGGACGACGAGGAGCGCCAGAAGGCGATCGACCGCGGCTACGACCTGGATCAGGTGCTGCACACCGAGGATTTGGTGTCTGGGGAGAACGTCTTCTTCTGCGCCACCGGCGTCACCGACGGCGACCTCCTCAAAGGCGTCCACTACTACGGCGGCGGCTGCACGACACAATCCATCGTCATGCGTTCGAAGTCCGGCACCGTCCGGATGATCGAGGCCTACCACCGGCTTTCGAAACTCAACGAATACTCTGCGATCGATTTCACCGGCGACAGCAACGCATTTCAGCCGCTGCCCTAACCCGATTACCGAAGGATCATTCTGTGAGCGTCGACTCCGCCAATTCCGAAGACGTCGAATACCGCATCGAGCACGACACCATGGGCGAGGTCCGGGTGCCGGTCAACGCGCTGTGGCGCGCGCAGACGCAGCGAGCGGTGGAGAACTTCCCGATCTCGGGCCGCGGCCTCGAGCGTACGCAGATCCGGGCGCTCGGCCTGCTCAAAGGTGCCTGCGCACAGGTGAACAAGGACCTCGGGTTACTCGACGCCGAAAAGGCCGATGCCATCATCGCCGCCGCCGCCGAGATCGCCGATGGCCGCCACGACGACCAATTTCCCATCGACGTCTTCCAAACGGGTTCCGGCACAAGCTCGAACATGAACACCAACGAGGTGATCGCCAGCATCGCCGACCGCAACGGCGTGAAGGTCCATCCCAACGACGACGTGAACATGTCGCAGTCGTCCAACGACACCTTCCCCACTGCGACCCATATCGCCGCGACGGAAGCCGCTGTGCGCCATCTCATCCCCGCTCTCGAGGTGTTGCACCAGTCGCTTGCAGGCAAGGCTAAGCAGTGGCGCACGACGGTGAAGTCCGGGCGCACGCACTTGATGGATGCCGTGCCGGTGACGCTCGGCCAGGAGTTCAGCGGCTACGCCCGTCAGGTCGAGGCGGGGATCGAGCGGGTGAAGTCAACGCTGCCACGCCTCGGTGAACTGGCGATCGGCGGCACCGCCGTCGGCACCGGCCTCAACGCACCCGAGGACTTCGACGAGCGCGTGGTCGCCGTGCTGAAGGAGCAGACCGGCCTGGCCGAGTTGAGAGTTGCGACAAACCATTTCGAGGCGCAGGCTGCGCGCGACGGGCTGGTCGAGGCATCGGGTGCGCTTCGTACCATTGCGGTGTCGCTGACCAAGATCGCCAACGACATCCGGTGGATGGGCTCGGGCCCGCTGACCGGCCTCGGCGAGATTCATCTGCCGGACCTGCAGCCGGGCAGCTCGATCATGCCGGGAAAGGTCAACCCCGTTCTCCCCGAAGCCGTCACGCAGGTCGCCGCACAGGTGATCGGCAACGACGCGGCGATCGCGTGGGGCGGCGGAAACGGCGCGTTCGAGCTGAACGTGTACATCCCGATGATGGCCCGCAATACGCTCGAGTCGTTCAAGATCCTGACCAACGTCTCGACGTTGTTCGCCGAGCGCTGCATCGACGGCCTGGTCGCCAACGAAGAGCGGCTGCGCGAACTGGCCGAGTCCTCACCGTCGATCGTGACGCCGCTGAACTCGGCGATCGGCTACGAGGAGGCGGCGGCCGTCGCCAAGCAGGCGCTCAAGGAGAAGAAGACCATCCGGCAGACCGTCATCGACCGGGGACTGATCGGCGACAAGCTGTCGGAGGAAGAACTCGACAAGCGGCTCGACGTGTTGGCGATGGCCAAGGTGCGCGAGGACCGGGACTAGTCGAGATCACACTCGTCCACGCGCCTCAAGGCAGTGGAGCCGACCACGTCAACTTTGTCCCGCCGGTCTCGGCTTTCTCGACGCTGAAGGATCCGCCCGCCTCCTCGGCGCGACGACGAAGGTTGGTCAGGCCGCTGGGGGTGATCCCGTCGGGGATGCCGCAGCCGTCGTCGACGACTTCGATTCGCAGGTCGTCCTCCACCGCGACAGCGATGGCCAGAGTCGTCGCCTTCGCATGCCGGACGGCGTTGCTCACGGCTTCACGAACAACCGCCTCGGCGTGATCCGCCAGTTCCGCATCGACGACTGACAGCGGGCCGGTGAACTGGACGGTCGTGCGCATCTGGGGATCGGCGAACTGGTCGATGGCTTCGTCGAGTCGTTGTCGGAGTCGGGTCGGACCTTGCTGGGCACCGTGCAGATCGAAGATCGCGGTGCGGATCTCCTGAATGACCTGTTGCAGATCGTCGATGCTGTCGTTCAAGCGTTTCTGTACTTCCGGCCGCCGGGTGCGGGGTATGGCTCCCTGCAGTTTGAGCCCGACGGCGAAGAGCCGTTGGATGACATGGTCGTGCAGGTCGCGTGCGATGCGATCGCGGTCGGTGAGCATGTCGAGCTCGTGCATTCGGCGCTGCGTGGTGGCCAGCTGCCACGCCACCGCCGCCTGGTCGGCGAAGGCAGCCATCATGTCGAGTTGTTCTTCGCTGAACGGCTGCGCACCGGAAGGCCGGATGGCGACCAGAACGCCGGCGACCGCATCGGTGGCACGAAGGGGCAGAACCAGCGCGGGTCCCGTCTGGCCCGCCTCGGACCCGAAATCGATGCTGTCGAACCTGCCCGCGGTGCGCTGCAGAAAGGCGTCTCCGACGGCGGTGCCCGCCACCGGTATGGTGCGCACGGACGTGATATCGCCCTCCCCCATCAATGCCACCACGGTGAGCTCGGCGACTTCCGCCCGTGGGACGTCGGGGTCCTCCGGAATGGCCACGAGCGTCAGTGCGGCGCCGCTGAGCTGACGCGACTTATCGGCTATCAGCCGGAACACCCGGTCCGGATCGGCGCCTGTGAGAAGCTCGGTGCCGATGTCCCGCGTGGCTTCGATCCACGCCTGGCGGACCTTCGATTGCTCGTACAGCCGAGCGTTCTCGATGGCGATGCCTGCCGCGGCCGCCAGCGCCTGCACGAGCACTTCGTCGTCCTCGCTGAACAACTGGCCATCCGCTTTCTCCGTCAGGTAGAGGTTGCCGAAGACTTCATCGCGGATTCGCACCGGCACGCCAAGGAATGTGCGCATCGGCGGGTGGTTGGCCGGGAAGCCAACTGACGCTGCGTGGTGGGAGATGTTCTCCAACCGGATCGGCTTGGGGTCGTCGATCAGTACGCCGAGTACGCCGCGTCCCTCGGGCAGATGACCGATCAGACGTCGCGACGCCTCATCGATTCCCTCGTAGATGAATTCAACGAGCTCGTGGTCGCTGCCCCGCACACCGAGCGCGCCGTACTGGGCATCGACCAATTCGATTGCGGTGTGCACGATGGTGCGCAGCGTCTCGTCGAGTTCCAGTCCGGATGTGACCACCAGCATGGCGTCGAGGAGCCCGTCGAGACGATCCCGTCCTTCGACGATCTGCTCTACCCGGTCTTGAACTTCGGACAGCAGCTCACGAAGTCTGAGCTGGGACAGGGTTTCCCGCAGCGGGCGCATGCTGGGTTCAACGCCCGAGTCGAACGAGCCGGTCACACCCCCATATTCGCACCTGCGTCATCGGGGCATCGCGATTTCCGCGGCAATCGTTCGGTGTCCGCATACGCCCGTCGCGCCAACAGGTCCCCGATCACGCGTTCTCGGTAGCCGTGTTGTGCGCGGGCACGGATGCCGCGCATCATCTTCTGCTCCATCACAAAGTGCGGGATGTCGAAAAGCGCGTGCCCCACGGCGCCGCCACTGCCTCGCACCAGCAACCGTGTCCAGCCGTCGTCACCGTCGAGGTAGAACACCCATGCGCCGGACGCCTTTTCACCGCGCTGCACGCGGTCGAAGTCCTCCGGTGACATCAGCACGAGATGTGAATTCACTTTGATCGCAGCGACCACCTGCCTGCCCATGTCGCCGTCTGCAGGCCAGCCACACCGTGTCTCCGACCCCGAGGCTCTGCCACTCCGGGTGGATGTCGTCAGCGTCGGCGATCCGTGCGCCCGCAGCGCGCTCCAGCCTCCAATAGCTGTAGAAATCACCGCTGTTCTCACCGATCTGCGCAAGCCACGGCCTGATCCCGACGCGATACACGCCCGCGGCGCCGACTGCCGCCAGCAGCGCGGCCAGCACCGGTCGTTGTTTGCCCATAAGCGGACATTAGTAAGTGGCGCTTCGTGATTCGAAGGGTCGAAGGTCCCTGCGAATGACGCCGAAGGATCCTTCTGGTGCATACCTTCCACCAAGCACCATCACAGGATGACAGGCAAGCGGTGGCTGGTCATGGAACCCTCCCCCGACGGTGTGGATGCGCCATACCGCACCCGCATCGCGGGTGCCGGTCGATACCTGCCGTCGACCCGCCTGACGACCGAAGCGCTGATGTCCACGACGCGCCATCACACACACATCGATCTCGAACGCCTCACCGGCATCCGGGAGCGACGAGTGTCCATCGGTGACGAAGACTCCTACAGCCTGGCCACCGGTGCCGCGCTGACCTGCCTCGACAAAGCCGGTTGCGACGCGGCGTCGATCGATGCCGTGATCAGTTGCAGTATCACCAAGTTTCATGACGGCCTCACCCAATGGGTGGAGCCGACGATGAGCAGCGCGGTGGCAAACGCGCTCGGCGCCGACAATGCGATGACATTCGATCTCTCGAATGCCTGCGCCGGAATGCTTTCCGGGGTCACCGTCGCCAACAACTGGATCCGTCAGGGCAGTATCGAGCGTGCGCTTGTGGTCAGCGGCGAATACATCTCCCAATTGGGCCAGAATGCCGCCCGGCACATTCGCACGATCATGAGCAGCGAACTGGCGTCGTTGACGCTGGGCGACGCAGGCGCCGCACTTCTACTGGAGCGAGCGCCCCTCGACAGCGCGGGCATCATGCTTGCCGGCTTCACCACCCTCGCCGACTACAGCAGGCTATGCCTGGGTTATCCGAAGGGCGCCGACCCCGGAGCACGAATGTTCACCGATGCCAGGGGGATTCATCAGGCCGCGATGTCGAATACACCAGTGCTGTTGCACGAGGTGCTGGAGGCCGTCGGCCTCTCGATCGGAGACATCGACCACGTCATCACGCATCAAACGTCGGCTCGGGCGATCCGCAAGGGGATGGCGAAAATGTCGGAGGTCTTCGGCGGCGCCCCACGCCACGACGCGGTGATCACCGTGGACAGGTACGGCAACACCGCCTCGACCACGCACACGGTCGCCCTCGTGGAAGAGCTCGAAGCCGGGCATATCGGTCCGGGCGAGACGGTCGCACTGATCGCCTTGGCCTCGGGGTTGGAGATCGGCGTGGTGCTGCTGTCCCTGGATGAGGAGTTGATCAGCCGCTATGGCAACGGTGATTGAGCGAATCGAACTGGCCAGTGGACGCTGGCGCCACCGACACAGTGCCCTTCGGCTGGCGGTCAAGGCAGCGTCTGACTGCATCCGCAACACCGGGCGCGACCCCGACGACATCGATCTACTGATCAACGCGGGGATCTACCGGGACCGCAATCTCGGCGAACCGGCGCTGGCCGCAATGATCCAGGAGGACATCGGTGCCCATCCGGAGCGTCCGCATGCCGGCTCGCACGGGACGTTCTCTTTCGATGTCGTGAACGGGTCGTGCGGCGCGCTGACGGCACTGCAGATCGTCGACGGGTTCCTGCGATCACACGCCATCGAGTGCGCGGTGGTGGTCGCCAGCGACGCCGACCCCGGACACGGCATGAGCGAACGCTTCCCCTACTCCCCGGCAGGCGGGGCGCTGGTGTGCACGTGGACCGACGATGATCGCGGCCTCGGGCCTGTGTTCTGGGCGAACTCCGCCGCCGGGCGTGCGGCATTCAGCGCCACCGTCGGCCTGGTTGATCATCGGAATGTGCTTCGCATCGACAGGTCCGCGGAGGCCGACGACGCGTTCGCCGAGGTCGCAACGCGGGCGGCCGACCGGTGTCTGGCTGCAGCGTCGATGACGGTGGACGAAGTGGACGCGGTGATCGCCGCACCCGCATGGCCCCGCTATCGGACCACGCTCGCGGCCGGGTTGGGCGTCGCGGAGGAGCGGATCATCGTTGCTGACGATGAACGGTTGCACACGGCGTCGTTGGTCGCCGCGCTGGCCACGGCCCGTGCCACCGTGGCACCGGACGCACAACTCCTGCTTGTGGCGGCAGGAGCCGGCGTGACCGCCTGCGCCGCTCTTTACCGCATGTGAGCTCAGCTCAACACTGCCGCGGCGGCGGTGGGCTCATCGACCAGGTCGAAGAAGCGATCGACATCGGCATTCGTACACGCCGACGTCCCCGGTGTCAGCAATTTGGCCGTCGCGGCGGCGATGCCGTAGCGCACCGACTTGTGCAGAGACCAGTCGCGGCTCAATCCCACAGTGAGCGCCGCCACCATCGCATCGCCGGCGCCCACCCCACTGACGGCATGGACATCGATTGCCGAAAATCTCTGGCTCTCATCGGGTGTCACCAAGAGGGCCCCGCCAGCACCGAGCGAAACCACAACGACTTGCGCGACACCGCGATCGATGAGCTCGCCGGCGGCCGCGACCTGTTCGGACTCCGTCTGCAGCGGTCTACCGACGCATTCGCGAAGTTCACGCACGCTCGGCTTGATGATGAACACCCCGGACCTGACGTGGGTCAGGCCTCCGCCTGACGTGTCGAGGATCAGACGCGCCCCGACTTCACCGCAGAGGTCGGCGACGCGCTGGTAGAAGTCCGGCGGCACGCCGGGGGGCAGGCTGCCGCTGGCGACGACGAAATCGGCGGTCTCGGCCGCCGTCATGAGTTCGGCGAGACAAGCCTGCTGCTCGGCGGTGCTGAGCTTGGGCCCGGGCAGCACGAACCGATACTGCGTGCCGGTGCTGCGCTCATTGACGGTGAAGCTTTCCCGCGTCGGCTTGCCGATGATGACACGCCGCACCGGCACGTCGGCCTCGCCGACGAGGCTGGTCACCATGGCACCGGTGGGGCCGCCGACCGGGTAGACCGCGGTCACCGAAGCGCCGAGCACCCGCGCGAAGCGGGCAACGTTGATCCCGCCGCCACCGGCGTCGTACGTTGCTCGCTCGCAGCGGATCTTGTCGGTGTGCCGAACGACGTCGGTGCTCGTGGTGATGTCCAGCGCCGGGTTCATCGTCAAGGTGACGATCGCGGTGCGTGTCACGTCGACGACTCACAATCCCGTCGGGTACGTTTCGGGGGTTTCACCGGAGATCCACTGGCTTGTCAACTCGAGGGGTTCGAGCGCGGTGGTTCTGTCGATATGGATGAGCGCGTCGTACTGCTCGCCGGGGCGGACGTGGTAGTAGTGGCTCTGCCGTTCTGTCGCAGGCAGATAGATCACCCCGATCGCCCGTGCGAGGCGAACGATGTCCAGGGGCTCAACGGCTTCCCGGTCGACCAACGGCGACACCAAGAACTCCGGTTCGACGGCCTCGTGAAAGAGTTCCTCCACGCTGCCGTTGAGTGCCGGTCGGACGACCTTGCGTTCAGCGATACCGCCCCATTCGCTGGCGGCGGTCACTGCACCGGTGTAGGTGGTGAATCCGATCAAGCGGCAGTCGTTACCGTAGTGCTCGCGTGCCAGCTGGCCCAGTGTCAACTGTCCGTCAGCGCCCACTTCGGTTGCCCTCGCATCCCCGACGTGAGAGTTGTGCGCCCACACGATGATTCGCGCAGGCTCGCCGTCACGGCGATCGAGATGGGCCAGCAGCGCCTGCAAGGTCTGGGCCATGTGCTTGTCTCGGAGGTTCCATGAGGTGACGCGGCCCGAGAACATCCCGCGGTAATAGGCCTCCGCGTTGCGCACGGTGTGAGCGTTCTGCTGTGCGTAGAAGAGATCGTCTTCGGCCAGCAGTCCGTCCCTGCGTGCGTACTCCAGCGCATTGCGCTGTATCTCCACCAACTGGTCGATCGCCTGCCGCTCACAGGACAGGCCGGCGCCGAACGCCGCGGCGAAGCCGTACGCCTGCCCGTCGTCGGCTGAGGTGTGATCGAAGCACGCATAGCGTCTACGAGCCCGCGCCGCCGCTTCGGGGTCGACGTTATCGAGATAATCGATCACCTCGCGCATCGACCGATGCAGACTGTAGAGGTCCAAGCCGTAGAACCCCGTTTGCCGATCGCCATCGGCCCGCCTGTGCCCATTGTGTGCGTGCAGCCAATCCACGAAATCGCGGACGACGGTGTTTCGCCACATCCAAGCGGGGAACCGCTCGAATCCGCTGAGCGCTGCATCCGCCGAGGTGTCTTCAGCCAGGCCGCGCACATAACGATTAACCCGATACGCATCGGGCCAATCAGCCTCCGCCGCAACAGCACAGAACCCCATATTCTCGATCAGCGACTTCGTGATCTCCGCTCGCGCCTGGTAGAACTCGTGGGTGCCGTGCGAACTCTCGCCGATGAGCACGACCCGGGCATCGCCAACGATCTCTTCGAGAGCTTCGAGCGGGGGTACACCGGCCGGCGCGTCGACCGCCACCCTGGCAATCACCTCAGCGGGTGTCTCAGCAAGACGGATGCGCGCAGTCTCGAGGACCGTCGTTGGCGCGGCCAGTAGTTCTCGCACCTCCTCGTCGGTGGTCTGACGAAAATCCCAGAACGACTCGCCCACTGCGAGAAACGGGGTCGGCATCGATGCGCACACGACGTCGTCGACGAGGCCCGCGAACTCTCGACAGGTCGACTCGGCTGCCGCCGGCACCGCGATGACGATCTCGGCGGGATCCATTTCCCGCAACGCCTGCACAGCGGCGAACATGCTCGCGCCCGTCGCGAGCCCATCGTCAACGAGGATCACGATCTTGCCCGCGAGTTCGAGGGGAGGGCGACCGCCGCGATACGCGGCCTCACGGCGAAGCAACTCGCGGCCTTCGCGTTCGGCGACGTCACGTAACTGCTGCGGAGTGACGCGCAGGGCCCGCAGCACGTCGTCGTTGACGACTACCCGGCCGCCGCTGGCCAAGGCACCCATGGCGAACTCCTCATGGCCGGGAGCGCCGAGCTTGCGAACCACGAACGCATCCAGTGGAGCGCCGAGCGCAGCGGCGACCTCCCAGGCAACGGGAATCCCCCCGCGCGGCAACCCGAGAACTATGACGCCCTCGCGTCCTCGGTATGCGCCGAGCATCCCTGCCAGGACGCGACCCGCTTCACGCCGATCGCGAAACACACGCCGCTGGGCACGCCGGGTCAATCCGTGGGTGGCCGCCATCGCCTACTCCATTCACTCACGCGTCTCACTCACGCGTCGACAGCTCGAGGCGCCGATTCGCGCGGTGCTCTTCCGCCTCGATGTGCTGCACGGCGCCGGCCATCATCCGTCGGGCCAGATCCGACAGCGCCCTGGCAACCGCGAGTTCGTCTCCGATCTGGGCCTTGTACCGATCGTGGGGAGCAAGCCGTGACAGACCCACTCCGACGGCCTCCTGGTCGCGCCACCGCAGCTTCGCTTTCGCCCGGGTCTGACCGCCGGTTTCGTCGACGGAGATCGTGACGGTCCAATCCTTGAGTCGATGGCTGCCGTCGTCAGCCATCAGGACTTGACCTCGACGCGCTTCGCGGCCGGCTTGTCCGCCGAGACCGGAACCGACACGGTGAGAATTCCCTTGTCGTAGCTCGCCGTGATCGCATCCTCGTCCGCCCCTCGAGGCAGGGTGACTGATCGCGCGAACGAACCGTAGGAGAATTCCGAACGGGCATTGGACTCCGACTTCTCCGTCCGCTCGGCCTTGATCGTCAGGAGTCCGTCGCGAACCGTGATCTCGACATCCTTCGCAGGATCGACGCCGGGGATTTCGGCCCGAATCTGGTAGCTACCATCTTTCATCTCGTCCTCGACCCGGATGAGATGGGTGCCGAACGCCGGACGAAGCGTTGCCCACGAAGGGAAGCCTTCGAACAGCTCCGACAATTCCGGGAAGAACGACCGGGGTCGCTGCTGTGCAACGAGCTTGCTCATGATCGACTCCTTGAAGTGAGACGGAATCTTCTTCTCACGATCCGACCACTGCACAACCAGCGCGGGTAGGGACTGAAGTCCCCGGCGGTTGGGCCGTTCGTCGAAGAGTCGGCGCACGGCCACCCGGTGGAAGTGTGGAGTCGTCAAGCCAAAAAGGACCACCGGCCCTAGCCGGCGACCGGAATGCCGAGCACAGTTGGTGCATGAGAGGCAATCTCGGGCGTGTCGCCATTCTCGCTGCCGTGCTGTATGCCGCGCGGCGCTATTACCGCAACTGGGGCACCACGAAAGAGGAGTGGCGGATGCGGCTGCCCGGCGACGAGCTGATCAAGCCGCCCAGCACGCGAACAACGGAGGGCATCACCGTCGACGCGCCCGCAGAAGAGGTCTGGCAACTACTCGAGCGGCGGGTCGATCACGCCATGACCATCGAGCAGTCCATCGACAACCGCGCTCTGGTGCTGCGCGCGGAGCCGCCTCGGTTTCCCTGGACGAGCGTGATCTCCTATCACGTGCTGCCGCGTCTGGACGACCAGTGCCGGCTGCTGGCGCGCACCCGGATCGCACTTCGCCGCCCAGGCCAGATAGTGCTGGCCGAGTTGGCGGGCCCGGCCTCGGCCTTGCGGACGCGCGGCCTGCTGCTCACCGTCAAGCACGAAGCGGAGTCGGCCACCCGGCAGGTCACACCGCGTTGACCTCGCGGTCGGGCTCGGCACCGAACATGAAACGCCTGCCCGTGACGCTCAGCGGCCGGATCCGGACGTAATGCGGTTTCACCGTCGCAATCCAGGGCAGCAGCTGCGCCTTTTCGGCCTCCGCGATGTCTTCGTCGCTGCGCAACGATCGCGCCAGCCCCTTGACGATCACGCTCCAGCCCTCGGCCACGTTGTGGTCGTCGGCCTCGAACAGCACGTTGTTGTTGATCGCGGCGCTGACCAGCTTGGTGCCCTCGGCCGACCGAAACAGCACGGTGCGGTTCTGGACCACGTAGTTCACCGGAAAGATCTCCGGCTGACCGTCGACGCTTGTGACCAAGCGCCCAAGGGAGCGGCTGGAAAGGAGGTCCCAGCATTCCGTCTGCGACAGAATGGACACGGGTGCAAAGTCTTGTTCGGGCATGCAGCGAGTTTAGGCACCGGGCAGAAGTCATCGCGCCGGCACAAAGTCCCTAGTTCAAACATCGAAAGGCACCACCGCACCACCCACATGCGGCGCATCATTGAGCTCTATGACGAGTGCGGTGATCGATGCCGAGGGATTGCGGCAGCTGATATCCACGCTGATCGACTGCGGCTACCGGGTGATCGGTCCGACGAGGTCGGACAACGCCATCGTGCTCGCGGAAATCGACTCCGCTGACGACCTCCCGCACGGCTGGGGTGTCGACGTGGCCCCCGGTCACTATCGGCTGCGACAGCGCAACGACGACGCGGCGTTCGGCCACTCGGCCGGCCCGCAGTCCTGGAAGCAGTTTCTGCACCCCGCCCGCCAAAAGATGTGGTCTTCCGACGGTGACGATCGTGAAGAGCCGCCGCGCTATGCATTCCTCGGTGTCCGGGGCTGCGACCTGGCCGCCATCGCGACGCTGGACGGCGTACTCGGCCAGGGGGCCCACCCGGATCAGAACTTCGTCGGCAGGCTCCGCGGGATCTTCGTGGTCGCGGTCAACTGCACCGAGCCCGGCGGGCTGTGCTTCTGCGCGTCGATGGGCACGGGCCCGGCTGCCGGCGCCGGCTTTGACCTCGCACTCACCGAACGTGTGGGGCCGCACGGCATGGAGTATGTGGTGGACGTTGGGTCTGACGAAGGGGCCCACGTGCTCGACGCGGTAGCGTACCGACAGGCCGGCCCTGCCGAAATCGCCTCTGCGCGAGACGCAGTGGCCGAGGCCGCGCATCACATGGGTCGAGCGATGCCGGACACCGACCTGCGTAACCTGCTGATCGAATCGCGGGAGTCGCCGCATTGGGACGAGGTGGCGAGCCGATGCCTCACCTGCGGCAACTGCACGATGGTGTGCCCCACGTGCTTCTGCACCAGCGTGCAGGACACCACCGACCTGTCCGGCGAGCACGCCGAACGCTGGCTGGAGTGGGCGTCGTGCTTCGAGTTCGACTTCACGTTCGTCCATGAGGGCAGCGTGCGCCAGTCGGGGTCGTCGCGCTACCGGCATTGGCTCACCCACAAGCTCGGTACCTGGCACGACCAGTTCGGCACCTCCGGCTGCGTCGGGTGTGGACGTTGTATCGCGTGGTGTCCCACCGGAATCGACATCACCGAGGAGATGACGACGTTATCGGAGCTCGCGGATGCCGACGACGACTGAAGCGGCGACGCACCCACTGGGCCATTCGGCGATGCGACCCGTCCCCTATCGGGTGATCCATCGCGTCGCCGAGAATCGCGACTCCGCGACGCTGGTGCTGGAACCGGTCGAAAACCCCTTGCCCGCACCATATCCGGGCGAGTTCATGATGATGTACGCCTTCGGCGTCGGGGAGGTGGCGATCTCGGTCAGTGGGGTGCCAACCGCAACGAGCGACACCATCACTCATACGGTGCGGGCGGTCGGCGCTGTGAGCCGAGCACTGCACGATGCAGCCCCCGGTAGCGGAATCGGCTTGCGTGGACCGTTCGGCACCCGTTGGGATTTGGACACTGCCGTCGGCCGCGACGTGGTGATCGTGGCGGGCGGCGTCGGGCTGGCACCGCTGCGTCCGGTCGTGCTGGCTACGCTCGCCGACCGCGACCGGTTCGGCCGGGTGACGCTCATCGCAGGCGCCCGCTCCCGCGACGACTTCCTGTTTCGCGCCGAACTCGACGATTGGGTGCGCAGCGACGCCATCGAGGTGCACATGACCGTCGACGTGCCGGTGCAGGGGTGGCCGGGTGAGGTCGGGTTCGTCACCGAACCGCTGCGACGTGTGCCGATCCGACCCGATCACACCTCGGCGTTTCTGTGCGGGCCCGAGGTGATGATGAGCAGTGGCGCCGAGGTGCTGATCGGCAAAGGCGTTGCGGCGGCTGACGTTCAGGTTTCGCTCGAACGCAACATGCAGTGCGGCGCCGGCTGGTGCGGGCACTGTCAGCTGGGGCCGCTGCTGTTGTGTCGCGACGGAGCCGTCGTCGGTTACGACGTCGCCGCACCGCTGCTGCGGGTGAAGGAGTTGTAAGTGAGCACCCCGACTCTGGCGGTCTGGAAGTTCGCATCATGTGACGGATGCCAGCTCACCCTGCTGGACTGCGAGGACGAGCTGCTCACGCTCACCGAAGAGGTGCAGATCGCCACCTTCTTGGAGGCCTCGAGCGCGGTCGTCGAAGGACCTTACGACGTGTCCCTCGTCGAAGGATCGATCACCACGCCCGCCGACAAGAGGCGGATCGCGGAGATCCGTAATCAGTCGCGCGTCCTTGTGACGATCGGCGCATGCGCGACGGGCGGTGGCATCCAGGCGCTCCGCAACTTCGCCGACGTCGACGAGTTCACTTCTGTCGTCTACGCGCAACCCGCCTATATCGACACCCTCGCGACATCGACACCGGCGTCGGACCACGTGCACGTCGATTATCAGCTGCAGGGCTGTCCGATCGATCGCGGCCAGTTGCTCGACACGCTCGCAGCGCTGCTGGTCGGACGAAAGCCCCGGCTGCCCGCCAAAACCGTGTGCACGGAATGCAAGAACCGCGGCGTCACCTGCGTCCTCGTCGCCGACGGTGTGCCCTGCCTCGGCCCGGTGACCCACGCCGGTTGCGGCGCACTCTGCCCGTCGTTTCACCGCGGCTGCTACGGCTGCTTCGGCCCTGCGGCGACTCCGAATACTGCCGCGCTGATCCCGGTACTGCGGCGCGACGGTATGTCCGGTGACGACGTGGACCGGGTGTTCTCCACCTTCAACGTCGTGCGATTCACCGACGAACGGAACGACCTGTGAGCCAGGAGACCCGCACACTGCGGGTCGGTGCGCTGGCACGGGTGGAGGGCGAGGGAGCACTGAACGTCGTCCTCGTCAACGGCGAGTTGCACACCGTCGAACTCAACATCTATGAGCCCCCACGGTTCTTCGAAGCATTCCTGCGGGGCAGGGCGTATACCGAACCGCCCGACCTCACCGCACGCGTCTGCGGCATCTGTCCCGTCGCGTACCAGGTGAGCGCCTGCAACGCCATCGAGGATGCATGCGGTGTGACGGTCGACCCAGAGCTCGGTGCGTTGCGCAGGCTGCTCTACTGCGGTGAATGGATCCACAGCCATGCGCTGCACATCTATCTGCTGCACATGCCGGACTTCCTCGGCTATCCGGACGCGATCGCTCTTGCGAAGCATGACCCGGGATGGATCGAGCGTGGGCTCGCCCTGAAGAAGGCCGGCAACCGGCTGATGGAGCAGATCGGCGGCCGCGCGATCCACCCGATCAACGTCAGACTCGGCGGCTTCTATTCGACACCCACACGAACAGAGCTGCAACCACTGGCCGAAGAGCTGCGCCGCGCCCTCGACGACGCGCTGTTCACTGTGCGCCGGGTGGGTCAATTCGACTTCCCGGACGTGGAATTCGATCATGAGTATCTTTCGCTGGCCGATCCGAACCGCTACCCGATCGAGAACGGTGTGGTCACCAGAAGCGCCGGTGAGCCGTTCTTCGCCGCCGACTTCACCGCCCATGTCATCGAGTCACAGGTGAAGCACTCCACGGCGTTGCACGCCACCCTCGACGGCCATCACTACCTGACGGGTCCGCTCGCGAGGTATTCACTGAACTCAGCCAAGCTGTCCGCCCTTGCATCCGAGGTGGCCGCCGAAGCCGGACTCGGTGCACAATGCCGTAACCCCTTCCGCAGCATAGTCGTTCGCGCCGTCGAGGTGGTGTACGCGATCGAAGAAGCGCTCCGCATCATCGATGAGTACCAGCGTCCGGCGCATCCGTTCGTCGACGTCCCCGCGCGCGCGGGTACGGGGCACGGTGTGAGCGAAGCGCCGCGCGGGCTGCTGTATCACCGCTACGAGATCGGCGACGACGGCCTGGTCCGATCGGCGACGATGGTGCCGCCGACATCGCAGAATCAGGCCGCGATCGAACACGAGATGGGCGTGTTGGTCGCCGAAAACACCTCCCTCGATGACGCCGAGTTGACGTCGCTGTGTGAGAAGTCGATCCGCAATCACGATCCGTGCATCTCCTGCTCGGCGCACTTTCTGACGTTGACCGTCGAGCGCCGGTGACCCATCTCGTCATCGGCATCGGCAACGACTTCCGGCGCGACGACGGTGTCGGGTTGGCTGTCGCACAGGTGATCGGGCAACTCGCACTACCCGACACACGGACGATGACGGCGATCGGGGAGCCGGGCGAACTCCTCGATGCATGGGCTGGGGTCCGACGCGCAGTGGTGATCGACGCCACCGCAGGCGATGAGGTGATACCCGGACGTGTCCGCCGGTGGACACCCGACAAGTTCAGTGCCTCGACCTGCGCCAGTTCACACTCTTTCGGGCTGCCACAGGCCTATGCCCTCGGTGCCGCGCTCGGCCGCCTTCCGGGCTCACTCGTCGTATTCACCGTTGACGTCGCGGACACCGGCGTTGGGCATGGACTCTCGGCCGAGGTGGCAGCGGCGGTCCCCCGCGCCGCCGAGGCCGTACTCGCTGAACTCGGCGGCCCCCTCCGCAGTGACTTACTCCCCACCATCGAGGACTAAAGACCCCTCAGTCGGCGGGCGCGCACCCCTAGTTTCGATCGTGCGGGTCACAATTGCGGCTCGCGACCCGAGCTGGGAGCACAACGATGTCAAACACTCTGGTACCACCGCCGGTCGAGCGTCGCGCGCCAGGCGTCAAGGCCGGTCTCGGCTTGGCCGCACTCACCGCCATCGTCGTCGGATCGATGATCGGCAGCGGCATCTTCGCCTTGCCATCACAGATGGCGGGTAGCGCCGCACCGGGACCGCTTCTCATCGGATGGGCGATCACCGGCGTCGGAATGTTGACGTTGGCATTCGTTTTCCAAACCCTTGCCTCGCGCAAGCCGGACGTCGATGGCGGCGTATACGGCTATGCGCGAGCCGGTTTCGGCAACTACATCGGCTTCACATCCGCCTTCGGCTACTGGATGTCAGCCTGGGTCGGCAACGTCGCCTACCTTGTCCTGTTGTTCTCGACACTGGGTTATTTCTTTCCGGCCTTCGAAGGCGGCGCGACGGTGCCCGCGATTGTCGGCGCGTCGATTCTGCTGTGGATCGTGCACGCGATGACCTTGCGCGGCGTCAAGACCGCTGCACTGGTGAACGTCGTCGTGACGGTGGCCAAGGTGGTACCCATCGTCGTCTTCATCGCGATTGCGGCCGTCGGGTTCAAGGCGGGCTTGTTCACCGCCGACTTCTGGGGCAAGACCGTGCAGATCGACGGCGAGCCACTCGGCGACACCATGACTCAGGTCAAGAACATGATGCTGGTGACGGTGTGGGTGTTCATCGGCATCGAAGGCGCAGCGGTGTACTCGCAGCGCGCCGCCAAGCGCCGCGATGTCGGCCGTGCCACGGTGCTGGGCTTCGCCGGTGTGCTTGCGCTGCTGCTTCTGGTGAACCTGCTGTCCTACGGCCTGATGGCACAGGCGGATCTGGCCGGTGTCGCCGACCCGTCGATGGCCGGGGTGCTCGAGAACGAGGTCGGCAGTTGGGGCGCGGCGTTCATCTCGATCGGGCTGGTGATCTCGCTGCTCGGCGCCCTGATCGCATGGGTGCTGCTGTGCGTGGAGATCCTGCGGCTGCCTGCGCTCGAGAACGTCATGCCGAAGGCGTTGGCCAAGGAGAACAGCCACGGCGCGCCTGCGACGGCGCTCTGGCTGACCAACCTCTGCGTGCAGGCCCTGCTGCTGTGGACGCTTGCCAACGAGAGCACCTACACCAACCTGGTGTACCTGGCGACGTCGCTGATCCTGTTGCCCTATCTGTGGTCGGCGGCATACCAGGTGCTGCTTGCACTCCGCGGCGAGACCTACCAGGCCGGCAACGGCAGGGCCAAGGACCTGATCGTCGGTGTGATCGCGCTGGCTTACGCGGTCTGGTTGCTCTATGCCGGCGGCTGGCAGTATCTGCTCATCGCGGCGCTGTTCTACCTTGTGGGTACGGCGGCCTACATCTGGGCCCGAAAGGAGAGCAGGCTGCCGACATTCACCAAGGCCGAACTCGCCGTCGTCGGGGTCATTGCGGTGACATCCGTCATTGCGGTCGTGATGCTGGCTACCGGAAATCTGGTCGTGCTGTGAGCGCTGATGCGAAGTTGGGTGTGTGGTCGGAAGCCGGCAAGCTGCGGCGGGTCCTGGTGTGCGCGCCGGGACTCGCTCACCAGCGGCTGACGCCGGAGAACTGCAACGAGTTGTTGTTCGACGACGTCATCTGGTTGCAGCAGGCCCGCCGTGACCATTTCGACTTCGTGGCCAAGATGGAGGACCACGACATCGAGGTGCTCGAGTTGCAGGACCTGCTCGCCGAGGTGGTGGCAACGCCCGAGGCCCGCGAGTGGGTGCTGGACCGCAAGGTCACCGACGACCTTGTCGGCCTCGGCCTGCGCCACGAGATCCGAAGCTGGCTGGCCTCGCTTTCGGCCGATCAGTTGGCCGAATACCTGATCGGCGGTGTCTCCTACCAGGATGTGCCCGACGAGGTCGGGGGCCGCTTCCTGACGACGCTGCGGGAGCTCGACCCCGCCGGATTCGTGCTGCGACCGCTGCCCAATACGCAGTTCATGCGCGACAACTCGGCGTGGATCTTTGCCGGCGTAACGCTCAACCCGATGTACTGGCCGGCCCGTCGCCAGGAGACGTTGCTGACGACCGCGGTGTACAAATTCCATCCCGCCTTCCGCGACGAGAAGTTCGACGTCTGGCTCGGCGACATGGAAGGTGTTGCGCTCGAGCGGGGTTCGGCGACATTGGAGGGTGGTGACGTGATGCCCGTCGGCAACGGCACCGTCGTCATCGGCATGGGTGAGCGTTCGTCTCATCAGGCGATCACTCAGGTCGCGCGCAACCTGTTCGACGCAGGAGCCGCGGAGCGCGTGATCATCGCGAGCCTGCCGAAGTCGCGCGCGGCCATGCACCTGGACACCGTGTTCACATTCTGCGACTACGACCTGATAACCGCCTACGCACCGGTCGTCGACGGGATCGTGGCATTCAGCCTGCGCCCCGACGAAGGGTCACCGTCGGGTCTGGACATCCGGCGCGAGCCGAAAGGCCTGGTCGAGACCATCGGCGAGGCGATCGGCGTCGACTTCCGGGTGGTCAGTACCGCGGGTGACGTCTACGGCATCCAGCGCGAGCAGTGGGACGACGGCAACAACGTCGTCGCGCTCGAACCCGGTGTCGTGATCGGATACGACCGCAACACCCTCACCAACACAGCGCTACGCAAGGCGGGCGTCGAGGTCGTCACGATCACCGCGAGCGAACTCGGGCGCGGCCGAGGGGGCGGCCGATGCATGACGTGCCCGATCCAGCGCGATCCGCTCTACATCTAGCTCTCCGGAGGGAACTGGCCCCATGGCGTTCAACAACCGCAACCGTAGCCTGCTCAGCCTGGTACACCACACCGATCGGGATCTGCAATACCTGCTGGACCTGTCGCGAGATCTGAAGCGCGCGAAGTACTCCGGCCTCGGCAGGCACAGCCTGGCAGGCAAGAACATCGCCCTGATATTCGAGAAGACGTCCACCCGCACCCGGTGCGCCTTCGAGGTGGCCGCACACGATGAAGGCGCCCATGTCACCTACATCGACCCGTCGTCGTCACAGATCGGCCACAAGGAGTCGATGAAGGACACCGCCCGAGTGCTGGGGCGAATGTACGACGCGATCGAGTACCGCGGCGCGAGCCAGCACACCGTCGAGGAGTTGGCGGAGTTCGCAGGCGTGCCGGTGTTCAATGGTCTCACCGACGAGTTCCACCCGACCCAGATGCTCGCCGACGTGCTCACCATGACCGAGCACTGCCCGAAACCGTTGCCTGAGATCGCCTTTGCGTTCGTCGGCGACGGCAGGAACAACGTCGCCAACTCGCTGCTGCTGGTCGGCGCGAAGCTGGGCATGGATGTGAGGATCGGTGCGCCGCGCGACCTGTGGCCCAGCGAAGAGCATGTCTCGATGTGCGAGGGGTTCGCTGCGGCCTCAGGCGCCCGCATCGCCATCAGCGACGACCCCGCCAAGGCGGTCGGCGGTGTGGACTTCATCTACACCGACGTTTGGGTGTCGATGGGCGAGCCAATGGAGACCTGGGGTGAGCGCATCGATTCGTTGTTGCCGTTCCAGGTCAACCAGGAGTTGATGGCGGCCGCGGCCAATCCCAGGGTGAAGTTCATGCACTGCCTGCCCGCGTTCCACAATTCGGAGACGAAGGTGGGCGCGCAGATCGCCGCGCAGTACCCGCAGCTCAGCAACGGCATCGAGGTGACCGAGGACGTCTTCGAGAGCCAGGCGAACATCTCGTTCGAACAAGCCGAGAACCGCATGCACACCATCAAGGCGGTCCTCGTGTCGGCGCTGAGTTAGATTGCCGTCGATGCGCATCGTGGTTGCCCTGGGAGGCAATGCCATCCTTCAGCGCGGTCAACCGATGACCGCGGATAACCAGCGCGCCAATATCAGGGCGGCGGCCGAGCGGATCGCCGCCATCGTGCCGGGTAACGAAATCGTCGTCGCGCACGGCAACGGTCCGCAGGTCGGACTTCTCGCCCTGCAGGCGGCGGCGTATCAGGACGTGGCCCCGTACCCGCTCGATGTGCTCGGCGCACAGACCGAGGCGATGATCGGCTATGTCATCGAACAGGAACTCGGCAACCTGTTGCCGGCCGAGCAGCCGCTGGCCACCGTGTTGACGATGATCGAGGTCGACCGCGACGACCCCGCGTTCGACAATCCGACCAAGCCGATCGGCCCGGTGTACGACGCACCTACCGCCGAGCGTCTGGCGGCCAGCAGCGGTTGGTCGATCGCCCCCGACGGCGACAAGTTCCGGCGTGTGGTGGCAAGCCCGAAACCGAGGCGAATCTTCGAGATCGGGCCCATCCGCACCCTGGTCCGCGACGGCACGATCGTCATTTGTGCCGGCGGCGGGGGCATCCCGACGATGTACGACGAAGACGGCACGCTACGCGGCGTCGAGGCCGTCATCGACAAGGACCTCGCCTCTGCCCTGCTCGCCAAGCAACTGGAAGCCGATCTGCTGGTGATTGCCACCGACGTCGACGGCGTCTACACCGACTGGGGCACACCGGCCCAGAAGCGCGTGAGCCGCGCCACGCCCGATGAGCTCGAGCGCTTGGACCTGCCTGCCGGTTCGATGGGGCCGAAAGTCGAGGCCGCGTGCGGGTTCGTACGCGCGACGGGTCGCGAGGCCGTCATCGGCGCACTCACCGACATCACCGACATCGTCAAGGGCAACGCAGGAACACGGGTCATCAACCCGGAGTCTCCCCTCGTGCGCGGTCGGACGCGCCTTGCTCACCGCGACGAGGCTCCTCATGAAGCGCCAACGTGAAGTAGTTCTCTTCCTCCTGCACGAAATGCAGGCGCAGCAACGCATACAGGCCGTACAGACAGGCCAGCAGATCATCGACCTGTTCGGGCGCGATACCGCCTGCCGCTTCGGCCAGACGCACGTGTGTGCCGATACGGTCGGTCAGTCGCTGGATCTCGGCGTGAGTCCGGCTCATGGTGGCGGTGGCTTCGCTGCTCTGCAGTGGTGCGGCGAGCGCGGGATACAGCTCGGTTTCCTCGGCGCGTTCATGGGGCAGGATCTGTTCGGTCAGCACCTTGTAGGTATCGGCTACAGACTGCAGCGCGCCGGCGTCGGCGGCCTGGACCAGGCGGTCCGCGCTGTCCCGGATCAGCCCGACGGCCTCACGCAGTTCGTCGTGTTCGGCCGAGAACCTGTTGAGCAGGTTCTCGGTGTCGGCCGTCAGCGGAACATCGGTGGCCGGGTCCCCGCGCAGCGCGCGCAGCGCGTTGAGGATCACCGCGACGTCGATTCCCTCCTGCAGCAACGCGCCTGCCGCGGGCGGGAGCCAGCCGAACGCCGCGATCGTCATCGCCACCAACGACAGCGACATGCCGACGACCGCGCTCTGCACGGCGATGCGCCGCGACCATCGCGCGATGTCCATCGCATCGGCGAGGCGGTCGAGCCGGTCGGTGGTCAACACGATGTCGGCGGCCTCCGATGACGCTGTGGCACCGCGGGCGCCCATTGCCACGCCGACCGTCGCCGCCGCCAACGCCGGGGCGTCGTTGATGCCGTCGCCCACCATCACGGTGACCGCCCTGTCGCGTTCCGCCCGGACGGCGGCCACCTTGTCCATCGGCGTCTGTTGGGAATAGACCTCGTCGAGTCCGAGCACCGTGGCGACCTCGAGCGCGGGTTCGGCTCGATCGCCGGTGAGCATGACCAAGCGATTCAGGCCGGCTTCGCGCAGCCTGCGCATTGTGCGAGGCGCCTGGCGACGAAGCGGATCGCGGAGCAACACCGCGCCGGTCGGCTCCCCATCGATGCTGACCCATGCCAGAGCTGCGCCGTCGAGGCGCGCCCGATTGACCGCTGCCTGGGCCCATGGCTGTGCCGACGCGCTGTCGGCGAGCCTTCCGACGGTCACCGTCCGTCCCCCGAGTTGCCCAGTGACACCTCGCCCGGGCTCTTCCGTCGCATCGACCGGCAGCGAAAGCGGCAGACCGCGAGCGAGCGCCTCGCTCACGATGGCCTCGGCAAGCACATGGGGTGACACCTGGTCCACCGACGCGGCGAGCCGCAGGATCTCGTTGGCGTCGGTGCCCGGTGCGCTCGCAATGTCGACGACCTCGGGCCGGCCCATCGTCAGCGTTCCAGTCTTGTCCATCACCAAAGTTGTTGCATGGCCTAGGTTTTCCAACGCCCCGCCGCTGCGGATGACAACCCCGGCACGGGACGCGCGAGACAGGCCGGAGACGATCGCCACCGGTGCGGCGAGCAGTAGGGGACATGGGGTGGCAACCACGAGGACGGCCACCGCCCGCAAAGCCGAGCCGCTGGCGATCCACGCCGCACCCGCCATCACCAGGGCCACCGGCAGGAAGAACGCCGCATAGCGGTCGGCGAGCCGTACCACAGGTGCGCTCTCGGCGCCCGCCTGCTTGGCCAGCCGGACAATGCCGGCATAGGTGCTGTCGTCGGGGCTTGCGGTCACCGCCAACTCGAATGCGCCACCCGCGTTGACCACGCCGCTGCGCACCGCCTCGCCACGCTCGCGTTCGACGTGCAGGGGCTCTCCTGTGAGCGCAGACTCATCCAGTACGGCAACGGGATCCAGAATCCTGCCGTCTACCGGCACGACGTCGCCCGGGGCCACGACGAGGACATCGTCGATTCTCACCTCGGCCAGCGGAATGACGCTGATCTCGTCACCCACACGCCGACGAGCGAAGCGCGGCGCCCGCGCCAGCAGGGCCTTGAGGTCGCGGGATGCTCGACGAGTGGCGGCCGCGTCCAATGTGCGTCCGCATGCGAGCATCAGTGCGATGAGCGCGCCGGCCAGATATTCGCCGACGAGCAGCGTTCCCACCAGCGCCAGCACCGCGATGAGATCGACACCGAGTTGGCCCCTGCGCAGCGCCGTGGCGACCCACACGAGGGCGGGAACGATCGCGATCACCGTCCCTGCGATCCAACAACCGTCGGCCACCCTCGGGGCACCGACCAGCCAAGCGATCCCACCAGCGGCCAGGGCGGCGACCGTGAGTACCAGGAGTGTCGGCTCGACGAATCGCCGCAATCGATTCACCAGTCCTCCTGCCCACTCGTGTGAGTCCAGTCGACGCCTCTGAAGAAGGTGCGCGCAGAGTCACAATGCCTTTCGATAGGCGCCTTTCGTCAGTCGTCTCACCGCTCCGGATCCGTCCACTGGCGATTCCGCTCAGTCGTCGAACGCGACGGTCCCACCGGCCCGCAACAGCTGCGCCTCGCCGCGGCACTCGACCAGCACCGGCGCCGCGTCGCCAAGTTCTGCGCTCAGCGTGGCACTTCGGCCGATCACGCTGAGCCGCAGCTGATGGCCACGGTAGCGAAACGAGAATGCAAGCTGGCCGAGGGATTTCGGCCACAACGGTCCGACAACGATTCGATCGCGTCGCATCTCCAGCCCGGTGAAGCAGCGCTGAAGCAGATCAATGGAGCCCGCCATCGCCGCCAGGTGAATGCCTTCAGCCGTGGTGCCTCCTTGGATGTCGACGATGTCAGATGCAAGAGCGTGCTCGAAGTACTCCATCGCCTGGTGGCGGTTCCCGCGGGCCAACACCCAGGCGTGTACGACGGCGCTCAGCGTGGAACCGTGTGATGTGCGGGTGCGGTAGTACTCGATGGTTTTCGGGATCTGATCCGGCGTGAAGCGGTACCCGAGGCGATCGAACAGCTCGTAGAGCTCGTCTGCGGACAGCAGGTAGAACAGCATGAGCGCGTCAGCCTGCTTGCACACCTTGTAGTTGTTGACGCTGTCGTTCTCGGCCTCCAGGATCCGGTCGAGGCGCTGCAAGTCGTCGTAGCGGGTTCGGTACTCGTCCCAATCCAACTCCTCGAGATCCTCATAGCCCTCGAACTGGCTGAGCACGCCGTCGTGAAAGGGCACGAACATCCGTCGGCTGACGTCATCCCACTGCGCCAGATCAGCGTCGTCGATACCGAGCGTCTCCAGCAGTGCGAGGCGGTAATACAACGGAATCCGTTCGAGCGCTTCCAGCGCCCGAACGATCACCCACACCGCCATGATGTTGGTGTAGGCGTTGTTGTCGACGCCGTCATATTCCCGCCCGGGATACCCGGAGTGGAATTCGTCAGGACCGATGACGCCGCGGATGACGTACCGATTCCGCGCGGCGTCGAAGCCGGCCAGGCTGACCCAGAACCTCGCGATATCGGCGAGCATCTCGGCGCCGTAATCGATCAGGAAGCCGATGTCGCCGGTTACCTGGTAGTGCTGCCAGACGTTGTAGGCGATCGCGAGCCCGACGTGGTGGGCACGTGCACTCGCATCAGGGTTCCACCGCCCCGATCGCGGGTTCAGGTGCAGTCGCTGACTTTCCTCGCGGCCGTCGCCGCCCGATTGCCACGGGTACATGGCGCCGGCGTACCCCGCTTCGATCGCCGCGCGTCGGGCTTCGGGCAAGCGGCGGTAACGGTACATCAACAACGCCCGAGTCACCTTGGGCAGGCGCATGTTTGTCACTGGAAAGACGAACAACTCGTCCCAGAAGATGTGACCGCGGTAGGCCTCACCGTGAAGACCACGGGCGGGCACACCCACATCCATATCGGCGGTATGGGGCGACAGCGTCTGCACAAGATGCAGCTGTTGTAGCCGAACGATGCGCAGCAGATCAGGATCGGAGCCCATCTCGATGTTGAAGCGCTCCCACAGGTGCGCCCACGCCCGTCGGTGCCCCCATTGGACCTCCGCGTAATCGCCGGCCCGGTCGAGCTCCCGCTCGGCGGCAGCCACCGGTCCGCTGATCCCATGGTCGCGGCTGGTGTACACCGTGACGATCTTCTCCAACGTCACGCTCTGTCCTTCGCTGACGTTGAGGGCTATCTCGTGCCCGACATGC
The DNA here is from genome assembly GCA_023415515.1 of Actinomycetes bacterium. GTDB lineage: Bacteria > Actinomycetota > Actinomycetes > Mycobacteriales > Mycobacteriaceae > Mycobacterium. Next base: position 25,994 of record JAEZKH010000488.1, read on the forward strand.
CACGCATTGTCGATCAGGCGGCGGTCGGCCGACTGGTCTGCATCGCCGCGGACCGTGGTGCGTTGCGCGACGGCGACCTGAATCTTCGATTCGACCGTTTCAGCCGCCAGCAGGGTGGAGTCTTCTGACAGTTCTTGGGTATCAACGACTCTCAGATGGCGTGCGGACAGTTGCCGGTACCGGTCCACCCCCTGGTTCTGCACGTCGCCGTCGATCAGCGAGCGAAACTCGAGTCGACCGGACCAGTTCTTCGCCTGCACCGTGGTCTGGATGGCCGCCACGTGCGGAAGATGCATCGCCACGATTCGGCGCTGCTCGATCTGCGTGGTGTGACCTGCCCTGCCGGTGCAGGAGAGCTTCCGCGTCATCTCCCCTCGCCGCAGATCGACCGTCACGAGATAGGACGTGACGTCGACCTCGTCGATGTCGAACCACGGTCCGCCGTCGATGCGAAAACTCACTGGCAACCAATTCGGCAGGTTGACCAGGCTCTCGTTGTCGATCACGGTACCCGCGATCTGGTCGGTGAGGCGGTTGTAGATTCCCGCGACATATGCGCCGGGGTAATGAACCTCGCCCGCACCACATTCAGGTGCCGCTCCGCGTACCGCCATGTACCCATTGCCCATGGTGCACAGCGCTTCTCGGAGTTTCTCGTCGGCGGGAAGGTAGCCGCCGAACGTCATCGTCCACGGATCGTGCGAGGCGCTGGAAGCGGCGGTGATCTGGTCGTCGACGCGTGTCAGGAACCCACACACCGCCTCCGGGCTCTGCAACGCAAACCGCGCAGCCGAGCGTCGGTCGCCCGACTCGGCGTCGCGTACCACTACCCCGATGCCCTTGTGCCGGACCGCGTCGAAGGCATCCTCGTCGGTCAGGTCGTCACCGATATACACCGGAAGCAGGAGATCGGGCCCATCGATTTGATCGAGGACCCACTCGACGGTCTTCCCCTTGCCCCAGTCGACATCCGGTCGCAGTTCGACGACCTTGCGGCCGCCGGTGACGCGGAGCTTGTTTCGCTGTCCGACGACGCGCACGGTCGACATCACCGGGTAAACCAGGTCGGGCGCCACGTTGCGGTAGTGCACTGCCACCGAGAATCGCTTGTCCTCGACCAGCACTCCCGAAACGTGGGCCAGCCGGGTCCGGAGTTCCTCCGCTGCGCCGCCGAGGGTCCGGATCGCATCCACTCCCGCCTCGTTGCGATGGCGAGAGCCGTCGGGCGTCAGAAGCTCGTAGCCATGGCTGCCGGCGTACCAGAGACCCGGCACGCCGACCCGCGCGCGAATGTCATCGAGGCTCCGACCGCTGATCACAGCGACCGGGCAATGACGGGCAAGCGACCGCAATGTCTCTTCCGCCCCTTGAATGAGCGTCGCGGCATCAGGATCGTTGACGATCTCCGACAACGTCCCGTCGAAGTCCAAGAGCACCGCAGGTCGACGAGTTTCCATCAACGGCGCGATCTGGGCGTAGGACTCCAGCGCATCGGCTAGTTCAGACATTCGCGCATAGCGGTTGCGCACCGTGACGGCGACGAGATCGGGCACCACCACGTCGGCGCCGGATGCGAGTAGCTCCTCGATCATGCCCGTGCGGTCGACGCCGATCACCAGCCCGAAGCCGCCGTCGCGCCCTGCCGCAACGCCGGCCACGGCGTCTTCGACGACGACGCAACGCGCGGGCATCACACCCAGCCGCCTGGCCGTCTCGTGCAAGACGGCGGGATGGGGCTTACCCGGAAGCCCGAGCTCCTGTGCCACGACGCCGTCAACGCATACGGAGAACAGCTCGTCGAGCCCTGCGGCGGAGAGGATCTCGGCGCCGTTGCGGCTCGCGGAGAATGCGGCGGTGTCGATGTCGGCGGCTCGCAGCTGTCGTACCAACTCGATGGTGGAATCGAACACGGTCAACCCGTCGGCCAGCATTCCCGAAAAGATCTGTTGCTTTCGGTTGCCGAGGCCGCAGACGGTGTCGACGCCGTGGTCCTCCTCGCCACCGAGCGGCAACGTGATGCCCCGTGCCGCGAGAAAGTCCACCACGCCGTCCAACCGCGCCTTGCCGTCGACGAATTCGAGGTAGTCATCGTCTGTGAACGGCGAATGATCCTCCCCCGGGTGCGCAGGTCGCTGGGCCAACGTCTCGTCGACCACCCTCCGCCAGGCCGCCGCGTAAACCGACGCGGTGTCGGTGACGACGCCATCGAGGTCGAACAAGACCGCGTCGTGGTAGCGCGGGTCAACGAAGACCGGATGGTGCATCGCGGATCCCTTCGGTTTGCCTCCATGGCATCGCTTCGTCAGCGCCGCGGGTAGGGACGAAAGTCCCTCGTGGCTCGTCCAGTGACTTAGTACCCTCCGAATCCGGGACCTTTGTCGCACGGCTGTGGCCGTCGGACAGTACTCAGCAGGTCCCCCCGGAACCAGGGTAGACCCATGGACACTCTCATCGACGTGACGTATGTCCGGGACATCTCCGCGCTGACCATCCGTGACGCCGAAGAAGCCGGCGGCAAGGGTGCCAACATGGGCGAGCTGGTCAGTGCCAAGCTGCCGGTACCCCCGGGGTTCGTCCTGCTTCGGGACTGCTATCGGGACTCGATGCGGTCGGCTGGGGTACACACCGAGCTCAACGCGCTGCATCGGGAGGCGCTCGACAACGTCGCTGATACCGCCCGCCTTTCCGACCTCAGCGAACGGATGCAAGCCCTGGTGCGCAAGGCCGGCGTCGGTGACGACGTCCGCCGCCCGATCCTGTCGGCGTATCACCGTCTAGGCGAGGGCGCGGTCGTTGCCGTACGGTCCTCCGCGACGGGCGAGGACGGTGCCGACGCGTCGTTCGCCGGGATGAACGCCACCATCACCAATGTCAGCGGTGACGACGGGTTGCTCGATGCGGTGATCCGTTGCTGGATGTCCCTGTTCAGCCCCAGAGTCATCACCTACCGCGCCAGCCGTGGGTTCACCAGCGATCCCGCGATGGCGGTGGTCGTCCAACAGATGGTCGAATCCGACAAGGCCGGCGTCGCGTTCACCGCCGATCCGAGCAATGGCGCGCAGGACCGGGTGGTCATCGAGGCTGCGTTCGGCCTCGGCGAGGTCGTGGTATCCGGCGAAGTCGAGCCGGATACCTACATCGTCTCCAAAGAAAGCCTTCAACCGCTCGATATCCGCCTTGGCCACAAAGCATTCAAGATCGTTCGTGGCGATGACGGCCATGACTCCGCCATCGACCTCGACGAAGCGCAAGCCGATTCGCGCGTGCTCACCGACGACGAACTGCGGTCGATCGCGCAGCTGGCGATCGCCACCGAGCGGCACAACGGCTGCCCCCAGGACACCGAGTGGGCGATCTCGGACGGCAAGGCCTATCTGGTGCAGGCTCGGCCGATCACGACGCTCGGGCACACCACATCGCCACCTTCAACCAAGCATGTGGTGTTGGCCCGTGGCCTGGCAGCCGCACCCGGTATCGCCTCGGGCAAGGTCCGCGTGCTCGAGACACCCGAGGAGGGAGATCGGCTGCAGCACGGCGAGATCCTGATCGCCCAGATGACCAATCCGGACTGGTTGCCCACGATCCGCCGGGCGGCGGCGCTGGTCACTGACACCGGCGGCATGACGTGCCACGCCGCCATCGTCGCGCGCGAGCTGGGTGTCCCCTGCATAGTCGGAACCCGCACCGGGACAAGGGATCTCCATGACGGCACGGCGGTGACTGTTGACGGGGCCCGCGGTGAGGTGGTGTCCGGCCGGGTCGAGGCCTCGCCAAAGGTGGCGGTCGCGCAGCACACGGCTCCGACGCAGACGACGGCCGAGGTGACCGGCACGAAGGTGTACGTGAACCTGGCGATGCCCGATTCGGCAGAGACCGTCGCGGCACAGGCGGTCGACGGTGTAGGCCTGCTCCGCGCGGAGTTCATGCTGACGGAGGCGTTGGCAGGCCGCCATCCCCGCGATCTGATCGCACACGGTGAGCAGAACACGCTGGTCGAGAAGATGGTGTCCTCAGTGGGACGAATCGCCGCCGCATTCTCGCCCCGCCCTGTCATCTACCGGGCAACAGATTTCCGCACCAACGAGTTCCGTGGCCTCGAAGGCGGAGAAACATACGAGCCCGTCGAGCACAACCCGATGATCGGGTATCGCGGCTGCTACCGATATGTCAACGAACCCGACCTGTTCGGGCTTGAACTCGAGGCACTGGCCCGCGTCCGCGAGCAATCGCCCGATGTCGGCCTGATGATTCCCTTTGTACGCACCAAATGGGAGCTCGAGGAGTGCCTGTCGCTCATCGATGCCAGTCCGCTGGGACGCCAACGCGGCCTGCACCGATGGGTGATGGCCGAAGTGCCGTCGGTCGTGCACTGGTTGCCCGAATACATCGGCATGGGAATCGACGGGGTGTCGATCGGCAGCAACGACCTGACGCAACTGGTACTCGGCGTCGACCGGGACTCCGACATCTGCGCCGAGCTTTTCGACGAATCAGACGCCGCGGTCCTCGACGCCATCGGTCAAATCATCGGCACGGCACGCAAGTACGGCATCACATCATCGCTGTGCGGCCAGGCACCGTCGACCAAGCCGGCGTTCGCCGAGCACCTCGTCCGGATGGGGATCACGTCGGTGTCGGTCAATCCCGACGCGGTGGACAGCGCACGGCGAGTGATCGCCGCAGCCGAACGGCGGTTGCTTCTCGAGGCCGCTCGGTGAGCGTTCGGTCCCCCGTTCTTTCCGACAAGCAGCACGGAATTCTTGTCGGCGTCGACGGATCCCCCGAGTCGGACACCGCCGTCCGCTGGGCCGGTCGCGAGGCAGCACTACGCGAGCTGCCCGTGACCGTGATACACGTCGTCGCGCCGATCATGGCCACGTGGCCGGTCATGTCGGTCGAATCGAGCTACCTCCAGTGGCAGGAGGAGAACGCCCGCCACGTCATAGAACAGGCTCAGAAGACACTTGTCGCCTCGATTGAGAGCGTTGCACCGCCGCCGGTCCGCACGCAGGCCATGCGTGGCGGCATCGTCTCTGAGCTTGCGACTGCTTCTGCCGCAGCCACCATGGTCGTGGTAGGCGCCAGAGGAATGGGTCCCGCCGCAGGTGCCGTGCTCGGCTCAGTCAGCCGCGGACTGTTGCACCATGGCCACTGCCCGATCACTGTCGTCAAGGCCGATGTGGAACAGCCCGTCGACGCGAACGCGCCTGTGTTGCTCGGTATCGACGGGTCGCCGGCGTCAGAGGCCGCCACTGCCTTCGCGTTCGACGAAGCGAGCCGCCGCGGCGTCGATCTCGTTGCGCTGCATGCATGGAGCGATGTGGGTGTTTTTCCGATCGCCGGGATGGACTGGCACCGGTACGAGGACGAGGGCCACGAAGTGCTCGGAGAGCGACTTGCGGGTTGGCGCGAACAGTATCCCGACGTCGTGGTGCGGCGACTCATCGTCTGTGATCGGCCCGCGCACTGGTTGATCGACGAAGCCGGCCGAGCCCAGTTGGTGGTGGTCGGCAGCCGGGGGCGGGGCGGCTTCTCCCGCATGATGCTCGGTTCGGTCAGCACTGCGGTCGCGGAATCGGCCCCCACCCCGGTGACCGTAGTTCGCGCGTGATCACGTGCTGGGATCTACCCAAGGAGGAAAATCATGAGGGGCAGAGCAATCGAGGTACTCGCCTGGGACCCGGCTGACCACACCGATCTGCCCGGCTTCGCACACGGCCTGACCCGTTACGGAAATCACTGGATGGACATCGGGATATCCGACATACCCGTGGATGTCGATCCACTCGATGCACTGGACAAGGTCTTCGCGAGCCTGCGGGAAGCCATCGAGCAACATGTGCCGGACCCGGAGTATTTCAGCGTCGAAGTGCGGGTGGTGTCGAAGTCGGCGCTGCAACTTCCGGACAGGCCCGGAATGGGAAAGAGATCCGAATGACAGCGCCGTTGACACCGCAGGACTCCATCGGCATCGACGAGCTCACGCGGCTCGTCGAAACCGCCTGTCGGGCACCGTCACTGCATAACAGCCAGCCGTGGCGATGGGTGTTCGACGACGGCGTGCTGCATTTGTACGCCGACCACGGCCGGGTCGGCCACCACACCGACATCACGGGCAATGAGGTGCTGTTGAGTTGCGGTGCCGCGCTGGACCATCTCCGCGTTGCGGCGGCTGCGGCAGGCAGGCAGATATCCGTCGCGAGATTCCCCACACCCCGAAATCACGATCATCTCGCCGCGATCGCGTTTTCCAGACCAGCGGATGTGAGCGCGCACGCTCGCGAACTGGGCGACGCGATCCTGCGCCGCCACACGGATCGGCTTCCGTTCGCAGCGCCCGAACCGTGGAGTCAAACCGAGCGGGAGTTGTCCTCTGTCTGCCACCACTTCGCCATCGACATGGACGTCGTAGATGACAGTGGACGGCCCGCCCTGGCGGATGCATCCCGGCGGAACGAAGAACACCGTCGTGACGACGCGTCCTACCGCTACGAGCTGCTCTGGTGGACACACCACGGCGATTCGAGCGTCGGCATTCCGCCGGCGGCGTTGGCGTCTCCGGCCGAGGCATCGCGAGTCGATGTGGCTCGCGACTTCCCTGTCTACGCGGGCGCCGATCGCGCACCGCACGTCGACCGTGATCACTCGAAGATCCTTGTGTTGTCGACCTTCGATGACAGCCGGGAGAATGTCCTGGGCTGCGGTGAGGCACTGTCGCATGTGCTGCTGACATGCACGGCCGCCGGTTTCGCGACCTGCCCGCTGACTCACATGATGGAGCTCCACAGCGGGCGGGAAGCGGTGCGCCGGCTCACCGGCCGACATGCGCAGCCTCAGGTCCTCGTCCGGGTCGGGCGGTCGGTTGACGAGGTGTCCGCCGCCGCCAATACTCGACGACGACCCGTCGGCGACATACTGGAGGTGCTCTGATGCCATCCGGGTACGGCGTCCTCGTCGCAGTTGACGGGTCACCGGAGTCCTCCGCAGCCGTTCGGTGGGCCGCCGACGAAGCGACTATGCGGCAATTGCCGATCACCTTGATGCATGTCGTCGTCCCCGTCGCGGTGAGTTATCCGGTCCGATACCTGAAGGCCGAATACCAGCGCTCACAGGAACAGCACGCCGAGACGGTCCTCGACTCCGCGAGCACGACCGCACAGCAGGCCGTCGACACCGATCTCGTGATCCAACGCGAGGTACGCCATGGCGGCGCGGCAACCGAGCTCATCAGCGCATCGAAGAACGCCGCATTCACCGTCGTCGGCAGCCGCGGACTCGGGGCCGTCGGCGCCGGACTTCTCGGTTCGGTGAGCCGCGGCCTCCTGCACTACTCCCCTCAGCCCGTGGCAGTCATTCGCAGCGATGAAGATCGGCCCGAGCGCTCACTTCCTGTCCTGTTGGGCATCGACGGTTCGCCTGCTTCCGAGGCGGCCACCGCATTTGCGTTCGACGAAGCGTCGCGGCGGGGCGTCGATCTCGTCGCGCTGCACGCCTGGAGCGACGTCGGCACCGACTTCCCGGGTGGCCCTGAGCAGGATGTCTACCAAGAGGAAGGCGCGGAGATTCTCGGCGAGCGGCTATCCGGTTACCAGCCCGAATATCCCGACGTGAACGTGGTGCGCAAAGTCGTCCGCGACCGGCCCGCGCACTGGTTGCTCGAAGAATCCCGCGAAGCGCAGCTGGTCGTCCTGGGAAGCCGGGGCCGAGGCGGATTCACGCGGCTGCTGCTGGGCTCGGTGAGCACGACTGTCGCGGAGTCGTCAACCACTCCGGTGTTCGTCGTGCCCGGTGGCCAACGCGACTAACCGCGCAACCCCCGCTTCGATACCCTTTGCGAGCTGGTCGACGTCGGATGCGGTGTCGAAGTCGCCCGTGATCCCGAAGAACAGCTCGTCGGCGTAACTCAAGATCGCGATGCCGGTGCGGAGTTGCAGGGCGATCGGTGGAATGGGCACCACCTGCACCACCTCGCGTCCCATCACCCGCATCCGCTTGCGCGGACCGGGTACGTTCGTCGCCAACGTGACGACTCCGCGCTGCGGCAGCTTTGTGAGTGCGCGTATCGCCCACGCGGTCAACGGAAACGGCACGACGTGAGCCGCAGCGAGAGCCACGCTGCCGGCTTCCCGCTGGCCGCTGGCCTTGGCTCTGGTCAGCCGCCGGTGAACCGCGCGCAGTTGCTCCTCGGGATCTTCCTTGTCCACCGGCAGGAAGGGCAGCATCAGCGACACCCGGTTGTCGGTGACACCGGCCGCATCCGTCGATCGGATCGACACGGGGACCAGTGTTCGCAGAGAATTGCGTCGCGGTTGCTCGCCGCGGCGGATCAGGGCGGCGCGAAAGCTGTCGGTGATGGCCGCAAGTGCGACATCGTTGACGGTGACACCGAACGCGTCACACACCTTGTTCACATCCGCGAGATCCACGCGGGCACAACTGATCCGACGCATGGCGGTTACCGGACCGACCAACGACGACGGTGTGCCAGGGCTCAGCAGGCCGCCGGCGACTTCGATTGCACCCTCGAAGGCCAACAGTGCGGAACTCGTCGCGGTTGCGGTCAGGTTCCGGACGGTGCCCGCCCAACTGAGCGGATTGAGGCTCAGTTTCCACCCCGTCGACGGCTTCTCCTGCGCCGCGCGAATATCGGTGGCATAGCTGGCTCCGTCGCCCTCATCGCTGAGACCCGACAACATGTGCATCGTCGCAATGCCGTCGGCGATGCAATGGTGGATCTTCATCAAGAGCGCCCACCGACCGTCCTCCAGGCCCTCGATGACCCAGCACTCCCACAGCGGCCGATCCCGATCCAGTCGCCGCTCCATGACGTCGGCTGTGAAGCGGAACAATGTCGCGTCGTCACCGGGCTGCGGCAGTGCGGCCCGATGGATGTGATGTGCGATGTCGAACGCCTCGTGGTCCACCCACTCAGGCGGGTTCAGATCGAGCGCATGCGTGCGTAGAACCTGTCTGGCACGAGGCAACTTGCCGATCCGCTCGGCGATGCCGGCGTGCAGCGCCTGGAGATCCGGTATCGGGCCCTCGATGATCGACAATCCGCCTACTGCCAAGCTGATGTGCCGATCCGAGTCCTCGGCCTCCAGGAAACCCGCATCGAGCGTGTTCAGATGTTCCATGTCGAAACCCCTTGTCGTGGTTGTCAGATCGCCAGGCAACAGATCCGGTGGGCTTCCTCGACCGACTCTGCGAGCGGACGAGTGGTGTCGATGGCGAACGAACGACCGCCATCCGCGAACTCGCTGAGCGCAGCGGCGATCTGCGGGGTCGCGTCGGATGCGGACGGACCTCTGGCGGCGATTCGTTCCTGCGCTTCGCGCAGGGGAAGCGAACACGTGAAGTCAACGAGCGGCGACGACGTGGCGATAGCGAGGCGATGTGCGCGTTCCCTCAGCGGCTGGTCTCGCCACGTACCGTCGAGGATCACCGTCGAGCCGTCCGAAAGCAACGAGCTCGCCCGCAGCAGCACCTCGTCGTACACCTTCGCGACGTTGTCCGGCGCGTAGAGCCCTTCGTTGAGATCTCCGGCCCTCCCTGAGACGGCGCCCGACCGCTGCAGCTCCTGTCGCACGTCGTCGGTCGATATCACCTGCGCCCCTATGCGACGCGCCAGTGCGTGTGCCAACGTCGTCTTGCCGGTGCCAGGTCCGCCACCGATGACGATGAGCTGCACCGTCGCCGATCTCAACCGCTCGAGGGCGAGCGCGGTGTGCCGGTGCGCATCCGACATCGCCTCGGGGTGGCCCTGCCCGACGCGGATGCAGTCGACCTTCGCGCGCACCACGGCGCGGTAGGCGACGCAGAAGTCCATCAACGCCCGTGGCGCCGGGTCGTCGGCCGCCTCTGCGTATTCGGCGAGGAAGAGATCGGCGAGGTCTGTGCGACCGAGGTGTTCGAGATCCATCGCGAGGAAGGCGGCGTCGTCGATGCCGTCGACGTAGCGAAGGCGATCGTCGAATTCGAGACAGTCGAGCAGAACCGGACCGTCGGGAGTGCAGAAAATGTCCTCGGCCATCAGGTCGCCGTGCCCGTCGACGATGCGACGCTCGGTGATGCGACGCGCGAACAGTTCGCCGCGGCCGCGCAGGAACTGGTCGGCCAACCGGGTGATCGCATCCAACGACTCGCGCGGAATGATCACATCGACATGGCGCCGGAGTTCGTCCAGGTTCTCGTGCCACCGTTCCGACAGAGCACCGACGGTCGCCTCGTCGTCGATCGACTGGCCGCGGACTGCTGCCCGGTGAAATCTCGCCAGAAGCGCTGCAATCGCCGTGAGGTGAGCGTCGACCGACGCACCATTTCTGACGAGAGACGCCAGGCGCAGGGAATCGGGGTACCGGCGCATGACGATGACGGGCTCCGGCTCCCCTGCCTGTGGCGGCGAGAAGCGTCCGACACCGAGATAGCTGTCCGGTGCCAGCCGCCGGTTCAACTCGACTTCGCGCCGGCACGCCTTGTCGCGAAGGTCCGCGGTCGAGAAGTCGAGGAAGTCCGTGATCACCGGTTTCTTCGCCTTGTATGCCGTGTCGCCGAACAGCGCCACTACTCCGGTGTGCGTCTCGCGCACCTCGGCGGCGAGATCTCCGTGAATCGGCGGGGCGTACTGCGTGGTTTCCACACCGCCAACCTCACGCCGAAACGTACCGCGACGACAGGGGCATTAAGCCCTTGGCCTGTGGACCATTGACCCTGGTTCGACGCGGTGCGCCGGCACAGAGTGGTGGTCAAAGGAGAACGGAGATCAGGCATGCGCGACACGATCGTCGACAGCGAGGTCATCAAACAGGCGGTCCAATTGGCGTGCCGCGCCCCGTCGCTGCACAACAGCCAGCCGTGGCGGTGGATGCTCGACGGTGGCGTGCTCCACCTGTTCGTCGACCCGACGCGGGCACCGTCGAAAACCGATACATCGGGCCGGGAGGCCCTGTTCGGTTGCGGCGCCGCGCTGGACCACTTCGGGGTGGCCATGGCCGCCTCCGGGTGGAAAGCAAACGTCGACCGGTTTCCCAACCCCAACAACCTCCATCACCTGGCGTCCATTGACTTCAGTCCGATGGAGTACGTCACTGACGGGCATCGGCTCCGCGCCGACGCAATCCTGCGG
>JAEZKH010000498.1 GCA_023415515.1 Actinomycetes bacterium
CCGGACACGTGCTGGAAGCGTTGATTCCCGCCGTGATCGAACAACGGGTTGCGGGCAAGGACGCCTTCCGCGCCTGGCGGCGACTGGTCACCAAGTTCGGCTCACCTGCGCCGGGGCCCGCGCCGGCCCGGATGCGCGTGCCGCCGAGCGCCGACGTGTGGCGCCGCATCCCGTCGTGGGAGTTCCACCTCGCCAACGTCGATCCGGGGCGGGCCCGCACCGTTGTCGCGTGCGCGCAGCGGGCCGACTCGCTGCAGCGGCTCGTCAACCGGCCCGCCGAGCAGGCCAGGCGGGCGTTGACGTCGCTGCCCGGCGTGGGCATCTGGACCGCGGCAGAGACCGCACAACGCGCGTTCGGCGATGCCGACGCACTCTCGGTGGGCGACTACCACCTGGCCAAGGTCGTCGGCTGGAGCCTGCTCGGACACCCGATCGACGACGCCGCGATGGTCGAATTGCTCGCGCCGCTGCGACCGCACCGGCACAGGGCGGTCCGACTGCTCGAGGTCAGTGGGCTGGCGCGCAATCCCCGGTTCGGGGCGCGGCAGGCCATCCCGAATCTGGCCGATTTGTGACGTCGGGCGACGCGTGATTACCGCGGCACGGGCCCGGGTAGACGTGACGCCGACGGTTCATCATGTGCGAAGGAGCTTTCGATGACTGAATTCACAGTCCCCGGCTTGTCCGATAAGCAGGGCAGCGAGGTCGCCGAGCTGCTGCAGAAAGCGCTCAGCCGGTACAACGACCTTCACCTGACGCTCAAGCACGTCCACTGGAACGTGGTCGGACCCAATTTCATCGGCGTCCACGAGATGATCGACCCGCAGGTCGACCTCGTCCGCGGATACGCCGACGAGGTGGCCGAACGCATCGCGACGCTCGGCAAGTCACCGCTCGGTACGCCCGGCGCCATCATCGACGATCGCACCTGGGACGATTACTCGGTCGAGCGCGACACCGTGCAGGCCCATCTGGCCGCGCTCGATCTCGTCTACACCGGTGTCATCGAGGACACCCGCAAGTCCATCGAGCGGGTCGGCGAGCTCGACCCGATCACCGAGGACATGCTCATCGCCCATGCGGCCGAACTCGAGAAGTTCCAGTGGTTCGTGCGCGCGCACCTCGAGAACGCGGGCGGTCAACTCGCCAACGAGGGCGCCAAGACCGAGAAGGCGGCCGCGAGCCGGGCGAAGAAGAAGGCGCCCGTCAAGTAGCGGTCGGATCGTCGCGGGACTCGTTGAGGACGTCGTCTCGCACCGGCTGGTCGGCGAGTTCGTCGGCTCCGCCGAAGAGGTAGGGGTAGGCAAGGCCGGCGATCGCCGCGCCGATCAGCGGTGCGAGCCAGAAGATCCACAGCTGCGCGGGCGCGCCGTCGCCGTTGAAGAATGCGACACCGGTCGAACGCGCGGGGTTGACCGACGTGTTCGAGATCGGAATCGAGATCAGATGGATGAGGGTCAGCGTCAACCCGATGGACAACCCGGCGAAGCCCTTTGACGCCTGCCACCGGTCGTCGGTGGAGCCGAGGATGACGAGCAGGAACACCGCGGTGAGGATGATCTCGGTGATCGCGACGGCCAGCAGCGAATAGCCGCCGGGGGAGTGCTCGCCGTAACCGTTGGCGGCCATGTTTCCCGTCGCTTCGAAACCTTCCTTTCCGCCGGCCACCACGAGGATCACCAGGCCTGCGACGAGGCCGCCGAGGACCTGCACTATCCAGTAGCCGGGCAGGGCTTTCCACTCGACACGGCGCGCGAGCGCAGCGCCCAACGTCACCGCCGGGTTGAAGTGGCCGCCGGACACGGTGCCGAAGGCGTAGACGCCGGTGAGCACGGTCAGGCCGAACGCCAGTGCCACCCCGAGGAATCCGATGCCGAGGGATACGCCGTCGGCGGAGGTGAACTTCGCGGCGAAAACGGCGCTGCCGCAGCCACCGAGCACCAACCAGAAGGTTCCGATGAACTCCGCTGTCAATCGGTGCAGCATCGTGGGCTGGTTCATACATTCGAGGTTGACACGCGCTGTCGGCCGGTGCGGCCGGTGTTGCTCAATCGTGCTTCGACCGAAATTTACTGCCGCGTAAACACGGTCGGTCACTGACCGCGCTGCTCGATGGACTTCGCATCGGGCATCCGCTCCCGCAGGCTGTCGTAGATCGGTTTGGAGCCGATGAGATTCGCCGCGAGTACCGCGGCCACGGTTGCGGCCATCATCGGCACGAGAACCTCGGGGGTGGCGGTCATTTCGGTGACGACGACCATCCCGGTCAGCGGGGCGCGCACGGTGGCCCCGAAGAATGCGGCCATTCCGACGAGCGCCATCGGAATCGCCAACTGTGTCGCGTCACCCGGCCACACCGCGTCGAAGAGGCCGACGAAGAGCAACCCCCACAACGCGCCGACGGCCAGCAGTGGCGCGAACAGGCCGCCGGGCACCGCTGCCGAGTAGGACAGCGGACCGGCGACGAACCGGAGCGCGAGGATCCCGATGACGGCCGACGCCGCGAGGTGGCCACCGCCGAGGATTCGCTGGGTCAGGTCGTCACCACCGCCGACGCCGAGCGGATAGGAGAACATCAGCAACCCGATGAGGCCGCCGATGATGGCAGCTTTGGCGAGGCTCGGTATCCGGCGGAACGCGGAGACGCGGTCCAGAAGCAGCAATGTCAACCCGTTGTATGCAGCGCCGAGCGCGCCGGTCAGCAGCCCGAAGACGACGAAGAGCGGCATCCATGCCAACGCGGGGGGGCTGATGGGCTCGACGTCGAAGTCGGCGGTGTTGCCCAGGACGAGCCGCAGACATGTCACCGCCGCAGCGGCTGCGAACAGCGACGCGAGCACCGTCTTGACGCGGAACGACTTCGTGACCTCTTCGAGGGTGAACAACGCGCCACCGATCGGCGCATTGAATGCGACGGCGAGACCCGCTCCGCCCAGCGCGGTCTGCATCATCGCGACCTCGGAATCGGGAAGCCTGGCGCGCCGAGCCGTTTCCGACCCGATCGCCGCGCCCATGTGCACAGTCGGACCCTCACGCCCGAGAACCAGACCGGAACCGATGCTCAACACCCCGCCGACGAACTTCGCGGGAAGGAGACGGATCGACGGGGGCTTGGCGTCGCCGCCGTAGACCGCCTCGACGTGCTGGACGCCGCTGCCTGCGGCGAACGGCTCCCAGCGCACGATCAGGGCGGCCAGCGTGGCGCCCGCCGCTGCCGCCGCGACAGGGATCAACCAGCCGGGGCCGGGCAGCCCGTGCGTCCACTCCACGAGGTCGGTGCGCAGACGGTCGGCCGTCTGCAGACACCACCGGAAGGCGGCGCCGACGAAACCGATGAGCACTCCGGCGACGGTTGCCGCCACGCAGATGTGAACGGAGCCCCGCATCGAGTCGTCGGGCTGATCGGGGCCTGCCACGGACACAGTCTGGCAGATCGTCGTCGGCGTCGCCGGTGGATGCGGGCAGGCCAACCCATACCCCCTGGGGGTATAGTGGCCGGATGGCGATGACACACGCCGCCCACAGCGGCCACGTCGGGCGCGACTCCCATGGCGGTCACGGCGGTCACGATGACCACGCCGCCCAGTTCCGTCGCCTGTTCGCGATCATGTTCGCCTTCGCGATACCGACGGTGGCGTGCTCGGCGATGTTCGCGATGATCGTCGGTTACCCGGCGCCCGACTTTCCGGCCGCACGATGGGTCTCCCCGGTGCTCGGCACCATCATGTACTTCTGGGGCGGCCGTCCGTTCCTCGCCGGCGCGATCAGCGAGATCCGCAGCCGCGCACCGGGAATGATGCTGCTGATCGGCCTGGCCATCACGGTCGCCTTCATCTCGTCGCTCGGTGCAAGCATCGGCGTTCTCGACCACCGACTCGATTTCTGGTGGGAGCTGGCGCTGCTCATCGTGATCATGCTTCTCGGACACTGGATCGAGATGCGCTCGCTGGCACAGACCGGCTCGGCACTCCGGTCGCTGACCGCGCTGCTGCCCGACAAGGCCGAGCGGGTCGACGGTGACGCGGTGGTCTCCGTCGCCCCGACCGAGCTCAGGGTCGGCGACGTGGTGGTGGTCCGGCCGGGCGGCAGCGTGCCCGCCGACGGTGAGATCGTCGACGGGACAGCCGATGTCGACGAGTCGATGGTCACCGGCGAGTCCGTTCCGGTGCGGCGCTCGGTGGGCGATCACGTCGTGGCGGGCACCGTCGCAACCGACTCCGGCCTGCGCGTCGAGGTCACCGCGGTCGGTGACGACACCGCGCTTGCCGGCATCGCGCGGTTGGTGACCGAGGCGCAGAACTCGTCGTCTCGGGCGCAGCGGCTGGCCGATACCGCCGCGGGCTGGCTGTTCTGGTTCGCGCTCGTGTCGGCGGTGCTCACCGCCGTGGTGTGGGGCATGCTCGGAAGGCCGGAGGAAGCCGTCGTCCGGACCATCACCGTGCTGGTCATCGCATGCCCGCACGCGCTGGGCCTGGCGATTCCGCTGGTCGTATCGATCGCCACCGAGCGGGCGGCGAGGGGCGGTGTGCTGGTCAAGGACCGGCTCGCGCTGGAGAGGATGCGCACGGTCGGCGCCGTGCTTTTCGACAAGACCGGAACCCTGACCAAAGGCGAGCCGACGGTGACCGCGGGGGCCGCCGCAGGCGACCGCGGCGCCGCGGCGGTGCTGGCGGTGGCCGCTGCCGCAGAGACCGACTCCGAGCATCCGTTGGCCCGCGCCATCGTCGACGCGGCCGAGCACCGCGGCGTGACAGTCGCTGCCGCAACAGATTTCACCTCGTCGCCGGCCGTCGGAGTGACGGCGACCGTCGGCGGTCACCGTGTCCGCGTCGGCGGCCCTCGGCTGCTGGAGGAAGTAGGGCTGGCCGAGCTGTCCGAGACGGCGGCCTGGCACCGCGAGGGCGCGATCGTGCTGCACGTCCTCGTCGACGGCGACATCGCGGGCGCGCTGAAGCTGGCCGACGAGATCCGACCCGAGTCACGGCCGGCGGTCGACGCCCTGCACCGGCTGGGCATCGAGGTGGCGATGCTCACCGGTGACGCCGAGCCGGTGGCGCGCAGGGTCGCCGCAGAGCTCGGCATCGACCGGGTGTTCGCTGGTGTACGGCCCGGGGACAAGTCGGCCAAGGTCGCCGAACTGCAGGCCGGGGGGCGCAAGGTCGCGATGGTCGGCGACGGGGTGAACGACGCGCCCGCGCTCGCGCAGGCCGACGTCGGGATCGCCATCGGCGCGGGCACCGATGTGGCGATCGCGGCGGCGGGCGTCGTCCTTGCCAGCTCGGACCCGCGGTCTGTGCTGTCGGTGTTCACGCTGTCGAAGGCGACCTACCGCAAGATGACCCAGAACCTCTGGTGGGCAGCCGGTTACAACCTGATCTCGGTACCGCTGGCCGCCGGTGTGCTCGCGCCGATCGGGTTCGTCATGCCGATGTCCGTCGGTGCGCTGTTGATGTCCGCATCGACGGTCGTCGTGGCGGCCAACGCGCAACTGCTCCGGCGACTCGACCTGAGACCCGAGGTGTCGAGCGCTCAGTAGCCGAGCCCGCGCAGCTGTGCCCCGAGCTGCTCGGCGAGCGCCTGATGTGTGCGGATCAGCGCGAGCTCCTGGGCCACCTGTGTCCGCAGGGCGTGCAGCACGGCCAGCTCGGCAGACGGCGAATCGGCGAAGTGCTCGAGCGCATCCGATGCCGACGCCACGACGTCGAGGGTCGATCGGGATGCCGCGCTCGCCGCGTTCACGGCCTCCGCGGCGTCCTGCAGCCGGTGCCCGAGGTCGGAGTCGACGCCGGCCAGGTGGTCGAGGGCGTCGCGGGTGCCCTTTGCGAAATCGGCATAGTTGGTGACCACCGCGCCCGTCAGCTCGGCGGTCAGTTCCTGGCCGGAGCGGATCGTGTCGGTGGCGTCGGTCAACCGGTGGGCGGCCGTGGCCGCGGCGTCGGGGTCCGCGGTGCCGAACAAGGTGTCGGCTCGAGACAGCACGTCGCCGACGTTGCGGAGGAGATCGGGCAGCGGCACGGAATCAAGTATCAGCCATCGAGCGAGGCGATGAGCGCGTTAAGTGCGGTCGAGTCCGCGTCGCCCGCCGCTTCGCCCGCCTCCACGGCGTCGACCAACTCAACGGGCAGGCCTGCCGCGTTGGCCGTCTCGGCGGCGGACAGGTTCGCGCGTCTGCGCGCGGCATACAACCGCTGGCCGAGGCTCGCGCCGGGCCCGGAGGCGGCGCGGAACATCAGCCTGTCGTAACAGCCGCGCACGGTCCGCAGGGCCAGCACCACCTCGGCGTTGCCGCGGCTGCGCTGCGCGGCGCGGGCGACGACGGTCTCGAGCTTGCGCAGATCGGCCAGGATGACCGTGGCGCGGGCGGGGAATTCCGCGTCGTCGTCGGGCGGAAGCGACTCGATGGCGGCCTCGAACGTCTTCATCGCCACCTCGACCGCACCGATGATCAGCGAAGCCGCACCTTCGTCGGCGGGGGGCTCCGGCGCCGCTCCCGGCACTGCACCGCCATACCGTATCGACGCTATGGTTCCGGCGGGCCACTGCAGGACCTCTTCCAGCTTGGCCCTCGTGCGCTCGCGCGGCCAGCTGCGGCCCTTCTCGAACGCGATGAGAGCACCGGCGTTGATGATCTTGTATTTCGCGAGATTGCGCTGCTTGATGTCCAATTCGCGACGTCTGGCGGCGACGGCCGCGCCGGCGCGGGCGATGCCCGGATCGCTGGCGTCGGGTTCCACCCGCCCAGTGTAGCCAGCGGATCGGATGCGACATGGACAACGCGGGCCAACCCGACCGAACCAGGCAAACCGCTGTAAACGTTGCACCGCTACGGAAAGAGCGCTACGGTTTTGACACCGCTACCGAGTGGGCCGCCATCGAGCGAGAGGAAAGTCATGACCGTCATGATCGAGATGCCCGTTCTGACCGACAGCCAGATCGGCGCATGCACGCAGGATCCCGAGCGGTGGATGACCGCGACCGACGAGCAGACCAAGGCCGTCTGCCGGTCGTGCCCCCGCCGGTGGCTGTGCGCGAAGGAAGCCTGCGAGATGCCGGGCGCCCAGGGCCTGTGGGCGGGCATCCACATCCCCGAGGGGGGCCGGGGACGCACCTTCGCCCTCAGGCAACTGCGGTCCCTTGCCGAGCGTGGTGGCTACCCCGTACACCGCTGACCGACCCGCGGCGTGCCCGCTCCTCGGGGGGTGAGCGGGCAGGCCGCGTGAGCGGACTCTAAGAATCTGACTAGGCTTTACAGCAAATTCAGTGGAACCGTATTATTGCAGCTGGTGGGAGTGAGAGCTGAGCGCTAGCAATTCACGGTAGTGATATGCATCGCACCCCGCGTCGACGCCCTCAGCCGCCGATCAGTAACCGGCTTCGTGAAAAACCAAGGGGGGCAACGAATCCGCCCGTATCATGGCGCCACACGGGGCAGCGTTGCCGCGGGGGCCGGACGGTTCAGTTAGGTATGACTAAGTTGGCATGTCAGGCGGGGTCTGTCATATCGTTTTCCCACTTGTGCGTCAGTGGGGTAGGGGTCGTCGTTCAGTGCTGCATGTCGCCCGCCGCCACCCGCATGACCGGCTGATGCCGTCGCCGTCGACGGCTGCCAGGTGATTTCGTTCAGCTTCAGTCAGCATTGAAGGGCTAGGTGGGAATGGCGCCCGCAAAGCAGGGGTCCAATCGCTCCTCACGTGCGCAGGGGTCTGATCGCTCCTCACGTGCGCAGGGGTCCAATCGCTCCTCACGTGCGCAGGGGCTCTACAACCCCGCGTTCGAGCACGACGCCTGTGGCGTTGCCATGGTCGCCGACATGCACGGTCGCCGTACCCGCGACATCGTCGACAAGGCCATCACGGCACTGGTCAACCTCGAACACCGAGGTGCCCAGGGCGCCGAACCGCACACCGGCGACGGGGCGGGAATACTGCTCCAGGTCCCCCACGATTTCCTGCAGGCCGTCGTCGAGTTCGAGCTGCCCGAGCCGGGCAGCTACGCCACCGGCATCGCATTCCTGCCGCAGTCGTCCAAGGACGCCGCGTCGGCCTGCGAATCCGTCGAGAAGATCGCCGAGGCCGAGGGCCTGCAGGTGCTCGGCTGGCGTCGGGTGCCCATCGACGACTCCTCCCTCGGCGCGCTCGCGCGCGACGCGATGCCCACCTTCCGGCAGGTGTTCCTCGCAGGCGCATCGGGCATGGAATTGGAGCGCCGCGCCTACGTGGTTCGCAAGCGCGCAGAACACGAGCTCGGGACCAAGGGCCCGGGCCAGGACGGACCCGGCCGCGAAACCGTCTACTTCCCAAGCCTTTCCGGGCAGACCTTTGTCTACAAAGGCATGCTGACGACCCCGCAGCTGAAGGCGTTCTACCTCGACCTGCAGGACGAGCGGCTGACCAGCGCGCTGGGCATCGTGCACTCGCGGTTCTCCACCAACACCTTCCCCTCGTGGCCGCTGGCGCACCCGTTCCGGCGAATCGCGCACAACGGCGAGATCAACACCGTCACCGGCAACGAGAACTGGATGCGGGCGCGCGAAGCGCTGATCAAGACCGACGTGTTCGGCCCGCGTCAGGCCTTCGACAAGATCGTCCCGGTCTGCACGCCGGGCGCATCGGACACCGCGCGCTTCGACGAGGTGCTCGAACTGCTGCATCTCGGCGGCCGGAGCCTGCCGCACGCGGTGCTGATGATGATCCCCGAGGCGTGGGAACGCAACGAGTCGATGGACCCGGCCCGCCGGGCCTTCTACTCCTACCACGCGTCGCTGATGGAGCCGTGGGACGGACCGGCGTCGATGACCTTCACCGACGGCACGGTGATCGGCGCGGTGCTCGACCGCAACGGCCTTCGTCCGTCCCGCATCTGGGTCACCGCCGACGGCCTCGTCGTGATGGCGTCCGAGGCGGGTGTGCTCGACCTCGACCCGTCGACCGTGGTCAAGAAGATGCGTCTGCAGCCGGGCCGCATGTTCCTCGTCGACACGTCCAAGGGTCGCATCGTCGACGACGAGGAGATCAAGGCCGAACTCGCCGCCGAGCACCCGTATCAGGAGTGGCTCGAGGCAGGCCTGTTCAAGCTCGACGACCTACCGCCGGGCGACTACGTGCGGATGCCGCACCGCCGCGTGGTGCTGCGGCAGCAGATCTTCGGCTACACCTACGAAGAGCTGAACCTGTTGGTCGCGCCGATGGCGCGCACCGGCGCCGAGCCGATCGGCTCCATGGGCACCGACACCCCCGTCGCCGTGCTGTCGCAGCGGCCGCGGATGCTCTACGACTATTTCCAGCAGCTGTTCGCTCAGGTGACCAACCCGCCGTTGGACGCCATCCGCGAAGAGGTGGTGACCAGCCTGCAGGGCACCGTCGGCCCGGAGGGCGACCTGCTCAACCCGAACGCCGACTCGTGCCGCCAGATCGTGCTGCAGCAGCCCATCCTGCGCAACGCCGAGCTGTCGAAGCTGATCTGCGTCGACCCCGACCACGAGATCCGCGGACACAAGCACGGGATGCGGGCCGCCGTCATCCGCTGCCTGTACCCGGTCAACCGCGGCGGGCGGGGACTGAAGGAAGCGCTCGACAACGTCAAGGCCAAGGTCTCGGCCGCCATCCGCGACGGCGCGCGCATCATCGTACTGTCCGACCGCGAGTCCGACGAGTCGATGGCGCCGATCCCGTCGTTGCTGTCGGTGTCCGCCGTGCACCACCACCTCGTCCGTGACCGCACCCGCACCCAGGTCGGCCTCGTCGTCGAGGCAGGCGATGCGCGCGAGGTGCACCACATGGCGTGCCTGGTCGGGTTCGGTGCGGCCGCGATCAACCCGTACATGGCGTTCGAGTCGATCGAGGACATGGTCGACCGCGGCGTGATCACCGACATCAGCAGCGACAAGGCCAAGGCGAACTACGTGAAAGCCGCGGGCAAGGGCGTGCTGAAAGTGATGTCGAAGATGGGCATCTCGACACTGGCGTCCTACACCGGCGCCCAGCTGTTCCAGGCCATCGGCATCAGCCAGCGCGTGCTCGACGAGTACTTCACCGGGTTGACGTGTCCGGTCGGCGGCATCGACCTCGACGACATCGCAGACGACGTGGCCCGGCGGCATTCGCTGGCGTTCCTCGACCGGCCCGAAGAGTGGGCGCACCGCGAACTCGAGGTCGGCGGCGAATACCAGTGGCGCCGCGAGGGAGAGTACCACCTGTTCAACCCCGACACGGTGTTCAAGCTGCAGCATTCCACGCGGACCGGGCAGTACGAGGTGTTCAAGGAGTACACCAAGCTGGTCGACGACCAGAGCGAGCGGATGGCATCGCTGCGCGGACTGCTGAAATTCCGCTTGGGTGATGGGGCCCTGCGTCCTCCAGTCCCCCTCGATGAGGTAGAGCCTGCCTCTGAAATCGTCAAGCGGTTCTCCACCGGGGCGATGAGCTACGGCTCGATCTCCGCGGAGGCGCACGAGACGCTGGCCATCGCCATGAACCGCCTTGGCGGCAGGTCGAATTCGGGCGAGGGCGGCGAAGCGGTCGCGAGGTTCGATCACGACGAGAACGGTGACTGGCGACGTAGTGCCATCAAGCAGGTCGCGTCAGGTCGGTTCGGCGTGACCAGCCACTACCTCACCAACTGCACCGACATCCAGATCAAGATGGCCCAGGGCGCGAAGCCGGGTGAGGGCGGCCAGCTGCCAGGCAACAAGGTGTACCCGTGGGTGGCCGAGGTGCGTCACTCGACGCCCGGTGTCGGACTGATCTCCCCGCCTCCGCACCACGACATCTACTCGATCGAGGATCTGGCGCAGCTGATCCACGACCTGAAGAACTCCAACCCGCAGGCCCGCGTGCACGTGAAGTTGGTGAGCGAGAACGGCGTCGGCACGGTCGCCGCAGGTGTGTCGAAGGCACACGCCGACGTGGTGCTGATCTCGGGCCATGACGGCGGTACCGGCGCGACACCGCTGACGTCGATGAAGCACGCGGGCGCGCCGTGGGAGCTCGGCCTGGCCGAGACGCAACAAACGTTGCTGCTCAACGGTCTTCGCGACCGAATCGTCGTGCAGGTCGACGGCCAGCTCAAGACCGGTCGCGATGTGGTCGTCGCCGCGCTGCTCGGCGCCGAGGAATTCGGCTTCGCCACCGCGCCGCTTGTGGTGTCGGGCTGCATCATGATGCGCGTCTGCCACCTCGACACCTGCCCCGTCGGCGTCGCGACACAGAATCCGCTGCTGCGGCAACGCTTCACCGGTAAGCCGGAATTCGTCGAGAACTTCTTCATGTTCATCGCCGAGGAAGTGCGGGAACTGATGGCCCAGTTGGGCTTCCGCACCGTCAACGAGATGGTCGGCCAGGTCGGCGCTCTGGACACCACCAAGGCCGCCGAACACTGGAAGGCCCACAAGCTCGATCTGGCTCCCGTGCTGCACGAACCGGAGTCGGCGTTCATGAACCAGGACCTGTACTGCAGTTCGCGGCAGGACCACGGACTGGACAAGGCGCTCGACCAGCAGCTCATCGTGATGTGCCGGGAGGCACTCGATTCGGGCAAGCCGGTGCGCTTCTCGACCACCATCGCCAACACCAACCGCACGGTGGGCACGATGCTCGGCCACGAACTCACCAAAGCCTACGGTGGTCAGGGCCTTCCCGACGGAACCATCGACATCACCTTCGACGGCTCCGCGGGCAACAGCTTCGGCGCGTTCGTACCGAGGGGCATCACGCTGCGGGTGTACGGCGACGCCAACGACTACGTCGGCAAGGGTCTGTCCGGGGGCAGGTTGGTGGTGCGTCCGTCCGACAACGCGCCCGCCGACTATGTCGCCGAGGAAAACATCATCGCGGGCAACGTGATCCTGTTCGGCGCGACGAGCGGGCAGGCGTTCCTGCGCGGTGTCGTCGGCGAGCGGTTCGCGGTCCGCAACTCCGGTGCGCACGCGGTGGTGGAAGGCGTGGGCGACCACGGCTGCGAGTACATGACCGGCGGCAAGGTCGTCATCCTCGGACGCACGGGCCGCAACTTCGCGGCGGGCATGTCCGGCGGGGTGGCATACGTCTACAACGTCGACGGCACCTTCACCGAGAACCTCAACGACGAGATGGTCGACCTCGACGATATGGACGACGAGGATGTCGACTTCCTGCACTCGATGATCACCGCACACGTGGACGCGACGGATTCCGCTGTCGGGCAGCGTATTCTGAACGACTGGGATGAGGAATTGAAGAACTTCACCAAGGTGATGCCGCGCGATTTCAAGCGTGTGTTGCAGGCCATCGCCGAGGCCGAACAAGCTGGTGCGGACGAGGACGGCATAGCCGAGGCGATCATGGCGGCCGCCAATGGCTGATCCACGGGGCTTTCTCAAGCACACCAAGCGCCAGACGCCGCAACGTCGGCCCGTCCCGCTGCGACTGCGTGACTGGAACGAGGTCTACGAGGACTTCTCCCACGACACGCTGCGCGAACAGGCCTCGCGATGCATGGACTGCGGCATCCCGTTCTGCCACAACGGATGTCCGCTCGGCAATCTCATTCCCGAGTGGAACGACCTGGTGCGCAACGACCGCTGGCGAGACGCCATCGAACGGTTGCACGCCACGAACAACTTCCCGGAGTTCACCGGCCGGTTGTGTCCAGCGCCGTGTGAGGGGTCGTGCGTGCTCGGCATCAACCAGGATCCGGTGACGATCAAGCAGGTCGAGGTCGAGATCATCGACAAGGCCTTCGACGAGGGCTGGGTCGTGCCGCTGCCCCCGCACAAGCTGACCGGCAAGAAGGTCGCCGTCGTCGGTTCCGGCCCCGCCGGGCTTGCGGCAGCCCAACAGCTCACCCGCGCAGGTCATTCGGTGATCGTGTTCGAGCGTGCGGACCGCATCGGCGGCCTGCTGCGCTACGGCATCCCCGAGTTCAAGATGGAGAAGCGGCACATCGACCGCCGTCTCGAGCAGATGGAGGCAGAAGGCACGCAGTTCCGCCCGAACGTCAACGTCGGTGTCGACGTCACCGTCGCGCAGCTGAGGCTGAACTACGACGCGGTGGTGCTGGCGGGCGGAGCCACCGCCTGGCGCGACCTGCCGGTGCCCGGCCGCGAGCTCGACGGGATCCACCAGGCGATGGAGTTCCTGCCGTGGGCGAACCGGGTGCAGCTCGGCGATCCCGTGACCGACGAGAACGGCTTGCCGCCCCTGCACGCCAAGGGCAAGAAGGTCATCATCATCGGCGGCGGCGACACCGGTGCGGACTGCCTCGGCACCGTGCACCGACAGGGCTGCGAGAGCGTGCACCAGTTCGAGATCATGCCGCAGCCGCCGGAGACACGGGCCGACTCGACACCGTGGCCGGTCTATCCGCTGATGCTGCGGGTCAGCTCTGCCCACGAGGAGGGCGGGGAGCGCGTGTACTCGGTGAACACCGAGGAGTTCCTCGGCCGTGACGGCAAGGTGACCGGCTTGCGCGGCCACGAGGTCAAGATGGTCGGCGGCAAGTTCGAGAAAGTCGAAGGCAGCGACTTCGAGATGGCGGCCGACCTCGTGCTGCTCGCCATGGGCTTCGTCGGCCCTGAGCGCGAAGGCCTGCTGAAGAGCCTGAACGTGGAGATGACCGATCGCGGAAACGTCGCGCGGGACGCGAATTTCGCGACCTCGGTGCCCGGCGTCTTCGTTGCGGGAGACATGGGTCGGGGCCAGTCGTTGATCGTCTGGGCGATCGCAGAGGGCCGCGCTGCCGCGGCGGGCGTCGACCGGTACCTGATGGGCAACAGCGCGCTGCCTGCGCCGATCAAGCCCACCGCCGTTCCGCAGCGCTGACCGCGACACGCCTGCGCAATCGGACGTGCGGGCGCCCGCGCACGGCACAGTTGGTGCATGCAGGTGGACAGGCGCCACTTCCTGGTGGGGCTATCCGCGGTGACCCTGGGCGCGATGGGCCTGGCTCGGTGTGGCACGGGCGGTGCGCCGCGGGCCGCCGAAGCCACCCCGGCGGCCGTCGAACGACCACCCGCTCTGTTGCCGCCGCCACCGCCCGAGGCGAGGATCCCGTTGCCGGGCGGCGGAGTGCTCGCCAGCCTGCCGGACGACGGCGATCTGTTCGCGCTGACCGTCGACGACGGGGTCAGCAGCGACGTGGTGCGGCTGTACACCGAGTTCGCGCGGGACACCGGGGTGCGGTTGACGTACTTCGTCAACGGCGCCTACGCCTCGTGGACCGACAACCAGGCGCTGCTGCGTCCCCTGGTCGACTCCGGACAGATTCAGCTGGGAAACCACACGTGGTCGCATCCGGATCTGACGAAACTGCCGTTGACCGGTGTGGCAGAAGAGCTTCGGCACACCCACGACTTCCTCTGGAAGACCTACGGCGTCGACGCGCGGCCCTACTTCCGGCCGCCGTACGGCGCGCACAACGCGCATGTCGACAAGATCTCCGCCGAACTCGGGTACACGGCGAACACCCTGTGGTCGGGTTCCCTCGAGGACCACGTCGTGATACCTGCCGAGGAGATCGTCGCGATGGCCGAGAAGTACTTCACGCCCGGCGAGCTGGTGATCGGCCACCTCAACCACGAGCCGGTAACCCACGTCTACGGCCGGCTTGTCGACCTGATCCGCGAGCGCCGGTTGCGGACGGTGACGCTGCGCGACGTGTTTCTGAATTGAGTCACATCTGTCACTTCTGCCTCAATAAAATCATCTGATGTTTACTCGGCGCGCCTCAGCCTGTTTGCCGGTTCGGGAGTATCTAATGACTTCATGAGGACGCTGCGGTAACGTGGCACCTCGGTTCAGCAATTGCGATACCGCAGGAGTGATCGACGTGTACCTCAATCCATTGTCCCGTTCGCGGGTGAGTCGAATCGCCTGGTCATTGTTCCGCCATCCGGTGAAGTGCCGCCAATACCCCGAGCAGGCCGAGCGCCTGGTCACCCGCGACGAGCTCCTGCGGTACGGCATCTAGCAATCGCTAAACCACCCGAGAAGCCGGATTGCGCCTGCTCGTGACCGATCATTTGCCGAACCGTTATATTTTCGTTACCGTCACTCAGCTTTGCTGGTGAGCCCCGAATCTCTGATCGCCTCGGCCAGCGGCTCGAGCACGTTCGGGTCGTGCGGCGGCGGTAGATAGATGATCGCCAGATCGAGACCTTCCTCGCCGAGCGCTCCCGCCTCGCCGACCGCCTTGGCGTAGTCGAGATCGCTCGACCCATCCGCGGCCTCCAACCGGATGTGCGAGGACAGCGTGATCTCCGCCGGGTCGCGTCCGATGTCGGCGCAGCGGGCGTGCAGGACGTCGCGCTTGCGCGCGAACTCCTCGGGCGACCCGCCCGCGAAGTTCCAGTGGTCGGCATACCGCGCGGCAAGTGGCAGCGTGCGCTTCTCGCCGCTGCCCCCGATGCAGATAGGCGGATGCGGCTGCTGGGGTCCCTTCGGTTCGTTGCGCGCGTCCTCCAGTTGGTAGAAGCGGCCGTCGAATGTCGTCGACTCCTTGCTCAACAGGCTCGTCAGCACCTCACACGCTTCCTCGAAACGGTCGAAGCGCTCCTTGATCGAACCGAGTTCGATCCCGTACGCGCCGGACTCCTCCTCGTTCCAGCCTGCGCCGATGCCCAACTCGAGCCTGCCGTCGGAGATGATGTCAAGCGCGGCAGCCATATTCGCCAACACCGCGGGATGACGATAGTGAATGCCGGTGACGAGCACGCCGACGCGCAACCGTTTGGTCGCCTGCGCCAACGCCGTCAATGTCGTCCAACCCTCCAGGCACGGCCCGCTGGAGTCGGAGAAGATCGGGTAGAAGTGGTCGAACGTCCAGCCGGACTCGAGGACGTCGATGTCGTCGGCGGCCTGCCAGACGGCGAGCATGTCGCGCCACGCGGTGTTCTGTGGGGATGTCTTGAAAGCGAATCGCACTACGTCGAGGCTAGTCCCATTCGGCTGGGAAAGCGCTGTCAGTCGGGTTCGCCGTATTCGTCGAACCAGTGGGCGAGCTTGCCGCGGCGGCTCACCGCGCGCAGCCTGCGCTCGGCGGCGTTGCGTGTCTTGGGTGTGGTGACGATGAGCAACTCGTCGCCCGCCGCGATCCGGGTCTGGGGCTGCGGCACGAACGTGTTGCCGTTGCGGATGATCAACGTGATGACGCTCGGATCGGGCAGCCGCAACTCCAGCACCGTCACGCCGTGCAGCCGCGACGGCGAATGCACGGTCATCGTCAGCAGTTCCGCCTCCAACACGTCCAGCGGCGCCGCTTCCACCTGGATCTCACGCGTGGCCTCCTTGGAAATGAGGCCCAACCACCGGGCGAGGGTCGCCAGGCTGGGACTCTGCACCAGCGTGTACACCACGACCAGGATGAACACGATGTTGAGCAGCCGGACCGCGCCGGGAACCCCTTCGACGATGGGGAACGTCGCAAGCACGATCGGGACGGCGCCACGCAGGCCCGCCCACGACAGGAACACCTGCTCCTTCCACGGCACCCGGAATCCGGCGAGGGACACCAGGACGGAGACCGGGCGGGCGATGAGCAGCAGCACAAGGCCGATCACTATCGCGGGTATGACGTCGCGCCCGAGGTCGCTGGGGTCGACGAGCAGGCCGAGAAGAACGAACAGACCGATCTGCGCCAGCCAGCCGAGCCCTTCGGCGAACGACCGGGTGGCCGAGCGGTGCGGCAGCCCGGAGTTGGCGAGCACCACCGCTGCCAGGTAGCACGCGAGGAATCCGCTGGCGTGCGCGCTGCCCGCCGCCGCGAACGCCACCATCCCGATCCCGAAATTCGCGAGAGGGTACAAACCGGAGGCCGGAAGTGCGATGCGCCGCAGGGCAATCGAGCCGAGCAGCCCGCAGCCGAGACCTATCGCGGCGCCGACGCCCAGCTCGTAGATCAGTTCGCCGAGCGCGTGTACCGGTGAGACTTCCAGCGGCGTGACGCTGAACATGAGCACGAGGATGACGGCGGGCGCGTCGTTGAAACCCGATTCGGCCTCCAGCAGTCCGGCGAGGCGCCGCGGCAGCGGCACCACCCGCAACACGGAGAACACCGCGGCCGCATCGGTCACCGACACGACGGCGCCGAGGAGAAGGGCCAGTTGCCAGTCCATCCCGAGCAGAAGGTGCGCGCCCGCGGCGGTGATCACCATGGAGACCGCCACCCCCACCGTTGCGAGCATCCCCGCGGGCGCCAACACGCGTCGGATGTCGGAGAACCGGGTCGTCAGACCGCCCTCGATGAGGATGATCGCCAACGCCACCGTGCCGAGGTGGTCAGCGAGCAGGTAGTTCTCGAAGTGCAGCCCGAGCCCGTCTTCACCGACGATGACACCGACACCGAGGAACAACAGCAGTGCGGGCAACCCGAAGGTGGTGGCCGCGCGCGTGGCGACGATGCTGGCCAACAGCACGAGCCCACCGGCCAGCACAACCAGATACAGCTGCTGCAGAGTCATTTCACCCCGCAGTTAACCAGCACGGCGCGAATGGGTCAGGATGACCTTGTGTTCCGAATCAGACGGCGGTCCGAAACGGCCGGCGACCGCGCCGACGAGCGTCAGACGATGCGCATCGGCATCGCCGGCGCGGGTGCGATCGGTCGGTCCGTGGCTCTGGAACTGCTCGCCTACGGGCACAAGATCCTGCTGATCGAGATCAACGTCTCCCATTACGAACCTCGCACGGTCCCCGGCGCCGACTGGCTGCTGGCCGACTCGTGCGAGCTCACCTCGCTCGAGGAGGCCGGCCTCGAACTCTGCGACGTCGTGATCGCCGCGACCGGCGACGACAAGGCCAACCTGACCACCTCGCTGCTCGCCAAGACCGAGTTCGGCGTCGATCGGGTGGTGGCACGGGTCAACGACGCCCGCAACGAGTGGCTGTTCAACGAGGCATGGGGCGTCGACGTGGCGGTGTCGGCGCCGCGCGCGCTCGTCGCTGCGATCGAGGGGGCCATCGACATCGGCCATCTGGTGCGGCTGATGGAGCTGAGGCAGGGACAGGTGAGCCTGGCGAAGCTCAAGCTTCCGCCCGACGACCCGATGGTCGGCAGGTGCGTCCGCGACGTCGCGCTGCCCGACAACACCGCGTTGGCGCTCGTGGTGCGCGCCGGCGGCGTGATGGTGCCGAAGCCCGACGATGTGCTGCAGGCCGACGACGAGATGCTGTTCCTGGCCGGCGGTGCGGTCGAGGATCAGGTCCGCGCGCTCGTCCACGGCGCAACGAGACCGCTGCGCGGGCGCTGATCAGCTTTCCGCTGCGCGGTGAGTTCGCGCGGCGCCGCCGGTCAGTACGTACATGATCGATCTGACCCCGGCGTGCATGCGCACCGCCGCTGTCCTTTCGGCGGTGAGAGAGCGACAGCTCAACCTGGCCACCCCCTGCGAGAAGATGCGCTTGACCGCGTTGATCGCGCACATCGGCGGCCTGTCATCGGCCTTCGCCGCGGCGGCCGCCAAGGACTTCGGCCCGCTGACCGACACCCCGCCCGCCGACGACACCGCGCTCGACGCGGACTGGCGTAGCGCCTACCCGCAGCGGCTGGAAGCACTCGCCCGGGCATGGGCGGATTCCGGCGCGTGGGAGGGGATGACCCGCGCTGGCGGTGTCGAACTGCCCGCAGATGTCATGGGAGATGTCGCGCTCGGCGAGGTCGTCATCCACGGCTGGGACGTCGCCCGCACCATCGACGCGCCATACGACGTCGACGCGGCGACGCTTCAGGCCTGCCTGGCGCACCTCGCGCAGTTCGACCCCGCCGGCACCGAGGGGATGTTCGGTCCCGCGGTGCCCGTCGCGGACGACGCGCCCGACCTCGACCGGGTCATCGCCCTCAGCGGGCGGGACCCGGCTTGGCGGCCTCTGTAAGCGGGCACACTGGAGCCATGGATCCGGTCGTCGCACTGCGCCAGATTGCGTACTACAAGGATCGCGCGCGCGAGGAGCCACGGCGGGTGATGGCCTACCGCAAGGCGGCCGACATCGTGGAGGAACTCACCGATGCCGAGCGCGAACGCCACGGGGCGGCCGACAGCTGGCAGTCGTTGGCCGGCATCGGCCCGAAGACAGCCAAGGTCATCGCGCAGGCGTGGGCGGGCCGCGAACCGGACGTGTTGGTGGAACTGCGTTCGAACGCAAAGGATCTCGGCGGCGGGGACATCAGGGCAGCGCTGCGCGGCGATCTGCATGTGCACTCCAACTGGTCCGATGGATCCGCGCCGATCGAGGAGATGATGCTGGCGGCACGCGATATCGGCCACGAGTACTGCGCGCTGACCGACCACTCGCCGCGACTGCGGATCGCCAACGGGTTGTCGCCGGAGCGGCTGCGCGAACAACTCGACGTGATCGACGAATTGCGCGCCACCGTCGCGCCGATGCGCATCCTCACGGGCATCGAGGTCGACATCCTCGAAGACGGCTCACTCGACCAGGAACCGGAACTGCTCGAGCGCCTCGACGTCGTCGTCGCCAGCGTCCATTCGAAACTGGCGATGGATGCTCCCGCGATGACGCGACGCATGCTCAAGGCGGTGGCGAACCCGCACACCGACGTGCTCGGCCACTGCACGGGCAGGCTCGTCACGGGTGGTCGCGGAATGCGCCCCGAGTCGAAATTCGACGCGGAGAAGGTCTTCACCGCGTGCCGTGACAGCGGCACCGCGGTCGAGATCAACTCGCGGCCCGAGCGGCGCGACCCGCCGACGCGGCTGCTGAACCTGGCGCTGGAGATCGGCTGCCTGTTCTCGATCGACACCGATTCACATGCGCCGGGCCAGTTGGAGTTTCTCGGCTACGGCGCGCAGCGCGCTCTGGACGCCGACGTGCCGGTCGACCGCATCGTCAACACCTGGCCGGCCGACGACCTGCTGGCGTGGACGGCCGCGTCGTGAGCCGGATCGACTCGATTCACGGTGCTGGTGGCCGGATTCGTTGCCGCACAACTCGTTTAGTCGGGCAGATGCGGCATCTCCAGGCCTGGATCACGCCCGACGAGGACACCGCGGATGACCGCTGAGTTGCCGTAGCGTTTGCGAACTTCGTCGACGGCGCCGTCGAGTGCCACCGTGGCATGGTGCTTCGAGAACGGCAGCTCCAGCTGTTGAGAGCCCTCGCGGTCGATGTTGGAAACCGCGAAACCGAGCAGGGTCAGACCTCTTTCGGCGATCAGCGGGGCGGCCTCGGCGACGAGCTCGCGTGCGGCCGCGAGAATGGCGTCGGTGGAAGCCGTCGCCCTCGGCATGGTGTGCGAGCGGGTGGCGCGGCCGAAGTCGTCGAACCGCAACCGCAGCACGACTGTCCGACCGGTGCGCCCGGCGGTGCGCATCCGCCGGGTGATCCGGTCGACCAGGTTGATCACCACGGCGTCGACCTCGGCCGCCGACATCGTGTTGCCGCGTCTGCCGAGGGCGCGCTGCGCGCCGACCGAGCGCCTGCGGACACCGGTCACCACCCGGCGCCGGTCGATGTTGCGGGACAACGCGAACAGCTGCCTGCCCATCGCGCCGCCGACCATCGCGGCGAGCGTGGTCTCGCCGAGTTCGGCGACGTCTGCGACGGTTTCGATTCCGTGGGCGTGGAGCTTGTCGGCCGTCTTGGCGCCGACGCCCCACAGTCGCCGCACCGGAAGCGGATGAAGAAACGCCAACTCGCGGTCGGGTGGGACGAGCAGGAGCCCGTCGGGCTTGGCCTCCTGGCTGGCGACCTTGGCGAGGAACTTCGTGCGGGCGATGCCGACGGTGATGGGAAGGCCGGCCCGTTCGCGGACCTGCGCCCGCAGTCGCGCGGCGATCTCGACCGGTGTGCCCGACACCCGGCCGAGGCCGGACACGTCGAGGAACGCCTCGTCGACCGAGAGCGGTTCGACGAGCGGCGTGGTGTCGTGGAAGACCTCGAACACCGCCGCACTGGCCTCGGAGTAAGCCTTCATCCGCGGCGGCACGATCACCGCGTGCGGACAGAGCCTGTGCGCCTGGCGTCCGCCCATCGCGGTTCGCACACCGTAGGCCTTGGCCTCGTAGCTGGCGGCCAGCACGACACCGCCGCCGACGATCACCGGCCTGCCGCGCAGCGCGGGGTCGTCACGCTGTTCGACCGACGCGTAGAACGAGTCGAGATCGGCGTGCAGGATCGTCGCGTCACCCGCCACGTAGGAACTGTCTCATCGGCGACCGACAACAGGCGTGAGATAAAGCGTTCGCGATCGCCGGCACGGGTGAGGCATCCTGCACAGATGGTCGATCTGGCCGCATTCGCCCGTAACGGGTACGCCCGGCTCGAACGCCCGGGGCTGCGGGCGGCCGCCGACGAAGCACGCGCCCTGCTCTGGGCCAGGATTCCGCCGTCGCCCGTCGACCGTTCGACATGGACCCAAGCGGTGGTATGGACGGCCGATCTCAGCGGCGTGGGGCCATTCGGGCGGCTGGCAGGCGGCCGCGAGCTGGCCGGCGCGCTCGACGAGATCTGCGGCCCGACGGGCTGGCGGCCGCGGCTGTGCCTCGGCAACATCCCGGTTCGGTTCCCGGGGCGATCCGCCGTCGATGACCGCGGCTGGCACATCGACGCGAACACCCCGCAACCCGACGGCACGTGGTTGGTGAGCGGGCGGCCGCACACCATGCTGATACTGACCCTGTTGTCGGAGGTCGGCCCGGATGACGCACCGACGCGAATCCGGGTGGGCTCCCACCATGACGCCGCCACGGTGCTCGACGGCAGAACGGCGGGCTCGGCCGCGGACTTCGGGCCGCTGCTCGACGAGGCCAGCGCAGGACGTCCGGTCGAGTACGCCACCGGCTCACCGGGCGACGTCTACCTGCTTCACCCGCTCTGTGTGCACGCGGCCGACGAACATCGGGGCCGCAACCCCCGATTCATGGCGCAGTCGCCGATTCAGCTGACCGATCCGCTGACCGAGCCGTAGATGCTCGCCACCCAGATGTGGGAGAGGGTGTCGAGTAGTCGTTCCCTGGCGATCGACGGCTGCTCATCGGTGAAGGACGCGAACAGCGCCCGCTCGTTCATGAGGTACAACGCGGTGGCGACGTCGCGGGCGGGCAGAGTCGCAGCCGCCAACCCGTCGCTGCGAACGGTTTCGATGATGGCGGTGGTGCTGTCGATCCACTTCTGCATGAACGTGGCCTGCAACTCGCGCAGCTCGGGGTGGGAGACGCGAACCTCGTGCACGGCCCGGGTCACACCGCGGTGTCTGGCGAAGGTGTCGAAGAAGACCTTGATGCCGCTTCGGACCATCTCGTACCGGTCGGCGGCCGGGGGTGACTGGTTGTGCTCGTCGAACGCGATGTCCATTTCGTGGATCGCCTGGGCGAAGAGCGCGACGAGCACGGCGTCCTTCGACGAGAAGTAGAAATAGAAGGTCGGCCGCGACAGGCCAGCGCCCTTCGCGAGGTCGTCCACGGAGATCTCGGCGATCGACCGCTCTTCCAGAAGTTGGCGAGCAGTGTCGAGGATAGCCGCCTCGCGGTCGTCACCCGACGGGCGATTAGCTCTACGACCTCGCGCGATGCGTGAGCGGTTGGCGGTTGTCACGACGGCTACCTTACACGGTGTCGAGAATGTCAACACACTGTTGACTAGTTCGACAGCGTGTTGATAGCTTTACATCATGACTGAATTTGTCGACGTGATCATCGTCGGGGCCGGCATCTCCGGCATCAGCGCGGCATGGCATCTGCAGAACCGCTGCCCGGACAAGAGCTACGTGATCCTCGAGCGCCGAGAGAACCTCGGGGGCACCTGGGACCTGTTCAAGTACCCCGGCCTGCGGTCGGACTCCGACATGTACACCCTCGGGTTCCGGTTCAAGCCGTACACCGACGAGCAGGCGATCGCCGAAGGCCCGTCGATCCTGAACTACCTGAAGGAAGCGGCCGCCGAGAACGGCATCGACGAGCACATGCGCTTCGGCCAGAACGTGGTCGCAGCGGACTGGTCCGACGCCGAGAACCGCTGGACGCTGACCGTCGAGTCCGGCGGGCAGCGGCGCGAGATGAGCTGTGCCTTCCTGTTCGGCTGCACCGGCTATTACAACTACGACGAGGGTTACTCGCCCGAGTTTCCCGGAGCCGAGGACTTCGCGGGCCAGATCGTGCATCCGCAGCACTGGCCAGAGGATCTCGACTATCAGGGCAAGAAGATCGTGGTGATCGGCAGCGGCGCCACCGCGGTGACGTTGATCCCCGCGCTCATCAGGAGCGGGTCGGGCCACGTGACCATGCTGCAGCGCACGCCGACCTACATCGCGGGGATGCCGGACCGAGACCCCTTCGCCGCCAAGGCCGCCAAGTGGCTGCCCGAGAAGGCCGCATACACGGCGATTCGTTGGAAGGCCATCCTGCAGAGCACGATTCAGTACCAGATCGCCAGAAACTTCCCGAACACGTTCACGAAGGCGCTGCGCCAGATGGGTGAGCGCAGACTTCCCGAGGGCTTCGACTGGGACAAGCACTTCACCCCGAACTACAAGCCATGGGATCAGCGGGTCTGTCTGGCCCCCAACGGCGACATCTTCAAAGAGATCCGCAAGGGTCGCGCCGACGTCGTCACCGACACCATCGAGCGGTTCACCGAGACCGGCATCAAGCTGACCTCCGGTGAGGAGCTGACCGCCGACATCATCATCACCGCAACAGGTTTGAACATGCAGCTGCTCGGCGGTCTCGAGCCGACCAAGAACGGTCAGCCGATCGACCTGCCGTCGCTGATGACCTACAAGGGGCTGATGTTCTCCGGCATCCCGAACTTCGCAATGACCTTCGGATACACCAACGCCTCGTGGACGCTGAAGGCCGATCTGGTCTCCGAGTTCGTCTGTCGACTGCTGAACTACATGGCGGACAACGGTTTTGACCGCGTCGAGCCGCAACATCCCGGCGACGCTGTCGACGAGTTGCCGTTCATGGACTTCGAGCCCGGCTACTTCAAGCGGTCGATGCACCTGTTGCCGAAGTCGGGGTCACGCGCACCATGGCGGCTCAAGCAGAACTATCTTTTCGACATGCGGATGATCCGCCACGGCAAGGTCGACGAAGAGTCGCTGCACTTCACCAAACACCGTGCGGCGGTGCGAGCTTCGGCATAATCAGTCAGTCCCGTTCGTCTGCGGCGACGACGACGATGCCGTCGTCGTCGCTGTAGGCGATGTGGCCGGGGACGAATACCACCCCGCCGAACTCGACGGCGACGTCGCGCGCGCCGGCACCGGTTTTGCCGCTCTTGCGGGGGTTGGTGCCAAGGGCCTTGATGCCGATGTCCATGGTGCGCAGCCTCGCCGCGTCGCGAACTGCGCCGTTGACGATCAGGCCGGTCCAGCCGTTGTCGACGCCGAGGCCCGCGATGATGTCACCGACGAGTGCCGAGTGGACCGATCCGTCGCCGTCGATCACCAGCACACCGCCATTGCCCGGCCCGGACAACACCGATTTCAGCAGCGCGTTGTCCTCGAAGCACTTCACGGTCGTGATGACCCCTGCGAACTGTGACCGGCCGCCGAACTGCCGCAGTTGCAGATCGCAGCTGCGGACGGCGGGTCCGATTTCGTCGACGAGGTCGGCGGTGGCGCGCGGTTCGATGCTCACCGGTCCATGCTAGTGGGTTGCTCAGTCCTCGCCGCGGCGGCGAGCCACGAGCACGAGAAGGATGGCCAGCACGCACGCGGCGACCGCGGCGGCAAGCGGAACGCGTGACGGCTCAGGGCCCACCAGCGAGACGGTGCCAGTGTCGACGGCTGGGTTGTCAGCCGCTGCAACAGTCGACTTGGCTTGTGCAGCGGCCTCTTTGGCGGCATCGACGATATGAAGGTCGCCGTTGGTCTCCGCCAGCGTCGGCGTGACCTTCGGCGGACCCGGCGGCGGCGCCTTCTTCGGTGCCGCCTTCTTCACGGCCTTCTTGGCCGGTGCGGCTTTCTTGGCGGCCTTGGCAGGCGTCTTCTTCGGTGTCTTCGCAGGAGCCTTGGCGGCCTTGGCCTTCTTGGCCGGTGCCTTCTTCTTCGCGGGAGGGGGCGGAGGACTCGACGGCCCGTCGGAGAATTGCGGCGTGGCCGGCGACGGCGCGGGTGTTGGCGGTGTGGGCGGCGTTGGCGGTGGGGCCGCAGGCTTTTCGTCGGGTCGATCCTGCTGGTCGGCCATCAGGCTGCTCCTTTGCAGTGTCTCGTCCTCAACTATTCAACCCTAACCGGTGACCGACAACGCACCGGCCATCGTCAGAGCCACCGCCATGATTGCCAGCTCGGTCAGCGACCTCGATCGCGAGGCATATGCGGTGACGCGGTGCGACTTTGCCGCAGGAAGCCAACTGCCGCGGTTGCGCCGAGCTAGCACGATCAACACAACAGTTAGCACGATCTTGATCAGCAACACCCGGCCGTATCCGGTAGCGAACAACTGCGCAGGCGAACTCACCGCAACGACAGCACCGATCAACCCCCCGGACAGCAATGCGATCACGCACCACAGCGACAGGTCGGAGAAGCGCGGCAGCACGCGCGCCCACTGCCCGCGGTGGTCGACGGTCAGGACCAGCGCAGCCAAGGCACCGCACCACGTCGCCGCGGCGACGACGTGCAGTGCGATCGCGGGAGCGCCGATCGCGCTTTCCGACATGTGGCCCCCCACCGTCCGTGCGACAAGACCGACAGCGGCGATCCCCGTCGCGGCGACAGCGGCAGCCGACGTTCTGGCTCCGATGACAGCGACGATGAGCACGACGGCCGCGGCCGCGAGGCCGAACAGCT
>JAEZKH010000512.1 GCA_023415515.1 Actinomycetes bacterium
CCGCAGCCAGATCTGGGTGGTCACCACCGACCCCGACGACCGTGCCGCCCGGCGGATCGACAGGTGGGCCGCCGGTTCGCCCGACGGCACCGCCGAGCTGATCGGCTGGGACGGTACGCAAGTCGCCGCCATCCTCACCGGTGACGACGGCGTCGGCAGTTCGTGCCTCATCGACCCGGCCGACGGCGCCACGACGATCATCGACCGGCGCTCGGGAGGCAGGCTTGTCGACGCATGGGCGGGCGCGGCGCTCGTGCGGGTCGGGCCGCGCGGCTACCGGGACCTGATCATGCTCCGCGGCGGCACTGAAATCGCCCTGCTGCCATACGATCCCGGGTCGACCACCGATTTCGGCGTCATCCTCGACGACCAGGGCCCGCGACGCCTGCGCGCCGGGTTGGAGGGCGAGACCTTCGAGCTGTACCAGCCCGCGAAGACCTACGGGCCGGACAGCACGAACGGTTATGTGCGCGCATTGATCCGAAGCGAGAACGGTGCCGAGCACGCCCGTCTCCTCGAGGTGACGAGCACTCCCGACGGGGTGTCATACCAGGTGATCGCCGAGCGGCCGGGATTCGAGCTCGACGAGTTCGTGGTCAGCGACGACCTCTCGACGGTTGCGTTGTTGTGGAACATCAACGGCGCCAGCGAATTACAGATACTCGAGTTCGCCGACAACACGCTGTACGACCCGATCCCGCTGCCCGGCATGGTGGCCACCGAGCTGACCATCAGCGCCGGTGGGTCGATGGTGGCGATGACGGTCGAGGGTCCCGACATGCCACGCACTGTGGAACTGGTCGATCCGCGAACCCGGGAATGGGAGCGCATCGACCGCGAGCCGAGCAGCGGTCCGTTGTCGGCCGCGCCGACGCTGGAGAGCGTCACCGCCCGCGACGGGCTGGCGTTCAGCGGATGGCTGTTCCGCCCGCCCGAGGGAGTCGACTCGATAGGCGCGATGATGTTCCTGCACGGCGGTCCCGAAGGTCAGGGCAGACCCGGCTACAACGAGTTCTTCCCGACGCTGCTGGAAGCGGGGATCACGGTCTTTCTGCCGAATGTGCGGGGGTCGGGCGGATTCGGCCGTTCGTTCATGCATGCCGACGACAGGGAGAACCGCTTCGCGGCGATCGACGACGTCGCCGACGCGGCGCTGTTCCTCGTCGACCACGGGTTGGCGCCGGCCGACCGAATCGCCTGCTGTGGCTGGTCCTACGGCGGATATCTGACGCAGGCGGCGCTGACGTTTCATCCCCAGCTGTTCGCCGCGGGCATCAGCATCTGCGGGATGAGCGACTTGAACACCTGGTACCGCAACACCGAGCCGTGGATCGCCGCAGCGGCGTATCCGAAATACGGCCACCCGGTCAGTGACCGGGAACTGCTCGATCAGCTCTCGCCTTTGCTCCGCGCGCATGCGCTCGTGGCGCCGCTTCTCCTCGTCCACGGGCTCAACGACACCAACGTCCCGCCCAGCGAGTCGCACCAGATGTACGACGCTTTGCGGGCATTGGACCGCACCGTCGAACAACTGCTGTTCGAGGACGACGGGCACGAGATCGACAAGCGCGAGAACCGAGCAGTGCTGGTCAAGGCGATGTGTGACTGGCTGACGACGTCTTTCGCCCGCGCGGCCAACACCTGAACCATTCAAGATCAGTTTCACGCGTTTACTCAAATTATCCGCGGGGTAAAACCCTCCTGCGCCAACCGGGCGCTCGACAAGAGGAGGCCAGCATGCGTGGTGGCGGAATTCTCGGCGTAATCGTCTTGATTTGGTTGCTGATCGGCGTCGTCGCTGCGTACCAGCGCGACTACTTCAAGACCGACTCGAGCAACTGCGCCACAGCGGGAACCATCGCGTTGACGGTCGTTGCCGGGCCGTTGAACTACGCGGGGGCGAACCCGAAGGTAACGGATTGCAACGTAAAACTGCCCGAGCCCAGCCAGTAGGCAACGGGTGCAACGCAATTCGACTATGAAACGGAGTAAGAAATGATCGTCCTCGGAGTGATCCTTCTGATCCTGGGGATCCTTTTCGGTATCTCGATACTGACCTACATCGGTGTCGTGCTGATCGTCATCGGCGCGGTGTTCTGGATTCTCGGCGCGACCGGCCGTGCGGTCGGCGGCCGTAGATATTGGTACTAGTACTAGCGTCGAGCATCATTTCGGCCGGCCAGGGACAGGGCCGCGATCGTCATCTCTCGCAGGATGGCGCGCGAACCGGAAACCGTTCCCTGGCCGGCCGTTCTGGCTGTTCCTGGCCGGACGCTGTGGGGTGTCGAGTTCAGTAGCCCGAAGACCGCGTGCGCCATCAGTCGGGCGTCGGTGTCGTTGGCTGCGCGGCCGAGTTGCAGAAGGACATCGACCCAGATCTCCACGTACTGGCGCTGCGCCCGACGGACTTGTCGCTTCGCAGGTTCGGGGAGATGTCCCAGATCGCGGTCCTGGATCCGGATCAGATTCGACTCGGCGAGCGCGAAGTCGAGGTGGAAGTCGATCAAGCCGTCGAGTGCCGATTGGGCGTCTGGCGCCTCGGCGACAACGGATTTGGCTCCGGCGAGCAGTCGGGTGCTGATCCCGACGAGCAGTTCGACGAGCAGCGCTTCCTTGTTGGGGAAGTGCCGATAGATCGCGGGTCCGCTGACGCCGACGGCCGCGCCGATGTCCTCGAGTCGCACGGCGAGGAACCCGCGCTCGGCGACCAACCTTTCGGCTGCGGCGATCAGCTTGTCGCGACGGTCGGATTTCGCCCTGCTTCGGCTGGTTCCCGTCGGCGCGGGGGACGACCCGGAAGCCGGAGAAGACACCGCCCTACCTCCGTCGCCGCTGGTGGACATCACGGTTAATCGTGACTAACATCCTACGAGTTAGTCGTCATTAACTCAACCGGACGGGCAGTGCCGATGACAACAACGGTCCAGGCCAGTCGCGAGCAGCATCGCGCGCTGGTCGCGCAGTTGCGAGAGAAGCTGGCCGTCGCAGCGCTCGGCGGATCGGCCAGATCTCGCGAGCGTCATGTCGGCCGGGGCAAGCTGCTGCCGCGCGACCGCGTCGACGGTCTCCTCGACCCGGGCAGTCCGCTGCTCGAGATCTCGCCGCTGGCCGCCGACGGAATGTACGACGACGAGTGCCCCGGCGCGGGGATGATCGTCGGCATCGGGCGCGTCTCGGGACGTGAATGCATGATCGTCGCCAACGATGCGACCGTCAAAGGCGGTACCTACTACCCGATTACGGTGAAGAAGCACCTGCGGGCCCAGGAGATCGCCAGACAGAACCGGCTGCCGTGCATCTACCTGGTCGACTCGGGCGGCGCGTTTCTGCCCCGCCAGGACGAGGTGTTCCCCGACCGCGAACACTTCGGCCGCATCTTCTACAACCAGGCGACGATGAGCGCCGAGGGCATTCCGCAGATCGCCGCGGTGCTCGGGTCCTGCACGGCAGGCGGCGCTTATGTGCCCGCGATGAGCGATGAAGCGGTCATCGTCCGTAACCAGGGCACGATCTTCCTGGGCGGGCCGCCGCTGGTGAAGGCGGCCACCGGAGAAATCGTCACCGCAGAGGAACTCGGCGGCGGCGACCTGCACTCGAAGACCTCCGGGGTCACCGACCACCTGGCCAACGACGACCGCGACGCGCTGCGCATCGTGCGGCGCATCGTGTCGACGCTGGGACCTCGCCTCGACCCGCCGTGGGACGTCCGCCCGACCGTCGACGCAGTGGCCGACCAACGCGAGTTGTACGACGTCGTGCCCGTCGACGCGCGGGTGCCCTACGACGTTCGAGAGGTCATCACACGGATCGTCGACGGCGGCGAATTCGCGGAGTTCAAGGCCGAGTACGGCGCCACCCTGGTCACCGGTTTCGCCCGGATCCACGGCCATCCCGTCGGGATCGTCGCCAACAACGGCGTGCTGTTCTCCGAATCAGCCATGAAGGGCGCGCATTTCATCGAGTTGTGCGACAAGCGCATGGTGCCGCTGTTGTTCCTGCAGAACATCTCCGGGTTCATGGTCGGGCGCGACTACGAGGCGGGCGGCATCGCCAAGCACGGCGCCAAGATGGTGACCGCAGTCGCGTGCGCGCGCGTGCCGAAGTTGACCGTCGTCATCGGCGGCTCCTACGGGGCGGGCAACTACTCGATGTGCGGCCGCGCGTATTCGCCTCGCTTCCTTTGGATGTGGCCGAACGCGCGGATCTCGGTGATGGGTGGCGAGCAGGCCGCCTCGGTGCTGGCCACCGTGCGCGGCGAGATGACGCCCGAGGCGGAGGAAGCGTTCAAGGCGCCCATCCGCGAGCAGTACGAAAGCCAGGGCAACCCGTACTATTCGACGGCACGGCTGTGGGACGACGGTGTGATCGATCCCGCCGACACCAGAACGGTTCTGGGGCTTGCGCTTTCGGTCGTCAGCCAGGCGCCCGTCGAACCGGTCTCCTACGGCGTCTTTCGGATGTGATGGGATGAGCACCTTCGATACTGTCCTCGTCGCGAACCGCGGCGAGATCGCCGTCCGCGTCGTCCGGACGCTGCGTGCCATGGGGATCCGCTCGGTCGCGGTGTTCAGCGACGCCGACGTGAACGCACGCCACGTCGCCGTCGCCGATATCGCCGTGCGGATCGGACCCGCGCCCGCGCGACAGAGCTACCTTTCGATCGACGCCATCCTGGACGCCGCGCGCCGCACCGGCGCACAGGCTGTCCACCCGGGTTACGGGTTCCTCTCCGAGAACAGCGATTTCGCCGCCGCTCTCGACGACGCGGGCATCGTGTTCATCGGCCCGCCCGCTGCCGCCATCCGCACGATGGGAGACAAGATCGCCGCCAAGGCCGCGGTGTCGGCGTTCGGCGTATCGGTCGTGCCAGGCATTTCGCGGCCCGGCCTCACCGACGACGACCTGATCGCAGGTGCCGCCGATGTCGGCTTCCCTGTTCTGGTGAAGCCGTCTGCCGGCGGCGGGGGCAAGGGCATGCGGGTGGTGCACGACGCCGCGGAGTTGCCCGCCGCGCTGACCAGTGCGCGCCGGGAAGCGGGCGCGGCGTTCGGCGACGACACACTGTTCCTCGAGCGGTTCGTGCGCAACCCCAGGCACATCGAGGTTCAGGTGCTCGCCGACACCCACGGCAACATCGTTCATCTCGGTGAGCGCGAATGCAGCCTGCAGCGCCGCCACCAGAAGGTCTTCGAGGAGGCGCCTTCGCCACTGCTCGACGCCCAGACCAGGGCCCGCATCGGCGCCGCAGCCTGCGACACCGCCCGCAGCGTCGACTACACCGGTGCGGGGACCGTCGAGTTCATCGTGTCCGCCGACCGGCCCGACGAGTTCTTCTTCATGGAGATGAACACCCGACTGCAGGTCGAGCACCCGGTCACCGAAATGGTGACCGGCGTCGACCTCGTCGAACTCCAGGTACGGGTGGCGGCGGGGGAGAAGCTGTCGATCGCCCAGGACGACATCACCATGTCGGGGCATGCGATCGAAGCGCGGGTGTACGCCGAGGATCCGGCCAACGGCTTCCTGCCGACCGGCGGTCAGGTGCTCGGTCTCGCAGAACCGCACGGGCCGGGCGTGCGTGTCGACTCGGGGTTGGCGGACGGCGCCGTGGTCGGCAGTGACTACGACCCGCTGCTTGCCAAGATCATCGCCCACGCCGACGACCGAAGTAGTGCACTGCGGGCCCTCGACCGAGCCCTTGCCGACACCGCGGTGTTGGGCGTGACGACCAATGTCGCCTTCCTTCGTTTCCTGCTGGGCGATCCCGATGTGGCCGCAGGCCGTCTCGACACCGGGCTGTTGGACCGCAGGACAACCGATTTCGTCGCACCCGAACCGGGTGACGACGCGTTGATCGCCGCGGCGGCCTACAAATGGCTGCGCCGTTGGCCAGTGCCTGTCGGTGATCTCTGGAAGGTGCCGTCGGGTTGGCGGATCGGGCAACACGCTGCGACCACCATCCGTCTCCACGCAGGCGAACGCACCGACCATGTGCACCTGACAGGCACCCCGCGAAAGGCCACCGCGGTGGTCGAAGACGGCGAACCGCGCACGCTGAGCGCTGAACTCGACGACGACCGACTGGTGGTGACGCTCGACGGACTGCGCACCGACTATCTGGTCGCGGCGATCGACGGACAGGTCTGGCTTGCCGGTGCCGGGCGCACCGCCGTCGTCGACGAGGTGCGCGAGGCGCCCGTGCGCCCCGACGACGAACACAGCGGCGACGCCGAACTCGTCAGCCCCATGCCGGGATCCGTGGTCGCGGTCGGCGTCGAGAACGGGGCGACGGTGACCGCAGGAGCGGCCGTCGTCGCGGTCGAGGCGATGAAGATGGAGCATGCGCTGACCGCCCCCGTCGACGGTGTCGTCGAACTCCTCGTCGCCGTCGGCGACCAGGTCAAGGTGGGCCAACCGCTGGCCCGGATCACCGCCGGGGGTGCCGGCGACTCATCAGAAGCGAACCAGGAAGCAGAGCAGTCATGAGCGAATTCCTCGCCACCGGGATGCTCCCGGATCACTACGAACAACTCGCAAAGACGGTGCGTGACTTCGCGCAGAGTGTGGTCGCCCCGGTCGCCGCCAAACACGACGAGGAGCACTCGTTCCCATACGAAGTCGTGGCGGGCATGGCCGATATGGGACTGTTCGGTCTCCCGTTCCCCGAAGAGTACGGCGGCATGGGCGGCGACTACTTCGCGCTGTGCCTTGCGCTGGAGGAACTCGGCAAGGTCGACCAGAGCGTCGCCATCACGCTCGAAGCGGGCGTGTCTCTCGGCGCCATGCCGGTGTACCGCTTCGGCAACGACGACCAGAAGCGGGAATGGTTGCCGCTCCTGGCGAGCGGCAAGGCACTGGGCGCCTTCGGCCTGACGGAGGCCGGCGGCGGCACCGACGCCGGTGCCACCAGGACGACCGCCAAACTCGACGGTGATCACTGGGTGATCAACGGCAGCAAGCAGTTCATCACCAACTCCGGCACCGACATCACCAGGTTCGTGACGGTCACCGCCGTCACCGGGGAAACCGATGGCAGGAAAGAGATCTCGGCGATCCTCGTCCCGGTGCCCAGCGAGGGCTTCACCGCCGAACCCGCATACAACAAGGTCGGCTGGAACGCCTCGGACACCCATCCGCTGAGCTTCGACGACGTGCGGGTGCCCGCCGAGAACCTGCTCGGCGAGCGCGGCCGCGGATACGCCAACTTCCTGCGCATTCTCGACGAGGGCCGTATCGCCATCGCGGCGCTGTCGGTCGGCGCCGCCCAGGGCTGCGTCGACGAGTGTGTGAAATACGCCAAGGAGCGTGCGGCGTTCGGCGCGGCGATCGGCACGTACCAGGCCATCTCGTTCAAGATCGCGCGGATGGAAGCCCGTGCGCACGCCGCCCGCACGGCCTACTACGACGCGGCGGCGCTCATGCTCGCGGGCAAGCCGTTCAAGAAGGCCGCCGCGGTCGCCAAGCTCGTCGCCAGCGAGGCCGCGATGGACAACGCCCGCGACGCCACCCAGGTGTTCGGCGGATACGGGTTCATGAACGAATACTCCGTCGCACGACACTACCGCGACAGCAAGATCCTCGAAATCGGAGAAGGGACAACGGAAGTGCAGCTGATGCTGATCGCACGCGAGGCCGGGCTGTGACCGACGGGAAAGTCGTCGTCCAGCGCGGACTGTGGTTCGAGGAGTTCGAAACCGGTGTGCTGTACCAACATCGCCCTGGCCGGACCATCACCGAAGCCGACAACGTCTTGTTCACCACGCTGACCATGAACACGCAGGCACTGCACCTCGACGCCGCGTTCTCCGACGCGCTGCCTCCGTTCA
Organism: Actinomycetes bacterium; assembly: GCA_023415515.1. GTDB lineage: Bacteria > Actinomycetota > Actinomycetes > Mycobacteriales > Mycobacteriaceae > Mycobacterium. The sequence continues at coordinate 7,827 of JAEZKH010000512.1, forward strand.
ACCAGCGGCTGGTCAATTCGATGTTCACGCTGTCGACGCTCGTCGGGCTTTCGGTCGCGCAACTCACCCAGGGCACGATCGTCGCCAACCTCGGTTTCGGCGAAGTCGCCTTCCCCAAGCCGCTTTTCCACGGTGACACCCTCTACGCCGAGACCGAGGTGATCGACAAGCGCGCATCGAAGAGCCGTCCCGGGGAAGGCATCGTCACGCTCGCACACACCGGCCGCAACCAGCACGGCGACATCGTCGCGACGGCGTCGCGCAAGACGATGGTGCGCATGCGACCGGCGGGGGAGAACTGATGGCGCTCGCGGAGGCAGGCCCGGGCTGGTTGTTCTGTCCAGCCGACCGTCCCGAACGGTTCGGCAAGGCCGCCGCGGCCGCCGATGTGGTGATCCTCGACCTCGAAGACGGCGTCGCGGCAAGAGACCGGGCGGCCGCGCGGGCAGCGCTGGTCGACACCCCGCTCGATCCCGAGCGCACCGTCGTCCGGGTGAACCCCGCGGCGACCGATGACCACGCGCTGGACCTCGAGGCGCTCGGGAAGACGAAGTACACAACGGTGATGCTGGCGAAAACCGAGGATCCCCAGCAGATCCGCTATCTCGCCCCGCTCGATGTCGTGGTGCTCATCGAGACACCGCTCGGCGCGGTCGTCGTCAACGAACTCGCGCGAATCGACAACGCGTTCGCGTTGATGTGGGGGGCAGAGGATCTGATCGCGGTCACCGGTGGCACCGCCAACAGGTGGCCCGACGGCAGCTACCGCGACGTCGCACGACACGTGCGCTCACAGACTTTGCTGGCGGCCAAGGCCTACGGCCGGCTGGCGCTGGACTCGGTGTATCTGGACATCAAGGACCTCGGCGGGCTGCGGGCCGAGTCCGATGATGCGGTCGCCGTCGGTTTCGACGCCAAGGTCGCGATCCACCCGACGCAGGTCGCGGTCGTTCGAGAAGCCTATGCACCAACCGCTGAGCAGGTGGAATGGGCGCGACACGTGCTCGATGCGGCCCGTGATGAGCGCGGCGTCTTCCAATTCGAAGGCATAATGGTTGATGCCCCAGTGCTGCGGCGGGCAGAGCGCATCGTCCAGCTGGCGCCTCACCCCGGCGCCTAGCAGGCAACCCCCAACCAGGGGTTTTGCTCCAACCGCCTCCGTGCTGAGCACCTCAGTCGCCTGACGGCGCGATCCGCCGTCAGTGACCCTAGGAGGCGGTATGGCAGGGTCCGTTCAGGCACCCCTGACGTCGGCAGGCGACGTCGGGCTGGAGCCGATTCAACTGGTCGCCCCGGACGGGACGCCGACCACCTCGAGCAGGGCCTCTCGATACCGCCGAGACCATCCACCCGAGACGCTGGCCTGGCTCTACGAGCTGATGGCGGTCACCCGCGCCCTCGACGCGGAGTTCGTCAACCTGCAGCGACAGGGTGAGCTCGCGCTTTTCGCGCCGTGCCGCGGCCAGGAGGCCGCGCAGATCGGCTCGGCCGCATGCCTGCGTAAGACCGACTGGCTGTTTCCGCAATACCGCGAGATCGGCACGTTTCTGCTGCGCGGCATCACACCCGCCCAGATGGGCGCAGTCTGGCGCGGCCGCTGGCACGGCGGGATCGGGTTCACCGAGAAATGCGTCGCGCCGATCGCCATCCCGATCGGCACCCACGGTTTGCACGCGGTCGGCGCGGCGATGGCCGCGCAGCGCCTCGGCGAAGACTCGGTGACGGTGGCCTACCTCGGCGACGGCGCAACGAGCGAGGGCGACGCCCATGAAGCGCTCAACCTCGCCTCGGTGTACAGGGCGCCGTGCGTGTTCTTCGTGCAGAACAACCAGTGGGCGATCTCGGTGCCGGTCAGCAGGCAACAGGCCGGACCCTCGATCGCGCACCGGGCTATCGGGTACGGCATGCCGGGGGTGCGCGTCGACGGCAACGACGTGCTCGCGTGCTACGCCGTGATGGCCGAAGCCGCTGAACGCGCACGCCGAGGCGATGGCCCGACGCTGATCGAAGCCGTCACCTACCGCCTCGGCCCGCACACGACCTCTGATGACCCGACCCGCTACCGGTCGCAGGACGAGGTCGAGCGATGGACAGCGCTGGACCCGATCCCGCGCTACCGCACCTACCTGCAGCACATCGGCGTCTGGGACGAGCGACTCGCCCGGCGCGTCGAAACGCGAGCAGCGCGGTTGTGTGCGGACCTGCGCGACGCGATCATCAACACCCCCGACATGGATGTGGAGGAACTGTTCGACACGGTGTACGCCGACATCACCCCGGCATTGCAACAACAACGCGACCAGTTGATGGCCGAGTTGGCCAAGGAGGCGTGACATGTCTCGCGCACGTGAGGAGCACAGATGACTCAAATCATCGAGCGCCCTGCCGGATACGGCGACGACGCCCATGAGCCGCCTCTGTTCACACCGGTTCAGGCGAGCACGAACCTGACGATGGTGCAGGCGATCAACAGGGCTCTACACGACGCGATGGCCGCCGACGACCGCGTGCTCGTCTTCGGCGAGGACGTCGCGACGCTGGGCGGCGTATTCAGGGTCACCGAAGGACTCGCCGAAACATTCGGTGACGGACGGTGTTTCGACACACCCCTGGCGGAGTCGGCGATCATCGGGATCGCCGTCGGCTTCGCGATCCGCGGGTTTGTGCCCGTGCCCGAGATCCAGTTCGACGGCTTCTCGTACCCGGCGTTCGACCAGATCGTCAGCCATTTGGCGAAATACCGTGTGCGTACCCATGGCGACGTGGCCATGCCGGTGACGATCAGGATCCCGTCGTTCGGTGGAATCGGGGCCGTGGAGCACCATTCCGAGTCGACAGAGACGTACTGGGCGCACACGGCGGGCCTGAAGGTCGTCGTGCCGTCGACGCCATCGGACGCCTACTGGTTGCTTCGGCATTCGATCGCCGGCCGTGACCCCGTGGTCTTCCTGGAGCCCAAACGCCGGTACTGGTCGCGTGAAGACGTCGACACGAGCATGCCAGCGCCGCCGATCGGGTGCGCCACCGTGCGCCGTCACGGTGCCGACGCCACGGTGCTCTCCTACGGCGGTCTGGTCCAGACCGCGCTTGCTGCAGCGGATCTGGCCGCCGACCAGTACGGCTGGGACCTGGAGGTCATCGACCTGCGCTCCCTCAACCCGCTCGACTTCGACACTGTCGCCGCGTCCGTGCGCAAGACCGGCAGGGCCGTGGTCATCCACGAGGGAGCCCGCACCCTGGGCTTCGGCGCCGAACTGGCGGCGAGTATCCAAGAGGAGTTGTTCTACGACCTCGAGGCTCCGGTGTTGCGCGCCACCGGGTTCGACACTCCCTACCCACCGGCCCGGCTCGAGAAGCTGTGGCTGCCCGGCGTCGACCGGCTGCTCGACTGTGTCGAGAAAGCCATGCGGTCATGAGCACCCGCGAATTCCTCGTACCCGACCTCGGCGAGGGCCTCGAAGACGCGACGATCACGAGTTGGAGCGTCGCGGTGGGCGACGACGTCGAGCTCAACCAGACGCTGTGCACCGTCGAGACGAACAAGGCCGAGGTGGAGATCCCGAGCCCGTTCGCCGGACGGATCACCGAACTCGGCGGCGCAGAGGGGGAGACGCTCGCCGTCGGCGCGGTACTGGTGCGGATCGCGACCGACGAGCCCGCTCCCGCCGTGCAGACTGCGGAACCGCCGAAGCGCACGGCGGTGCTTGTCGGTTACGGCGCCGACGACGACATGGACGTCAGCAGGCGCACACCGCGGGCCGACGGCGCCCGCCCCCGAGCCAAGCCGGCGGTGCGGAAACTGGCCGCCGAACTGCGCGTCGACCTGTCTGCACTGGCGCCGGGCACGGGCAGCGACGGGATCGTCACCCGCGACGACGTGCTTGCCGCGGCGGGCAAGCAGGATCAGACCTCCGACGACCTCGGGGTGCACGGGGTGCAGGCAGCCATGGCACAGCGGATGACTCTGTCGCGCAGCATGATTCCCGATGCCCATGCCGCCATCCAGATCGACTGCTCTGAGCTGGTGCGGGTGCGCGACAGGCTGCGCGATGAATTCGGCGACGATACGCACGCCGTCACGCCGTTCGTACTGACGCTCCGCCTGCTGACGATCGCGCTGACCCACCACCCGATGTTCAACTCGACATGGGTGGACACCGCAGGCGGCGCTCACATCCACGTCCACTCCGCAGTGCACCTCGGGATCGGGGTGGCGGCGTCGCGGGGTCTTCTGGTGCCCGTCGTCAAGGACGCACAGGACATGTCGCTGCGTGAACTCGCGGTGACCGTGGCCCGGCTCGTCGACCGGTCCAGGGCGGGTACGGTCAAACCCGCCGAGTTGCAGGGCTCCACGTTCACCGTGTCGAACTTCGGCGCGCTCGGCCTCGACGAAGGTGTGCCGGTGATCAACTACCCGGAGGCCGCCATCCTCGGGATGGGCTCGATGAAGCCGCGCGCCGTCGTCGTCGACGGTGCCGTCGTCGTCAGGCCGACGATGACGTTGACGTGTGCTTTCGACCACCGCATCGTCGACGGCGCGCAGGCTGCGGGGTTCCTCGGTGAGCTGCGGCGGCTGATCGAGGCACCGGAGTTGGCTCTTCTCGACTCCTAGCCGGCCCCCTACCTGCGTTTGGCGGCGGCCAGCCGTTCGGCGAACTCCGGTGAAAGGATCGACGCCGCTTGAGGTTTGAGTTCAGTGTCGACGGCGATGCTGTGCTGGTCGCGATCGATCGAGCCCGGGTTGGCGGTCGCGCGCATCGATGCCTTCGTGGCGAGGACGACCTCGCGCGGCGCGGCCGCGGGACCGGCGGCCAGTTGCTTGGCGGCGGCCACGGGATCGTCGGCCACTTCCAGCGCGAGCCCGTATCGCACCGCCGCCTCGGCGTCGAACCGCATGCCGAACAACAGCGACGCCCTGGCGACCTGCACGCCCACCGCGCGCTGCAGCATCCAGGTCGCGCCCCCACCGGGGTGGATGCCGAGCTTCTGGAACCGCGGATCGAAAAGCGCCGCGGGACCGGCGATGCGCACGTCGGCGGCGAGCGCCAGATTCAATCCGGCGCCGACGGCCGCGCCGTTGACGGCGGCGATCGTGGGAAGCGCGCAGTCGGCGACCGCCAGGAAGCCGTCGTAGATGGTGCGGAGCCCGTCTTCGGTCGCGTCGCCGAGGGCCGTCAGGTCGGCACCCGCACAGAACGCCTTACCCGCGCCGGTGACGATGAGCGCGTGCACCTCGGGGTTCGCCTCGGCGGCATCGACGGCTGCGCGCAGCCCGGCGGAGATCTCGGCGGTGACGGCGTTGCGGCGCTCTGGATCGTTGACCGTGATGAGCGCGATGTGGTTGTCGACCTGAACCAGGACGCGATCGGACATCGCTACAGGCTAGTGACCAGCTACAGGGTGGCCTGGACGGGACCCAGGATCTGACAGTTGTCCGCGGGCAGCCCCGCAACGATGATGCCGCAGCCCCGTCCCGTCGAGACGTAACTGGCGCCCGGTGTGTACGGCGCGTAATACGCCTGCGCGGTGTCGGTGCCCTGCATGCACGAGCCGCCCTGTTGGCCGAGCATCTCGACGCATGCCACGCTCTTGTACGGACTGGCAGCCAGGCCGCAGACCGTCGAGGTGACCGTCGCGGTGACCTTGCTGACACCGTCGACCTGCACCACCTCGGGCGCCGAGATCGAGAAGCCGCACGGCGACGGCGGCCACGGTTCGGCCCGCGCCGGGCCTGCGGCGACGACGCCTGACGTCGCGAGCACCGCAGCCGACAGGGTCATCACGAACCGGATCATGTCTGGATGGTAAATGGCCCGTTGGCCCAGCGTAGGAGATAGCGGTAATACAGCGCGCGGCGCACTGACGCACCGGGGATCACTTCGTCAGCGGCCCGGCGGATTTCGCTCAAGCTCTCGTGCGGATCGGTCATCACGACGCCGACATCGGGTGTTTCGCGGTGTAACCGCGAGCCGATGCGAACGGCGGGCAGACACATCACAGCCCACGTCCAGTCGATCACCGATTTGTTCGCCGAAAGTCCGACGACGGCGATCTCGCCGCCCGGGGTCAACAACGCGCGGGCCTTGCGCAGGGATGCCCGCAGTTCCATGTGGTGCAGGCTGGCGACGAAGGTGATGACGTCGAATCGCCGCCCGTCGGCGGTGTACTGCTCGAAGTCGGTGTGCACGACCGCGACGTTGGGATGACCGCGCAGTCGACGCTCGGCCCGCCGCGCGGCACCTGAATCGGGATCGATGGCGGTCACCGACCGGGAAACGGCCGAAACCCGTTGCGCCAACAGTCCGTCGCCACAGCCCACGTCGAGAACATGGCCTCGGTGCTGCGTGGCGATCTCGGTCAGCCACGGGTGGTAGGCGGTGTTGTGGTTCCAGTACTCGGCTGGCGTTTCGGCCATGTCGTCGACTCTGCCAGGTCATACATCGGCAGCCGTCATCCCGACGGCGCCTGCCCATGAAACGGCCAACTAGCGTGGAGCCGTGGCCAGCACCCCGCCCCTCGACAATCACGTCCACACGCGGTGGTCATGGGACACCGCGTCGAGCTCGTCCATGCAGGCGGCGTGCGTGCGCGCGGTCGAACTCGGTCTGCCGGGGCTGGCGTTCACCGAGCACGTCGACTTCACCGACTGGTCGCTGGAAGATCCCGACAAGCACGACGAAGAGGTCGCAAGGCCCGCGCTGGTGGCCGAACGCCCGCGGGTGGCGCCGCTTGACGTCGAGGGATATTCGGCCGACGTGGCACGGTGTCGCGACGAATTTCCCGACCTGCGCATCCTGTCCGGGATGGAGGCCGGGGAACCACACCTCTTCCGCGCGAGTGTGGAGACAGTGCTGTCGGCAGGGGACTTCGACCGCGTGCTCGGCAGCCTGCACGGTGTGGTCGTCGACGGCACTCTGACCTCGATCAGCCGCGCGCTGTTCAGTGCAATCGACCCGCACGACCTGATGCGGCGCTACTTCACCGAACTCTTGGCGCTGGTGGGCGGATCGTCGGTGTTCGGCGTGCTGGCGCACTGCGACTACGCGCGCCGCTACTGGCCGAGCGAGCGGGCAGGCGATTACGACGAGACGGTTTTCGAGGAGGAGTACCGCGCGGTGTTCCGCGTCTTGGCATCGTCGGGTCGTGCGCTGGAGATCAACACCCGAAGCCCGATGGCATCGGCCGCGCAGGTGCGGTGGTGGTGGGAAGAGGGCGGCGATGCCTTGTCGTTCGGCAGCGACGCGCACACCCCACTGCGGGTGGGCGATCTCTTCGACGTGGCCGTGGACATCGCGGAGGCCGCCGGCTTCCGGGCTGGGCGGGACAGGTTCGACTTCTGGCGGCGCTGATCACCGCGTCACTGCGGATGCGTCGCGCGGTATTCGTCGACCGGCACAGGTACCTCCGACGTGTAGCCGATCGGCAGGAGGAGATCACCGTCCGCGGTCTTCAGGTATACCTCCCAGCGGTAGTAGCCGGTGAAGGCAGCCGGGTCGGCGGCGAGCACCGACGCATAGTCGTTGACTGCCCGAACATATTGCGCCGCATGGTTGTACCGGTAGATGGCGCCGTCACGGTCGGCGGCGAAGTTGTTGGCGGCTAGATAGCGGCCCGCGGCCATGATGCTGTCGCGCGGCGAGTAGATGTCGGTGCCTTCGCCGTAGGCGGCGAACGTCGAGGGGAGGAATTGCATCGGCCCCTGCGCGCCTGCGCTGCTCGGACCGACCACGCTGCCGAGCCGGGTCTCGATGAGGTTGATCGCGGCGAGGTAGTTCCAGCCGACGCCGGATGCCGCTTCGGCGTCGCGGTAGAACGCGAGCAGTTCGTCGGCCGGGGCAGGTGCCACGATGTGCCACGCGGGCACGGTGTCTCTGACCTCAGTCATCGCGGTGAGCTGCCTGCGGGCGTCCACGTTGAGGTCATAGACCTGCAGCAGTTCGGGCGGAATCCGCGGCCGGGCGACCGAGTCCCACTCCGGGTGGTAACCGATGGCGCGGTAGGCGGCCTGCTGTCGGCGCGCGGCCTCGCGAAGACCCGATTCGGGCGCGGACGGGTCGCGCAGAGTCCGCTCGTCGGCGACGAGTTCGTCGGCCAATTGCGCCGGATCCGACGACAGCCGGGGTTGCGCGCCGGTCGGTGCCGCCTCGTCGAGCATCGCCACCGTCGGCCGGGGCGCAGGCGCCGCGCTCGACGGTGTTGACGGGGGCGGAGGCGCCGATGCGGGTCGTGCGTGTTCGCTGCACCCGGCGGTGAGGGTCAGCGCGACGATGACCGCGCTGAGCAGTAAGCGGCTGTCCATCATGATGCTCCTCGTGCCCGGGGTTCACCGGCCAGCCTAGAGCCCGCCGCGATGATCGAACGTGCCGTGGCTGACGCAGCGTTCGCGGGCGTCGCTTCAAGTATCGGCTCTATACCTCCCACACCTTGTTCGAGCGTGGCGTGTCCAGTCGGTAGTCGGTGACCCTGGCGTCGAACAGGTTTCGGCCGAGCAGACGTGCTTGCATCACGGCGTCGCGCGGATCGCGAACGACCTCGCCGCGACTGTTCGCGTTGCCGACGACGACGCCGGTGAGGTCTTGGTTCAGGTACCGCGTCAATTCCTGAAACTGGGCTGTGACGCCGAGCGTTGCGCCCTGATAGCTCTCTTCGCACGAGATGAGCACGCCGACCTTCTTGCCCATGATCCCGGTGACTACCTCGTCCTGTTCGGGGGCGCTGTTGGAGGTATAGCAGAACAACCGGTCGAAGACCGTCTTGAGCCGACCCGGCATGCCGTAGAAGTACAGCGGCATGGCAAACAGGAGGCCGTCGGCCGGAAGCATTTTGTCCAGGAGCAGTTCGCGGTAGCGGTCGTCCAGTGAGCACCGACCGTCGGCGGTTCGTCTGCACGCACGGCAGTTGCCAAGGGATCGGTCGACGTAGTCATCGAGGAATACGTGCTCGACGTGGTGGCCCGCATCGGCGGCACCTGCTGCGGCCGACCGCGCCAGCAAGTGCGAGTTACCGTCCCGACGCGGGCTTGCGCTTATCACCAGGACGCGATGGGCCACCCTAGGATGTTAAAAGGTTTTGGCACAGGTGCCAAAAAGAGG
>JAEZKH010000517.1 GCA_023415515.1 Actinomycetes bacterium
GCGCAGAGCTCGACGGGCGCGCGGCCGCCATCGCCACGCCCGCACCGCCCGCACCGCCCGTGATGCCCGCAGGCGCCTCGGCGGCACCCGCCGGCTTCTCTGCACCCGCCGGGCCCGGCTTCTCTGCCCCCGCGGGCTTCGGCGCACCCGCCGGCTTCGGCGCACCCGTCGGGTCACCAGGTGGCCCGGGACCCGCGGACACAGAACTCGCAGGCCTCGTACAGCCGGACCCCGACACGTCCGGCGACGGCGTGGCCGTCACTCTCCCCGACGGCAGCACAGTGGCGGCACCGAACCCGGTGGCAGCCAACGCCGTCCGCCACGCGCTGACCCAGCTCGGTGTTCCTTACGTCTGGGGCGGAACCACCCCGGGGGTCGGCCTCGACTGCAGCGGACTGACCCAGTGGGCGTATCACCAAGCGGGCCTGGACCTTCCACGCCTGGCGCAGGAGCAGGACCTGGGCGCAGCCGTCAACCAGGGCGCGCTGCGGCCGGGCGATCTCGCCGTTTGGGACGGTCACGTGGCGATGATCGTCGGCAACGGTCAAATGATCGAAGCGGGCGATCCGGTCAAGCTGTCAGCGATCCGAACGACGAATGCGGGCCAGGGTTTTCAGGGCTTCTGGCGGCCGACGGCATGAGACCGGCGATGTGGCGTCGTGTCGGCTCAGCGGCCGACTGATCTCGGCGAACTTGCCGATTGTGTGCAAGCGAATGCGTTGGCGTTTTCTTTATGGCGTTAACTGGTTCAAATAGCGGATAGGTATCGACATGTCAAACACGCCATAATTTGCCATGCCACAGCAGTCTTCTACCCTGGTCAGCCGCGGGTACAGCGGTTTGGAAACGAAATTCCGCAAACCCGATGAATCCATTTATCGCTTACGTTAATTTTAGCTGAGTTCCGGTCGCCCCTTGACAACGAGGTCCCCTCATGACCACTACGCACCTCAGCACCGCCCCGCGTCACGCGAAGTCGATCGGCAGAGTCGGCGCGCTTGCCGCGGCCCTCGGCGTGGGAATGGCCATCCTCACAGGCCCGGGGGTCGGCACCGCGCACGCCACCGAAACCGAAGCCGCGGGCGATCCATCAGACACTGAATCACCGTCGGGCACAGCGCCAGCCCAGGAGCACGACGGTGCGTCGTCGCCGCAGCCGAATCTCGATGCAGGACCGAAGGATTCGCCGCCATCGTCGATTGCGGGGTCATCACCCAGGATGAAGCTCCACACGTCGGGTGGATCCCTGACGTCCGACAGGTGGCAGCGTCGATCCGGGCTCACGCAGCACCGCCGGGTCACAACGGACGGACCCAACGAGGTGGTTGCGTCCGTGAACACCCAGAGTTCGCGACGTTGGCAACGGCCACGGGAAAGCCGGCCCGCCTTTTCGGCGATCACCGTCTCTCGGGCGCCGACACCGCAGAAGTCAACTGCCGCCCAACTCGCCACGCCGGCCAAGCCGAAGCGCGAGTTTCACCCACCCGAAGGAATCGAGGCGCCAAATGTCACGCCGCTCAACGCCGAACACGGCCAGCCGATTGCTCTGAACAGGGCGCGCGGTGCAGACGCAACGACACCGACAGCCGCTTTGCGCGCGACCACGCTCATCAGCAATGCGACCGGTGTGCTCTCCGCCGCCTTGGCGCCGTTGTCGGGCCCGGGGCAGGCACCTCAGGCACAGCCTCCCGTGCTGCTTGCCGTCCTCGGCTGGCTTCGACGCGAGATCGAGCGCACATTTCTCAACCGCAGACCTGAGATTCGCGCACAAACCGTCCAGGTGTTTTCCGGTGAGCCCAAGACTTTTGAGTTCGATGTCGTCAGCGACGACGACACGTTGACCTATACAGTGCCCGACCGCGGTCAGCCTGGCGGCCCCCAGTACGGCACGGTCACCATCGATCAGACCACCGGAAAGTACACCTACACATCCGATTCCGGCGCGCAACCCGGTCAGGTGGATGAGTTCACCGTGACAGTCAGCGACGAGGCGAGCCGGTTCCATCTCCACGGCCTGCTGGGATTTCTCCGGCCCGGCGGCGGTCACGTCGACAGCGCGAAAATCACCGTCACGGTTGCCGACGACGCACCGAATGCGCCCAACATCACTTATAACGTCAATATCGGCGAACCGATTTCCATAAACTTGGCGGACATCGCCACCGACCCCAACGGTGACGCGCTGAGATTTCCGGTGGTGAACGTGTACCCCGTCGATGAGCCGAATAGGAACATTCGACTCGAGCTCGAAAACGGCGAAATCATCGGCAGCGTCGTCTTTATTGCCCATGACATGGCGCTGTACATGCCAGACGGCGTCCACACGGACTTCGGCTCGTTCCAGTTCACCGCATCGGAGCCGGGTACGTACGTGATCGAGTACACGGTGACCGACGAGAAGAGTCGCCGGACGGGGACGATCACCGTCAACGCCGCACAGGTCGTTGCGGTCCGCGCCGATCACGACGACCTGATCGGATCGTCGCCCCTCTGAGGCAAACCGCGCGGCAGTATGGTCACCGTGACCGGCCCTTCGATGAAGCGCGTGTCGCTGGCCAGCTTCGTCGGCACCGCGATCGAGTACTACGACTTCTACATCTACGGGACGGCCGCCGCGCTCGTCTTCCCGACGGTCTTCTTCCCCCAGATGTCGCCGACGATGGCGACGATCGCCTCGTTCGCGACGTTCGCGGTAGCTTTCTTCTCACGGCCGGTCGGTGCGGCCGTGTTCGGACACTTCGGTGATCGCCTGGGCCGCAAGAAGACCCTGATCGCGACATTGCTGATCATGGGCTTGTCGACGACTGCGGTCGGCTTGGTTCCCGGTGCCGACACCATCGGCGTCGCCGCCCCGCTGTCGCTGTTGGCGCTGCGCCTGCTGCAGGGGTTCGCCGTCGGCGGGGAATGGGCGGGCGCTGCGCTCCTGAGCGCCGAGTACGCACCGGCGAGAAGGCGCGGCGCCTATGGAATGTTCACCCAGCTCGGCGTCGGATCGGGGCTGCTGCTGTCCAGCCTGGTCTTCCTCACCGTCAATCTCACCGTCGGCGAGAAGAGCCCGGCATTCATCGAATGGGGTTGGCGGCTACCGTTTCTGTTCAGCGCCGTGCTGATCGCCGTGGCGCTCTACGTTCGGCTCAGCCTCGACGAGACACCGGTGTTCAGACGCGAGATCGCCGCAGGCTCCGTCTCCCCCGTACCGATCGCGGATCTGCTTCGGCACCAGGGAAGTCAAACGCTGCTCGGCGCAGGCTCGATGACCGGCATCTTCACCTTCAGCTTCATGGCGGGTACGTATTTCCTGGGCTATGCCGGCACGACGCTGAAGCACCCGCGCAACCTGATCCTCACGGTCGCGGTGCTCGGTGCGCTGTCGATGCTCGTGCTGACAGCGGCATCGGCCCTGCTGAGCGACAGGTACGGCCGTCGGGCCGTCATCCTGGTGGGCTTCGGCCTTGCGCTGCCGTGGTGCTTCGCTGTGGTACCGCTTCTCGACACGGGATCACACGCGCTGTTCGCACTGGCCATCATGGGGACGTTCGGCATCCTCGGCCTCTCGTACGGGCCCATGGCATCGTTCATACCCGAAGTGTTCGAGACCCGATTCCGTTACACCGGCTCGGGTTTGGCTTTCAACCTCGGTGGCATCCTCGGAGGCGCGATGCCGCCCCTGGTGGCCGGAGCGCTGCTCGCCAGGTACGGAAGCTGGGCCATCGGCGCCATGATGGCGGCCCTCATTCTGTTGAGCCTGCTGGCCACCTACGCATTGCCGGAGACGAAGGCGAAAGCCTTGTAGCTGTGAGTATTGGCCGTTCGAGTGGCCCGGACGGGTTCAAGGGTGTCTACTCGAAAACGCTACACGTTCACATTCGTTTTGGGGGTGGGGTGTCATGGCGCGTGTCGACCTTTTCGCCAAGGTCCCATTGATCGGAATGTCCATGGTGTTCCTGGCCATGGCGATCGTCGCGGTCACCGCGTATCTGCACGTGGGATGGTGGTCGATCATCGGGTACGCGATCGCCGCAGTCCTGATGGTGTGCGGGTTCGCCCTCACCTTCAGAGACATCAACGACGAATCCAAACCCCCGCCGGTCGTGCGGCCGTCCGAACCGAAGGACGGTGCAGCAAAGTGACCGCCGAAGAGGCCGCACCCGCCAAGAACGGCTATGACTATTCCGCGCTGACCAGCGAGGACGAGGGCTACCACAAGGGCTTGAGGCCGCGCCAGCTGCAGATGATCGCCATCGGCGGCGCCATCGGCACCGGGCTGTTCCTGGGTGCCGGGGGTCGACTGGCGAGCGCAGGCCCCGGCCTGTTCCTGGTGTACGGGTTCTGCGGCATCTTCGTGTTCCTGATTCTGCGGGCACTCGGCGAACTCGTCCTGCACCGACCGTCGTCGGGCTCGTTCGTCTCGTATGCACGCGAGTTCCTCGGCGAGAAAGCGGCTTACGTCGCCGGCTGGATGTACTTCTTGAACTGGGCCATGACCGCGATCGTGGACTCGACGGCCATCGCCACCTACTTCCACTTCTGGAAAGCGTTCGACGCGATCCCCCAGTGGCTCATCGCGCTCATCGCACTCGCCGCCGTGCTCGGTTTGAACATGATCTCGGTGAAGGTGTTCGGCGAACTCGAGTTCTGGGCCGCGCTGATCAAAGTCCTCGCGCTGGTCACCTTCCTGGTGGCGGGCACCATATTCCTGGCGGGGCGCTACAAGGTCGACGGGCAATCGACCGGTTTCAGCGTGATCGCCGACAACGGCGGACTGCTGCCGACCGGGGTCTTCCCGTTGGTCGTCGTGACGTCTGGTGTCGTGTTCGCCTACGCTGCAGTCGAACTCGTCGGCACCGCCGCGGGCGAGACCGCCCACCCGGCGAAAATCATGCCGCGCGCCATCAACACGGTCATCGCGCGCATCGCACTGTTCTATGTCGGTTCGGTATTCCTTCTCGGGTTGCTGCTGCCCTACACCGCCTATGACGCCGGGGAAAGCCCGTTCGTCACGTTCTTCGGCAAGATCGGCGTAGAAGGCGCGGGCACCGTCATGAACATCGTCGTGCTGACGGCGGCGTTCTCGAGCCTCAACGCCGGCCTCTACTCAACCGGTCGAATTCTGCGGTCGATGGCGATGAACGGCAGCGCACCGAAGTTCACCTCGGTGATGTCGTCGCGCGGCGTGCCCTACGGCGGAATCTGCCTGACCGCGGCGATCGGATTGTTCGGCGTGCTTCTCAACGGTGTCGTACCCGAAGAGGCCTTCGAAATCGTGTTGAACATGGCCGCGTTGGGCATCATCGCCTCCTGGGCCACCATCGTGATCTGCCAGATCCAGCTTTATCGCTGGTCGAAGAGGGGCATCCTCGAGCGCCCGTCCTTCCGGCTGTGGGGCACGCCGTGGACCGGCTACCTCACGCTGTTGTTCCTGCTGTCGGTGCTGGTGCTGATGGCCTTCGATCCCCCGATCGGCACGTGGACGGTGGCGTCTCTTGTGGTCATCATTCCGGCGCTGGTGATCGGCTGGTTCGCGGTGCGGTCCCGGGTACTGGAGGTTGCGCGCGAGCGCGAGGGCTACACCGGTTCGTTCCCGGTGGTGGCGAACCGCCCGCCACCGCAGCCGCGCGGCAAACACGAGAAAGAGGAGTGAGCCCGGGGGGCTTCTCGGCGGCGATGTCCGTTGTCGCCGCTGGTTGTGCCCCGTTTGCTTATCCGCCCACGGCCACGTTCTAGGCTGTGCCGCATGGCTGCTGACATCGTGCCGATCCGGCTCGGGTTGACCAAGGGCGACCTCTACACATTGTGGGCCCCCCGCTGGCGGGACGCCGGCGACGAGTGGGAGGCGCTGCTCGGCAAGGACGACGACCTCTACGGGTTCGAATCGGTGGCCGACCTGGTCGCGTTCGCCAGAACCAACACCGACAACGATCTCACCGACCACCCGGCGTGGGCCGGTCTCGTCGAAGCCAACGCGCACCGCTTCGATCCGCCGGAAGAGCGCCAGTACGACCTGATCGGCGTGCAGGAACTGCTGGCCGAGAAGCCGACAGAGGAATCGGTGGCAACCATCCACCGCACGTTGGCCATCGTTTCGTCCATCGGCTCGGTCTGTGAACTCTCGACCGTCACGAAGTTCTTCAACGGAAACCCGGTGCTCGGTTCCCTCGGCAACGGCATCGACAGCTTCCGCGGCCGCAGCGGCCGCAAGCGCTGGAGCGAGATCGGTGCCGTCGTCGGGCGGAACTGGGACAACGTCGTCGACGCGATCGACGAGATCGTCACGGTTCCCGACGTCGACGAGGCCGCGGCCGAGAAGGCCGAAGCCGAACTCGAGGCACCCAAGCCAGAACCCGATGAGGTCTCCGAGGTCGTTGCGGCCGACCCCGAGGCCGCCGACGACGCCGACGTGGAGACCGCCGAGTCGGAGACCGCGGCCCCCGACCACAGCAGAGGTCTGGTGCTCGGCGCGGACGAGGACTTCTGGCTCAAGGTCGGCATCGACCCGATCCGGATGATCACCCGCGGCGGTACGTACTACACCTTGCGCTGCTACCTCGACGACGCACCGGTGTTCCTCGGCCGCAACGGGCGGGTCAGCGTGTTCGGGTCGGAGCGGGCGTTGGCGCGCTACCTCGCCGACGAACACGACCACGACCTGTCGGACCTGGCCACCTACGAGGACATCAAGACCGCTGCCACCGACGGCTCGCTGCGTGTCGACGTCACCGACGAGAACGTCTACGTCACCAGTGGCCTGGCCGACGACATCGCCGACGGACCCGACTCGATCGACCGCGACCAGCTCGAGCTCGCCGTCGAACTACTCACAGACGTCGGCGAATACGCCGAGGACGACATCGTCGAGGAGACACTGGACGCCGACATGCCACTCGGCGCGCTGGTGGCCCACGTGCTGGACCCCGAAACCGTCCGCAAGCCGAGCGGCCCGTACGCCGAGGCCGTCGAGCAGTGGGAATCGCTGGAGACGTTCCTGGAATCCCGGCTGCGCCAGGAATAGCCGCGGTCGGCCCCCGCAGGGCACAGCGGCGGAGTCAGCCGATCAGGACCGCGAACCGCGGCTTGATCACCTCGTCGATGATCGCCAACCGCTCGTCGAACGGGATGAACGCCGACTTCATCGCATTGATGGTGAACCGGGCCAGGTCGCTCCAGCCGTATCCGAAGGCCTCGACGAGGCGCAGCATCTCCTGGCTCATGCTGGTGTCGCTCATCAGCCGGTTGTCGGTGTTGACGGTGACCCGAAAACGGCTGCGCGCCAGCAGATCGAAGGGATGCTCGGCGATGCTGCCCGCGGCACCTGTCTGCACGTTGGAGGACGGACACAGCTCGAGCGGAATCCTTTTGTCCCGCAACAGCCCCGCCAACCGGCCGAGGTGGGCGGAGCCGTCTGATCCGATGGTGATGTCGTCGACGATGCGTACGCCGTGGCCGAGGCGATCCGCGCCACAGAACGCTATCGCCTCGTGGATGGACGGCAGGCCGAAAGCCTCTCCTGCGTGAATCGTGAACCGGGCGTTGTGACTTCGCATGTACTCGAAGGCGTCGAGGTGACGCGTCGGCGGATATCCGGCCTCGGCGCCCGCGATATCGAAACCGACGACGCCCTTGTCGCGGAACCGGATGGCCAACTCGGCGATCTCCAGCGACCGCGCCTGATGGCGCATCGCGGTGACCAGGCAGCGCACCGTGATCCCCCGGCCTTCGCCGCTGACCGCCTTCTCGCCGTCGGAGAAGCCCGCGAGAACCGCATCGACCACCGCGTCGAGTGACAGCCCACCGTCGATGTGCAGTTCGGGGGCGAACCGGATCTCGGCGTACACCACGTTGTCGGCGGACAGGTCCCCGACGCATTCGTAGGCAACCCGGTAGAGCGCCTCTGGGGTCTGCATCACCCCGACCGTGTGCGCGAACGGCTCCAGGTAGCGCTCCAACGAACCGCTGTGCGCCGCCGTGCGGAACCAGCTCGCGAGACCGTCGACGTCGGTGGCGGGCAGGTCGTCGTAGCCGGTCTGCTCGGCGAGTTCGAGGACGGTGGCGGGCCGCAGTCCGCCGTCGAGGTGGTCGTGCAACAGCGCCTTCGGCGCCTGCCGGATCAAGTCGAGCGTCAGCGGGGAGGTCATGCACAGATCCGATCGATGATCAGCGGCCCGATGTCGGGCGCAGTGTCCCCGACGCCCCAGCAGCCCTCCAGTTCCGCCATCGCGGAACCGAACCTTTCCGGGGTCTCGGTGTAGAGCGTGAACAGCACCTCCCCGGCGGCGACGGGGTCCCCGGGGCGACGGTGGATCCGCAGGCCCGCACCGGGCTGCACCCGTTCACCGGGCACCGCGCGGCCCGCTCCGAGCCGCCACACCGCCAGACCCACAGACATCGCGTCGATAGAGCCCATCGTGCCACTCCGCGGTGCGGTGATGGTTTCGGAGTGGCGACCGATCGGCAACGGCTGTGCCAGATCACCGCCCTGCGCCTCGACCAGCCTGCGGAAGTGATCCATGGCCGTCCCGTCGCGCAGCGTGTGCGCAGGGTCGACGCCGTCCAGCCCGGCCGCGTCGAGCATCTCGGCGGCCAGTGCGAGCGTCAGCTCGACCACGTCGGGCGGCCCGCCCCCGGCCAGGACGTCCATTGACTCGGCGACCTCCACGGCGTTGCCGACCGTGTACCCCAGCGGGGTGCCCATGTCGGTCAGAAGCGCCCGGGTGACAAGGCCGTGCTCGGTGCCCAACCCCACCATGGTGGCGGCCAGCTCGCGCGCCTCGGCTTCGGTCTTCAGAAACGCGCCGGAGCCGACCTTCGTGTCGAGTACCAACGCGCGCGTGCCCTCTGCGATCTTCTTGCTCATCACCGAACTGGCGATCAGCGGCAGCGATTCGGTGGTGCCGGTGACGTCGCGCAGGGCATAGATCTTTCGGTCGGCAGGAGCCAGCTCCCCCGCGGCGAAGATCGCCGCGCCGAGCTCGCAAAGCTGCTGGCGGATCTGGCTTTTGGCGATCTCGGCGGTGAACCCGGCGATGGCCTCCAACTTGTCGAGCGTGCCGCCGGTGTGCCCGAGACCTCGCCCGGCGGCCTGGGGGACGGCGCCGCCGCACGCCATCACGACGGGAACCAGCGGGATCGTGATCTTGTCGCCGACGCCGCCGGTGGAGTGCTTGTCCACCAAGGCAAGCGGCTTGTCGGGAGCGCCGGAGCGCCGCAGGTCGCCGAAATCCAACCGCTCGCCGGAATTCACCATCGCCGCGGTCCAGCGCGCGATCTCGTGTCCGGTCATTCCGCGCAGGAAGATCGCCATCAGCAGCGCAGACATCTGCTCGTCAGCCACTCGCTCGTCGGTGTAGGCGTCGATCACCCAGTCGATGGCGGCATCGGAGAGCACGCCACCGTCGCGCTTGGTCCTGATGACGGTCGGAGCGTCGAATGCGGGTTCGGTCACGGTGTTTCGGGCTGTTTCCGGGCGAGGTCACCCGGCCCGAACGCGTCGGGCAGAAGGTCGCCCAGTCGTCGCGGCCCGTCCGGGTGGTCGATGAGCATCTGCGGGCCGCCGTGCTCCAGCAGCACCTGCCTGCACCGCCCGCAGGGCATCAGCACGTCGCCGTCGGCGGCCACACAGGCCAGCGCGACCAACCGTCCGCCGCCGCTTGAATGCAGGCTGCAGACCACCGAGCACTCGGCACAGAGACCCAGGCCATATGAGACATTCTCCACATTGCACCCTGCCACGACGCGGCCGTCGTCGCCCAGCGCCGCGGCGCCGACCGGGAATGCCGAATACGGTGCGTACGCCCGCTTCGAGATCTCGATTGCCGCGTCTCGCAACACTTTCCAGTCGATATCAGCGGTCACGTCAATACCGCCGGTCCGGCCCTGGCTGCATTCGCAAACCCCCGTCCCGTTGTTCACCACGTGATGTAGGTAACCCTAAATTCGAGGTCAAGACCCTCGATCGGCTAACACGGTAGTGCTTCGGGCACTACAAATGGGTTTAGAGTCGCCCCGACCACCGATGGCGTTGGAGGCCCGATGAGCACGAATACGGAGACAGCGGCCCCGCAAGCGAAGCCGGCGCGCAGACGCACGCTCTACCGCGGCGACCCGGGCATGTGGTCGTGGGTGTTGCACCGGATCACCGGCGCGACCATCTTCTTCTTCCTTTTCGTCCATGTGCTCGACACCGCGTTGGTGCGGGTCAGCCCCGACGCCTACAACCAGGTCGTCGACACCTACAAGACTCCGATCGTCGGCCTGATGGAGGCCGGCCTCGTCGCCGCGGTCCTCTACCACGCGCTCAACGGCGTCCGGGTCATCCTGATCGACTTCTGGCAACACGGTCCCCGCTACCAGCGGCTGATGCTGTGGGCCGTGGCGGCCATCTGGCTGGCGGTGATGATCCCGGCGCTGGGCGTGCTCGGCATGCACATGGCGGAGAGGTTCCTGTGAGTACTGCGTGGACACCCCATCATCGGGACGGCCGGATCGCACCGGTCCAGGAGAAGGAACACGACCGGCCCGCCTCGCTGGACCACCCGCGCGCACCGCGCAGGCCCAGAGGCATCCCCTACTTCGAGAAGTACGCCTGGCTGTTCATGCGGTTCTCCGGCGTCGCGCTGGTCTTCCTGGCGCTCGGCCACCTGTTCATCATGCTGATGTGGGACGACGGGGTGTATCGCATCGACTTCAACTACGTCGCGCAGCGCTGGGCCTCGCCGTTCTGGCAGATCTGGGACATGGCGCTGCTGTGGCTCGCGATGATCCACGGTGCCAACGGCATGCGCACGATCATCGGTGACTACGCCAGAAAGAACGTCACCAAGTTCTATTTGAATTCGCTGTTGTTGCTGGCCACCGGCTTCACGTTGGTGCTGGGCAGCTATGTGCTGGTC
>JAEZKH010000003.1 GCA_023415515.1 Actinomycetes bacterium
GCCGATACCCGGGCGGCCGGGCCGCCCGATGATGATGTCCATGTCCCAGCCGTCGTCGCAGTACCAGGGGTCGGCGCAATAGCTGGGATAGGCAGGTCCCGCGACCGGGGCGTCCGGCCCGCCGCCGCGTACCGTGCCCTGGGCGCACACAGTGGCCGCGCCTGCGTTCGTGCAGTCCGCCGCTGCGGGCGAAGCGACCGTCACGCCGACGGGCATCAGTGCCACGGCGAGACCCAATATCAGGTAGCGCTGTTCGTTTCTCACGAACCACTCCCTCCTACTCGGATAGCCGGAGAGTAAGTCGCACCGACCCGTGCACAATCGCCTTTCGACAAATATTCCTTCGCTTTCCGACCTGCAGGCTTTCGCCGCACGGAGAATTGTTCGAAGCGGAATTCGGTGTCGCCGCCGGTGCTACGCTGCGCCAACGCGAGCTTCGAGGCAAGGAGCTGACAATGGCTGCCAGCGACCAGGATTGGACCAAGCCGGCGGCGATGGCCATTCCCAAGGAGGGCTATTTCGAGCTCGAGCGGGGACGATATGGTCCCGTCTTCCCGAGGACACCCGCCTGCCACGGCTTCTCGATCATCGCGAAGGTCAAAGAGGGCCGCGAAGAGGCCGTGCGGGCATACGGCAAGACCATCGAGGAGACCATCGCGAACAGTCCAGAGGCACTCGCCCCGCTTCGCCTGCATTACCTGCGCTGGGTCCTCTTCGATGTCGGCTCCGGGCTGCATTTTCAATATCAGGGCATTTTCGACACCGATTTCGACAAATACACCGAAGACGCCGTCCAGTTGTTCAGTGCCACCGGTATCACCACCGTCTTCACCAACCTCGAAGGTTTCCCCGAGGATTGGAAGGAGAACCCGGATGCATTCATCACCTTCGTTCGCGAACATCAGGTGCCCAGCTTCCTCGAATACGGCGAGTACCCCTACGTCACCGCCGACGAGATCAAGAAGGCGCTGCGGTTGAAGGCGGCCTTCTCCACCATGCTCGATCAGATGCAGTGACGGATGTCCACCGACAGCCCGCTGGCGGCGGTGCAGCAGTACATCGATGCGTTCAACGCGGAAGATGTCGACGGGATGGCTGCCGTCTTCGCCGACTCGGCGACGATTCTCGACGGCATGGCCCCGCACGTGTGGCATGGCCCGAACGCCACCCGCGATTGGTACGGCGACGTGCTGGTGGAAGGGGACCACCTCGGCGCCTCAGGGTACGTCGTATCCCTCGGTGACCCCCTCCACAACGCGGTGACCGGCGACAGTGCCTACGTCGTGGTACCGACGACCATGACATTCGACCTGCGCGGTACGCCCGTCACACAAACGGGCGCGTTCTTCACTGTGGCGCTGCGTCATTCGCCCGCAGGCTGGCGCATCGCGGCGTGGGCGTGGACGAAGGGCAAGCAGTGACCGAACTCGAACTCGACGACATCCAGCACATCCTTCTCACCCGCACCCCGGCCATCACAGGTCGCTACGAGTTCCTGGCCTTCGACACGGCCGAAGGCGGGCGGGCCTGGCTGTCGGAACTGCTCGACAAGACGCAGTCGGCCGCACAGGCGAACGCCACGATCGACGAGTCCGACCGCTGGGTCACGTTGGCCTTCACGTGGAACGGTCTGCGCGCGCTCGGTGTGCCTGCCGACTCGCTGCAGACGTTCCCAGAGGAGTTCCGCGCAGGCATGGCCGCGCGGGCCGACATCCTCGGCGACACCGGCCACAGCGCCCCGGAACACTGGGTGGGCGGCCTCGCCGGTGACGACCTGCACGCGGTCGCGATCCTGTTCGCGCGCAACGACGAGCAGTGCAGGCGGTCGATCGGCGAACACGACACGTTGCTCGGCCGAACCGACGGCGTGCGCAGCATCTCACATCTGGACCTCAACGCGAGCCCGCCGTTCAACTACGCCCACGATCACTTCGGTTTCCGCGACCGATTGTCGCAACCGGTGATGAAAGGGTCCGGCGAAGAGCCCACCCCGGGCTCGGGTGCGCCGCTGGAGCCGGGCGAGTTCATCCTGGGCTATCCCGACGAGAACGGCCCGGTGGCAGGCCTTCCGCAACCAGAAGTGTTGTCGCGCAACGGTAGTTTTCTGGCGTACCGGCGACTGGAGGAGCACGTCGCACTGTTCCGCGAATATCTGCGCGAGAACGCCGAGACACCAGACGACCAGGAGCTGCTCGCCGCGAAGTTCATGGGCCGCTGGCGCAGCGGTGCCCCGCTGGTGCTCGCGCCGGACGAGGACGACCCTGAGCTCGGCGCGGATCCGATGCGCAACAACGACTTCGGCTACAAAGAGATGGATCCGTTCGGCTACGCGTGCCCGCTCGGCTCCCACGCGCGGCGGCTGAACCCGCGTGACACCGCGCACTACATGAACCGGCGACGAATGATCCGCCGCGGCGCCACCTACGGCCCCGCCCTGCCGGCGGGCGCGCCCGACGACGGCGTCGAACGTGGCATCGCCGCGTTCATCATCTGTGCCGACCTCGTCCGGCAATTCGAGTTCGCCCAGAACGTGTGGATCAACGACAAGGCCTTCCACGAACTCGGCAACGAGCACGACCCTATCTGCGGCACTCAGGATGGCACACTGGACTTCACCGTTCCGAAACGGCCGATCCGCAAGGTGCACAGGGGGATTCCGGCATTCACCACACTGAGGGGCGGCGCGTACTTCTTCCTGCCGGGGATGGGCGCCATGCGCTACCTGGCTTCGCTCTAGCACCGAGGGGCTGCATCATGCGCGCTCGTACCTACAACCAGAGCCATATCGCCCGACCGCACACCGGCGGCCGGCGCATCAGCATCTATTGGAGTTGGAGCTATCCCTGGGAGGCGCAACGGCCGCCCGAAGTGATCGAGAACCGGTTCTCGACGATCACCGAGGTGCGCAACGTCCTGTGGCCCGCCTACGAGACACCGGAGTACGACGAGGCGAACTTCCTGCAGGGCATCGCGGGAACGCTGGAGCTCTTCCACCGGTCGGCGCTCGCTTTCCAGCAGATCGCGGAGGAAGCCACAGGTCACCCCGTCGCCGTCTTCCAGCGCATCGACCAGGCCGGCTACCGGCTGCCGATCGACGAACGGATCCTCGCCGACACCGACACGCTGATGGTGTTCGGTCTCGACCATGTACTCGCCCAAGAGGAAGCCACGCCCGACGAGACAGCCGCCATCGAAGAGTGGCTCACGCGCGAGGGCACCTGCCTTCTGCTCGCGCCGCATCACGACGTCGGCTTCACCGACGATTTCGCCCAGCGCCAAGTCGAGTACGAACACCACGGCGACCGGCTGGTGCCGCGCCAGCAGCGCTTCAGCCAGTTCGCGCGCTCGCTGATGACGGCGCTGGACGTACCGGTGCACAACACGTGGGGGTTGCGGCCCGCCGTCGTCGACGGCACCAAGGAGATCGCGCCGCTGACCGGCTTTCGGGACCTCGACACCCTTGGGCTGCTCGACAACGTCACGACCTTCAACTTCCACCCGCACCTGCCGCACTACGAGCTCACGGCGCCGGAAAGCAAGGATCTGGTCGTGCTCGGCCGCCAGCGCGTCGACCCGAACCGCCCGCACCCGTTCACCGAGGCGGGGAACACCGAATTCAATGCGCTGATCTGGATGCCACCGGGCGGGCACCGGGCCGGCGACATCGTGCTCATCGACTCGACCCACTTCACCACGCTGTTCGGCGGCACGGACAGCCTGGAGAACCTGTGGCACAACGTCGCGACCATGCGATCGTAGACGTATGCCCCTCACCAGATGCGTCTTCATCACCGGTGCGGCCGCCGGCATCGGGCGTGCCACCGCGCTGACCTTCGCCCGCAACGGGTATGTCGTCGGCGGGTACGACATCGACGAGGTCGGCCTGAAATCCCTGTCCAGCGATGTCGAGGCGATCGGCGGCACCGCGATCACCGGACACCTCGACGTCACCGATCCCGACCAGATGGCGCAGCGACTCGCCGAGTTCACCGACGCGACCGGCGGCCGGCTCAACGTGCTGATCAACAATGCGGGCATCCTGCGCAACGGCCGCTTCGAGGACATCGACATCGCCGCTCAGCTCGCCGAGATCGACATCAACACCAAGGGTGTCGTCAACGGCCTCTACGCCGCCTTCCCCTACCTGCGGGCAACCCCGAGACCCGTCGTGGTGAACCTCGCATCCGCGTCGGCGATCTATGGGCAGCCCGAACTGGCCACCTACAGCGCCACGAAGTTCTTCGTCCGCGGGATCACCGAAGCGCTCGACATCGAATGGGACAGATACGACATCCGCGTCATCTCCATGTGGCCGCTCTACGTCAACACTGCGATGACGGAGAACGTCAAGACCGGCACGACCGAATCGCTCGGCATCCGGCTGACCGCACAGGACGTCGCCGACGCGATCATGGCGGCCGTCGAACCGTCCCTTCCCCGGCGCATCATCCACCAGGTGCACTTCCCGGTCGGCGCGCAAACGAAGGTATCGGCGCTGTCGGCACGCCTTCCGCAATGGTTGCAGCGGCTTCTCAACAAGCGTGTGGCCGGCATGTGAGTCCGACCGTCGGCCCGGCCGCCGATGTCACCCGAAGTGCTTTGACGATCTCGCCGTGGACACCGACGGTCTTGTCGACCACCTGCGAGAAGTGGAAGTCGGTCGCCGCCGACAGTCAGACGTCGGGCGTGCTGACGTCCAAGAGCGGCCCCAGCGGTGACTGGCCCTCCACGGGCGCGGGCAGTTGCGGCTGCGGGGGCGCGGCAGGGGCGGATTCCTGCGGCATGCATTCCGCACCGCTGACCCCTGGCGGGCACAGGTCGACCGCAGAGGGAGTCGCCGCGCCGACCCGTCGGCCGCCCGTGTTGGGCACCAGATACGGAACGCACGTGGTGGTGAATTCGTCTGGGTCCTCACCCGCCGGGCAGGCCGCCGAATATGCGGGCGGCCCGGCAGGCAGGTGCGCCAGCACCGCGGCCCCGGGCGCCAGCGCCGCGATCGCCAGTGCACCGGCGGCGACGCGTCGTCGTGTGCAAGATGAGAAGACCATGGGTGGACCGCCCTCCTGAAGGTTTCGGCTGTCTGACAGCCACGTTACGACGGACACGTCCGGCCAACAGCAGAATCAGCGATGTCGCCACAGCGGTACGCGAGGCGCACCGCATCGGCGGCCGTCGAACCTTGGAAATCACTGTGATCACAATCGTTTCCGTCAGACGGTCGTCCCGCTACCGTCTAGCACTGCCGGTCTTGGCAGGAGGCGGCGTCCTCGGCGCGCTGACCCGCGTCCTGGAAACGCAAATCCCGAGGTGGACGACGGGGACGTCCTTCGCAGGCGGGAGCACACTGCAGACGGCGCCCCGTTCATCGTCTGAGCCCGGTCACTCCTTCATGTCGAGTACCGGCGTGGGACGCCGGAACCCGCGGGTCACGACGAGCAGCCAGACGAATCCGATTGCCAGCCAGATCATCCCGATCCTGAACGCCTGACCTTCCAGGCTCGTCCACAACCACAACGTCAAACCGAAACCGATCAGAGGCAGCAGCAGGTTGTTGAGCACGTGGCGCTCGTCTCGATCGAAGAAGTAGTGCTTGATCACCGACAGGTTGACCGCGGAGAAAGCCACGAGCGCGCCGAAACTCACCAGGGTGACCAGGAACGTGAGATCGATCCAGATCGCGGCGAGCGAGATGACCGAGACCACCAGGATGGCGAACGTCGGGGTGGCGAACTTGACGGACACGTGCCCGAACACCTTGCGCGGCAGCACGCCGTCGCGGCCCATCGCGTACAGGATTCGCGACACCGAGGCCTGTGACGTCAACGCCGAGCCGATGCAGCCTGCGACGTACGCCGCGGTGAAGAAGATGTTCAGGAAGTTGCCGCCCGCGGCGAGCATCACGTCCACCGAGCCGATGTCGGGGTCGTCGAACGCGTTCGACGGGAACACCAGCTGCGAGACGTACGACAACAGGAAGTAGATGAACCCCGAGAGGATCGTGGCGATCATGATCGCCCTTGGCACACTGCGCTTGGCGTCCTTGGCCTCTTCGGACAGCGTCGACACCGCATCGAACCCGAGGAACGACAGACACAGGATCGCCGCACCGGCGAACACCGGGCTGAACGCGTCCACCGTGCCGTCTCCGGAGATCGGCGCCATCAGGTTCACGCTGCCCGCTCCGGATATCGACGAGACCGACATCACGACGAACACGGCGATGAACACGAACTGCAGGCCGATGATGACGACGTTGGCCCACGACACCGAGACGATGCCGAGGATGTTGAGAATCGTCACGATCGCGATCGACACGAGTATCCAGATCCACTGCGGCACCGCGGGCAGCGCGTCGCCCATGTAGAGCCCGATGACGAGGTAGTTGAGCATCGGCAGGAACAAGTAGTCGAGCAGGAGCGACCAGCCGACGAGGAAACCGGTGGGCGCCCCGAACGACTTCTGTGTGTACGCATACGCCGAACCGGCAACCGGAAAGGCCCCGACCATCCGCGCATAGGACCGCGCAGTGAAGACCATCGCGGCCAGTGTCACCAGATAGGCGACCGGCACACGGCCACCGGTGAGCACGGTGACGGCGCCGTAGGTGGTGAACACGGTCAGCGGCACCATGTACACCAGGCCGAAAAGGACCAACGCGGGCACCCCGAGGACCCGGCGCAGGTGGCCTTCGCCCTCCTCCGCCGACGGTTGCGGGGCGGTCGAATCGGCTGGTGCAGTGGACATGTGGCTGCTCTCCTCTAATCCGTGGCCGAGTAGGCCGGCCTGCCGCGCAGGTAGGTGGCACGAACGTCGAGCGCGGGCAACTCGCGCGCGGGCGTGGTCCGTGGGTCTTGGTTCAGCCAGAGCAGGTCGGCGCTGGCGCCTGGTGTCAACAGTCCCCAATTGTCTTCCGCGAACGCCTGATACGCCACACCAGCCGTATACGCCGACAGTGCGCGTTCGATCGGCAGGATCTCGTCGGGCGTCCAGCCTCCCGCGGGCTCACCGGCGGCGGTCTGCCGGGATGCGGCGATCGAGATGCCGTCAAGGGGCGCACCCGACGACACCGGCCAGTCGGACCCGAACGCCAACGGCGCTCCGGACTCTTCGATGCTGCGGATGCGATACTGCTTGTCCGAACGCTCGCGGCCGAGCCGCGGTACGGTCAGCACCGTCATCAGATCGTCCAGCTGCGCCCACAGCGGCTGCATGTTCGGAATCACGCCCAGTTCGGCGAACCTGCCGATGTCGGCGTCGTCGACGAGTTGAGCGTGCGCGATCACCGGCCTGCGGTCACGAGGCCCGTTGTGCCGCACCACACGTTCGATCGCGTCCAACGCTTGCCGAACCGCCGCGTCGCCGATCGCGTGGATGTGGATCTGCAGGCCCAACCGGTCCACCAGGGCCGCCGCCTCGGCCAGCGAGTCACCGTCCCAGTTCCGCTGCCCGTGGTTGTGCAACGCCGTGCAGTAGGGCGCAAGAAGTGCGCCGGTCTCGTTCTCGATGACGCCGTCGGCGAAGAACTTCACGGTGTTGGCGGTGAGCAGCGGCGAGCCGGCCGCCGCGACCCGACGCCGCGCATCGGCGTAGGCGTCGACCTGCGAGTCGAAATGGCGCGGGTCGGCGTAGAGCGCCAGGTTGAAGCGCATGCGCAGCACATCGCGCTCCGCGGCGGCGAGGTAGGTGTCGACGTCGGCGGGCTCGACCCACGCGTCCTGCACCCACGTCACTCCCCTGGCGAGGTAGTAGTCGGCGGCTGTGCTCAACGCCGCCACCCGGACGTCCTGGCTGCGCGCGGGCATCACGGCGTTCATCAGGTCCATCGCGCCCCACTCGCGCAAGGTGCCCAACACAGAACCGTCTTCGCGGCGCGGGATCTCCCCGAGTGCCGGATCCTCCGTTTCGGCGGTGATCCCCGCACGTTCGAGTGCGACCGAGTTGCACCACATGGTGTGGTAGTCCCAGGCGCGCAGCACGACCGGCCGGTCGGGTACCGCGGCGTCGAGCCAGCGGGCGTCGAACAATCCGCCGGGCGCCAAGCTGCTCTCGTAGGAGGCGCCGACGATCCATTCTTCGTCCGGGTGATCGTGCGCGTAATGCTTTACCGCCGAGACGATCTCGTCGACCGTCTTACAGGGCCGGACCGCAGGGCCAGCGGATTCGAGGCCACCGTAGAGCGGATGGGCATGCCCGTCGCCGAACGACGGCATCAGGAAGCCGCCGCCGAGATCGACTTTTTCCGCGGCCGCCGCGGAGGAAGCGGCCTCGTCACCGAGTGCACGCACCACGCCGTCGACGACGAGGAGCGTATCGGTCTGGCGACCGGGGCCGGTCCAGATCACCCCGCCGGTGAAGATCGTCGCCGTCACCAGCGGCACACTACGCCGAGATGGGTTCTCCGCGGGGTCATTTGACGACCGCGGTCGCGGCGTGCCCCGCTCCGTAGGGGTGTTCGTCGTCGACCGGCGCGGTCAGCGGCGCGTAGGTGTCGGGTCTGCGGGTCAGCAGGAACGGAAACAGTTCCAGCCAGTCACGGCGTTGGTCGAGATCGAGGTCGGCGATCAACACCGCCTCTTCGTCCCGCGGTGCCGAGACCAGCACCCGCCCGTAGGGGTCCGAGATGAACGACGACCCGTAGAACGACAGGGCGCCTTCGTCGCCGGTCCGATTGGGCACCACCATGAACAGGCCGCTGCTGATGCCGTTGGCCACGATCACCTGCTGCCACAGCGGACGGGTGTCGAACTCTGGGAACTTCGGCTCGGAGCCGATAGCGGTTGGGTAGACGACGATTTCGGCGCCGCCGAGCGAGTAGTTTCTGGCCACCTCGGGGAACCATTCGTCCCAGCATGTCGGCATGCCGATCCGCGCGTCGAGCCCGTCGGGCTCGTACACCCGGTAGGGCTGTTCGTCGGCAGGGCCCGCGCGGAAGTAGGTGTCCTCGTAGTAGCCGGCCGAGATGGGGATGTGCAGCTTGCGCGTGCGACCCACGAGTTGCCCCGCGGGTGACACGAGGATCGCGGTGTTGAACCCGAGTCCGTCCTGGGCGGGTGCCTTCTCATACAGCGACGCGTGCACGAAGATCCCGTTGGCTGTTGCCGCCTCGGCGGCCATGGCGAACGTGGGCCCCTCGGTGAGGTCTTCGGCGGAGTCACCGGGATCGGGGCCGGCGGGGACGTCGGCCGGATATTTCAGCAGGGTGATCTCGGGCAGGAAAACCACTCGCGCGCCCTCGGCCGCCGCCTGGTCGATGGCGCCGCGAAGCACCGCGGTCAACTCGTAGCGCTCCGGCCGCCACCTGTGCTGGACCAGTCCGACGCGCAGAGGCGGCCGCCGCGACGGGGTCGTGCGTGACAGGGGGGCGGCGACGGGCGCCGTCACGATCAACATCTCGGCTCCTGAAACGAATGCCTTTCGCTTAGTGTGCGGGCTGCTGCAGGCCTTGGCAATCTGCGGGAACGCACTGGGCCCCGGCGCCACTGGGGCGCCGGGGCACGTGCGGAAAGGCGTCAGCTGATGCCGACCACATCCTTCGCGATGTCGGCCAGCCGGGTCTGCGCGGCAGACACCACGCCGTGGCGTGCCTTGTGCGCCTCCTCGAAGGCGATGATCGTCCGGATGTCGGCCGGATCGGTGAGATCCTTGACGGCCGCGACCGCCTGCCCGACATTGAGTTCGGGATAGTCCGCGATCGGCAGCTCGTCGGGATCGAGTGCGCCGGTGGCCGTCCGCACGGAGTGCACGGCGTCTGCGGCCTTGTCCGCGCCCTCGTCCCTGATGACCTTCTCGGCCGTCTCGAGGGCCGCACCGCGCGATGCGGTCAGCGTCTTGAGTGCGACGTCCCTGGCGTGCGCGCCGCGTTCCAGCAGCTCACCGAATGCCGGCGGCGCGGTCCGAACGGTGTCGATGGCCTTGTCGATACCGCGAGCCGACAGCGACATCGGAATGTAGGCCAGCCGGACCGCCGCACCTGTCGCGGCCTGCAGCGGCGTACGGCGCAGGGCCGCGGGACCGCCGAGCGCATCCTCTGCCAGCACGGTCGTCAGCCATTCGACCGTCGCACTGTGCGCCCCGATCAGACGCTCGGCAAGCGCCTGGATGTCCTTGTGGCTGACGGCAACCGACAGCGCCTTGAGGTAACGGGCCCGGTCGAGCAGCTGATGCTCCAGCGCGAGGTCGCCCAGGAGCGCCTCGTCGAAGGGCTGCGCCTGCTCGGTGAGCGCCTTCACCGCAGCCGCGGCGCGCCCGATGAACGGCCCGACGACATCGGGGTAGCCACCGAGACCGCGGATTGCCGCTTCGATCGCCTCGGCGCGGGCACGGCCATTGGCGGCGTTCTGCGCCAGCTCGCGTTCGACGGCCTCGGTCCTGGCTTGCGCGACGCGGGTCTCAGCGACCTGAATCTCTGTGTTGGTCAGATCGAGAATGGCGCGCAGTTGCGCCAAAAGCGTTGTCGTATCGGGTGTGGTCATAACGTTTCTCTCCCTCAGCGTTGACGATGATTTGTCGGCGCGAGGTGCACCATTGGTCGGCTACCCGGGTCTGACCGCCGATTAACACCAGCCGCTGTCGGATACGTCACTATCTGACGTACCGGGAGGTCAGGAGCCGGCCCGCCGCGAAGTATTTCTCGGCTGCGCTTTCTTGCCGGCCTTCTTGGCCACTTTTTTCGCTTTTTCGGCGGGTGCGGGGGCGGGGTTGGCCGCTCCCTTCTTCACCGACGGTTGCTTGACAGCACCCTTCTTCGCCGCGGGCTTGACAGCCGCACTTTTCTGGGGCGCCTTCTTGGCAGGGGCTCTTGTGGGCGGAACCTTTTTCGCCACCGCCTTTTCGGCCGGGGCCTTCTTGGCAGGCACTTTCTTCGGCGGATCCTGCGGCTGCCTGCCGAGCCCGACCCGGGCGGCGACCTCCCGCACCACCCGGGTGACGATGCCGGCCACGTCAGGCATTGCCGGCCTCCTCGGCAGCATCGGCCGACTGCTCGGTCCGGTCGGCGCCGGCGAGTTTGGCGGCGGCGGCACCGCGCTTCGCGTCGGCGTCTTCACGTTTCGCCTCGGCTACCGCGGCCGCGCTGCGCTCTGCGGCGTCCGCGCGTTCCTGCTTTCGGCGCTTGGCCGCCTCGACGGCGTTCTTGCGCTGGGCGGCCGCCTCGTCGGTCTGCGTCTTCGCGTTGTCGACGCGCTGCTGTGCCTTGTTGATCGCGTCGACCTTCTCGTGCGCGGCGGCCGCGCGTGCCTGCGTGACTTCCTCGACCTTCTCGGCCTGCGCCTCCTGGCGGACGGCGGTCGCAGCCAGTTGTGCGTCCTCGAGGTCGGTCGTCGCTTCGTCGACGGCGCGATCCGCGGCCTCGTCGAGGACTGCGGCGCGGCTGAGTGCCTCGCTGCGCTCGATCAGCGCGGCACCGCGGCGGGTGACATCAGGCGCGCCGAGGGCACCGCCGACGGCGACGTCGAGTCTGCCCACCGACCGCTCATACAGCAGTCGCGCGGGCGCTTCGGGCTCGAGGCGACCGACGACGCGGTCTTCGATCACCTGGAGGGGGACACGGGCGAGTTGATATTGCAGACGCAGCACGGCGAACGGAACGTCGGTGATTTTCATCGTCAGTCCTCTCTCAGCGGTCCCGCGGAACGTCTGCGGTGTCGGACAGCGTGTCGGCCCGGCGCCTGATGCGATCGGCCTCCTGCCGCGCTGCCGCCGACTCCCGCACCGCCTGGTCATGGCCGTCGAGGGCGTCTGCGACCTCCGCCTGCGCCGCGTTGATCTCCAGATTCTTCTCCGCGTCGGCGACCGCCTGCTGCCGCCGGGCCTTCATCTCCGCCTCGCGCTGTCCGAGTTCGGCGTCTCGTGCGCCTGCCTGTTCGGCCTGCTGCTTGCGTGCCGCCGCATCACGCCGAATGGCGTCTTCGCGGGCCCGCGCCTCGGTGACGGCGTCGACGCGTGCCTCGGCGGCCTGCGCCTGGGCATCGGCCAGCTGCGACTGAGCCTCGGCGGTCTCGGCGTCTGCGACCGAATCCAGCCTGCCGGCCTCCTTGCGCTGCTTGGCCTGCGCCTGCTCGACCTGGCCCTGCGCGGTCAGGTCGTCGTTCCTGATGATGGCGCCCACGACCTCTTTGGCCTTGCCTTTCAGCGAATCGAGCAGCCTCTTGCGGGCTTGGTCGGCTTTGTTGTGCTCGGTCATCTGACCTTCCTCATCATTTCGACGTCAGTTCGACGTCACTTCACATCGCTGCTGTGTTCACTGCCGGTCTGGCGTCGGGCGTGGATTGCCACGAAAATCCGATTCGAAACGTCGCCCATCGGTCGGGAACCGCGATGTTCGCGTCTCGACCGATGGTGTTCGCTTACGGTGACTGAATGGGATGGCCACCGGTACCCCTGCTGCCACCGAGCTCATTGCAAGCGCTGCAATGGAATTGGTGACTGCGACCGGTGGCTTCACCATTCCGGAACCATTCCGGAGTTGGCCCGCAGGCTCAAGGTCAGCCCGTCGTCGCTCCGCGCCGACGACGCGTTCGACGCCGTAGTCCACATGACCGCGGGTTACGCTCGCGGGGTGCCGAAGGATTGGTCGCGGCGGGGTTTCCTGGCGATGACGGCAACCGTCGCCGCAACAGCCGCCGCATGTCGCTCCGAAAAACCAGGTGCGGTGTCCGACGACGGTTCTGTCACGGTCAAGCACATGTTCGGGGAGACCAGGGTTCCCGCTCCCCCCACCCGCGTGGTGAGCGCGGGCTACACCGAACAGGACGATTTACTGGCCGTCGGCGTGGTGCCGATCGCCGTCACCAACTGGTTCGGCGACCAACCGTTCGGTGTGTGGCCGTGGGCGACACCCAAGCTCGGCGGGGCGCAGCCCGAGGTGCTCGACCTCTCCGACGGAATCCAGCTCGACCGGATCGCCGCGCTGAAGCCCGACCTGATCGTCGCGACGAACGCAGGGGTGGACGAGGCGACGTACCAGAAGCTCTCCGAACTGGCACCGACGATCGCGCAATCCGGGCAGGACGCCTTCTTCGAGCCGTGGAAGACCCAGGCCGCAACCATCAGCCATGCCGTGTTCAAGTACGACGAGATGGCGCGGATCGTGCAGGCCGTCGACGACAAGTTCGCCGGCGTGGGAAAGACCAATCCGCAGTTCGCAGGCAAGAAGGTGTTGCTGCTGCGGGGAACGCTGGCCGACGACGCCGTCGAGGTCGTGACACCGCCATGGCGCGGGGAGTTCCTCACCCAGATGGGTCTGACGATCGCCGACGCGGGCGACGGACGAATCGCGCGCGACAGAATGGAGGAGGTGCTCGCCGCTGCCGACGCGCTGATCTGGACAACCGAGAGCGACGACCAGCAGGCGGCGCTGCTCGCTGACCCGACCATCGCCAAGCTGGGCAGGCGGCACGTCTTCACCGGCAAGGACCTGTCCGGCGCCATCGCGTTCTCGTCGCCGCTGTCCTATCCCGTCGTGGCCGACCAGCTGCCCCCGGCACTGGCCAAGGTGCTCGGGTGACGGAGCCGCGGGCGTCCTTCGCGCAGGTCGGGTCCGCGTACTATCCGGTGCTCGCCGCGGTGTTCACCGCGCTGGTGATCATCTCCAACGTGACCGCGACGAAGGGCGTGGCGTTCGGCCCGATCATCACCGACGGCGGCTTCATC
>JAEZKH010000006.1 GCA_023415515.1 Actinomycetes bacterium
GTGCGGTACCGCGCGATCGGGTCGTTGGGCCCGTTGGTGGGTACGAACACCGGGCGCGTCCGGTAGGCCAGCGTCATCCCGGCGAACACCAGGGCACCGATGACCACCGCGGCCACCAGGGCCAGCACGATCTCGGTGAACAGCCGGGTGGTGAACACCGACCGGTAGCCCAACTCGCCGAACCAGAGCCAGTCGACGTACGTGTCGATCAGCCGTGGCCCCACCAACAGCAGCAAGACGACGGCCAGGGCCACCCCGATGAGGATCCGGCTACGTCGTGTCAGCTTCGGCATTCGCGCCGCGGGCCGCATACCCACTCGTCAACTCCAGTCCTGGTCCATGGCCGCCGGCACGTCTGGGGCCTCAACTGCACCAACTCTACGCATGGCCTGCCAAGCGCATTCTCAGCAACGGGGTGGTTCGCCACCGGCAGAAATGGTGTGCAGGGCGTCCACGGCAGCGGTCAGGGTGTCCACCTTGACCAGCTGCAGCCGATCATCACGGGCCGTCAACGCCTCGTCGCAGTTGTCGGCGGGCACCAGGAACACGGTGGCTCCGGCGTCCTGGGCGGCCATCATCTTGTGCGTGATGCCACCGATCGGGCCGACCTCGCCGTCGGCGCTGATGGTGCCGGTGCCGGCGACGAACTTGCCCCCGTTGAGGTCGCCGGTGGTGAGCTTGTCGACGACGGCGAGGCTGAACATCAGCCCGGCCGAGGGGCCGCCGATATTGGCGAGGTTGAACTCGATGTCGAACGGCGCCCACGGCGCGTCCAGCACCCCGATGCCGAGGAACCCGTGCGGGCGGTCGGGATTGGAACCCAGTGTGATGGTGACGGTGCCGGCGGGCTGGTTCTTCCGGCGGTAGTCGATGACCATCTGATCGCCCGGCTTGGTGGCCTTGACGATCGCCTGGAAGGCCGCCATATCGGGTACCGCGACGTTGTTGACCATGTCGATGGCATCGCCGTCCTGCAGCTTGCCCGCCGACGGGCCGGGGTCGGTCACCGACTCCACGGTCACCGCCTTGGGGTATTTCAGGAAGGACAGCGCGGCGTATTCGGCGTTGTCCTCCGAGGACTTGAACTCGTTGGTGTTGGCCTTGTCGATCTCGTCCTTGGATTTGTCGGGCGGATAGACCAGGTCGCGCGGCACGAGTTGTTCACGGCCCGACATCCACAACGTCAGCGCCTGTCCCAGCGTCAGGTTGTCGCGCTGCGACACCGTGGTCATGTTCAGGTGGCCGTTGGTCGGATGAACGTCGGCGCCCTCGATGGCGACGACCTCCTTGCCCTCGACCTTGCCGAGGGTGTCGAACGTCGGGCCGGGACCCAGCGACACGTACGGCACCGTCACCGCCGCCAGCAGCACGCCGAACGCGACGATCGGCGCAAGGGCGACCAGCAACGTGGATATCCGCCTGTTCACGCCAGCAACAGTAGACGGCCCGCGCAGGTGGGTTCACTGAGAGCGTGACGGCGGGCATCCCGCGACGCGCCCATGGTGAGTACCGTTGGGGACATGGCTGACCTGCCCTTCGGCTTTTCGTCCGGAGACGACCCCGAGCGCGACAAGCGGAAAAAGGACGACTCGGGGTCCGGCTCCGGGCAGGACCCGTTCGGCTCGGCGTTCGGAAGCGGCGGCGAGTTCGACATGGCACAACTGGGCCAGGTGTTCAGTCGCCTCGGCGAGATGTTCAGCGGTGCGAGCGGCGCCATGGCGGGTGGCAAGCAGTCCGGTCCGGTCAACTACGACCTCGCCCGGCAGCTGGCGTCGAGCTCGATCGGATTCGTCGCCCCGGTTCCCGAGACCACGACCTCTGCGATCAGCGACGCCGTTCGGCTGGCCGAAACCTGGTTGGACGGCGTCACCGCGCTGCCTGCCGGGACCACGAGGACCGTCGCGTGGACGCCCACGGAATGGATCGACAACACCCTGGAGACCTGGAAACGGCTGTGTGATCCGGTGGCCGAACAGATTTCGACGGTGTGGGCGTCGGCGCTTCCCGAGGAGGCCAGGGCCATGGCGGGGCCGCTGCTGTCGATGATGACGCAGATGGGTGGCATGGCGTTCGGCTCGCAACTCGGCCAGGCGCTGGGCAAGCTGTCCAAGGAAGTGCTGACGTCGACCGACATCGGCCTGCCGCTTGGCCCCAAGGGCGTCGCCGCGCTGATGCCCGACGCCATCGAATCCCTTTCCGAAGGCCTCGAGCAACCGCGCAGCGAGATCATGACCTTCCTCGCCGCGCGCGAAGCCGCACATCATCGTCTCTTCAGCCATGTGCCGTGGCTGTCGAGCCAGCTGCTCGGAGCCGTCGAGTCCTTCGCCAAGGGCATGAAGGTCGACATGAGCGGCATCGAAGAGTTCGCTGCAGGGTTCAATCCGGCGGCGCTGGCCGACCCCTCGCAGCTGGAGCAGCTGCTGAACCAGGGCATCTTCGAACCGAGGGCCACACCCGAGCAGACCGCCGCCCTGGAGCGGCTCGAGACGCTGCTCGCGTTGATC
The DNA here is from genome assembly GCA_023415515.1 of Actinomycetes bacterium. Lineage (GTDB taxonomy): Bacteria > Actinomycetota > Actinomycetes > Mycobacteriales > Mycobacteriaceae > Mycobacterium. The sequence continues at coordinate 2,505 of JAEZKH010000006.1, forward strand.
GAGGGCTGGGTGCAGACCGTGGTGAACGACGCCCTCGGCGAGCGCATCCCCGGCGCGTCTGCGTTGAGCGAGACGTTGCGCCGCCGCCGGGCGACCGGCGGGCCGGCCGAGCAGACGTTCGCGACGCTGGTCGGCCTCGAATTGCGGCCACGCAAGCTGCGCGAGGCGGCGGCGTTGTGGCAGAAGCTGACCGAGGCCGCCGGCGTCGATTCGCGCGACGGCGTCTGGCAGCACCCAGACCTGCTGCCGTCCTCCGATGACCTCGACGAGCCCGCCGGTTTCATCGACCGCGTCATCGGTGGAGACACCAGCGACTTCGACTCCGCGATCGAAGACGCACTCAGGGACGTGGATTTCGGCTCGGGCAGCGACGACCGGGACGACCAGGCCGACAGGGACGACAAGAAGGAATAGCGCGACCGCGTCCGCGGCCTGTGGATAACCGCCGGGCACGGTCTTCTGCGTGGCAGAGTCGGTCCATGACGCGCTACGCGCTCAACCCGGCCATGCCGGTGCTGTCCCGCCCTGACGGTGTCGTCCAAGTCGGCTGGGATCCCCGGCGCGCGGTGCTGGTCCGTCCGCCGTCCGGGGTGAGCGTCGCTACGCTGCGGGCCGTGTTGCGGGCGCTGCAGTCCGGCGCCACCCTCGCCCAACTGCAGGACATCGACAGCGGCATCGGAGCAGACACCGCCGCGAGCGTGGTCGCCGAATTGGTCGACGCAGGCATCGTGACCGTCGTGCCGCGGTCGCACACCCGGTCGGCGTCGATCCGCATCCACGGCCGGGGACCGCTTTCGGATCTGTTGGCCGGTGCGCTGCGCTGCTCGGGTGCCAGGATCACCCACAGCAGCCAACCGCACGCGGGCGTCAACCCGGACAAGACCGATCTCGTCGTACTGTCGGACTCGCTGGTGGCCGATCCGCGGATACTGCGCGACCTCCACCACACCGCGACACCACACCTCCCGGTGCGGGTTCGCGACGGGGCTGGTCTGGTCGGACCGCTGGTGGTGCCAGGGGTGACCAGCTGTCTGCGATGCGCGGATCTGCACCGCAGCGACCGCGACGAGGGCTGGCCCGCCGTGGCCGCCCAACTGCGCGACGCCGTCGGCACCGCCGACCGCGCGACCGTCCTGGCCACCGCGGCCGTCGCGCTCAACCAGGTCGACAAGGTGATCGCCGCCGTGCGCGGCGGAGTCAGCGTCGATCGCGCGCCGAATCCACCGTCGACGCTGGACACCACGCTGGAGTTCGACGTCAACAGCGGCTCGACCACCGCGCGTAGGTGGATGCGCCACCCACGCTGCCCGATGTGCGCGGGACAGAAATGATTGTTGCCACACAGGTGGCCGGGCGGCCGGTTCCGTCATGGATGATGGACTGGTGAGCGACATCAAACGCGGCGGAGCAGCGCGCAACGCCAAACTCGCGGGCCTCGGTGCCGGGATGGCGGGACGCGCGGCGCTCGGATTCGGCAAGCGGCTGACCGGTAAATCCAAGGACGAGGTCAACGCCGAGCTGATGGACAAGGCAGCCCAGCAGCTGTTCACCGTTCTCGGGGAGCTCAAGGGCGGCGCAATGAAAGTCGGGCAAGCGCTTTCGGTGATGGAGGCCGCCATCCCCGAGCAGTACGGCAAGCCCTACCGCGAGGCGCTGACCAAACTGCAGCGCGAAGCGCCGCCGCTGCCCGCCGCCAAGGTGCACCGCGTGTTGGACGCGCAGCTGGGCACGAAGTGGCGCGAGAGGTTCGCCTCGTTCGAGGACAAGCCGGTCGCATCGGCCAGCATCGGCCAGGTGCACAAGGCCATCTGGTCCGACGGCCGCGAGGTCGCCGTCAAGATCCAGTACCCGGGCGCCGACGAGGCACTGCGCGCCGATCTGAAAACCATGCAGCGCATGGTCAAGGTGCTCAAGCAGCTCTCCCCCGGCGCTGACGTACAGGGCGTCGTCGACGAACTCGTCGAGCGCACCGAGATGGAACTCGACTACCGACTGGAGGCCGACAACCAGCGCGCGTTCGCGAAAGCCTATGAGGGACATCCCCATTTCGTGATCCCGCACATCGTCGCCAGTGCGCCCAAGGTGGTCATCCAGGAATGGATCGAAGGCATCCCGATGTCGGTGATCATCCGCGAAGGCACACAGGAACAGCGAGACCTCATGGGTACCAGGCTGTTCGAGCTCACCTACGACGCCCCGCGGCGACTCGAGATGATGCACGGTGACGCGCATCCTGGAAACTTCATGCTGATGCCCAACGGCAAGATGGGCGTCATCGACTTCGGCGCGGTGGCGCCGTTACCCGGCGGCATTCCCGTCGAACTGGGCATGGCGACGCGCTACGCGCTGGAGAAGGATTACGAGAAGCTTCTACCGACGATGGAGAAGATCGGTTTCATCCAGAAGGGTGAACAGGTTTCGCATCGCGAACTCGACGAGATGTTGCGGCAGTACGTCGAGCCGCTCGAGGTCGAGGTATTTCATTACACCCGCAAGTGGCTGCAGAAGCTGACCGCGGTGAACATGAACGTGGATCGCGCCGCCGGTCAGATCAAGGCGGCCCGCCAGATGGACATCCCGGCCAAGCTGGCGATCCCGATGCGGGTGATCGCGTCGAACGTCGCGATCTCATGCCAACTCGATGCCCACATCCCCAACAGACGCCTTGCGATGGAGTTGGTTCCGGGCTTCGCCGACGCCCCATAGGCCGTCACGGCCGAAACCGGCAGCCTACGCGGCTGCCGGTTCGGCATCTTTGCGTGGACGTCCGCGCGGACGCTTGCGCGCGACGATCGCGCCGCGTTCGAGGATCTCGCCACCCCAAACGCCCCACGGCTCACCGCGGTCCAGCGCCGCGGCCAGGCATTCACGCCTGATCGGGCAGTCGACGCACAGAGCTTTCGCGCGTTCCAGATCGACGGGGCTCTCCGCGAACCACAAGTCGGGATCACCGACATGGCACGGCACCGCCGGCAGCGTCGTCTCACGGCACGTCTCCACCACGATGTTCTTCGCGAAAGCGCTCATCGTCCCAGACATGGCCCGGTTCACCTGCTTCCTGGTCGTTGATCTCTTCAGTCGATTTCTCTCGTGGATCTGTGACCAGGTGTTCGGGGGTGTCCCAAAAATTTGGCCACGGATCCGGTGATTGCGGGTCCGTGGCCTTTTCGGGGCTTGGTGTGGGCTCTGGCTAGATCGAACCCCTCACGGACGCGCCAATCGCGGTAGCGCTACGCGGCTTGCGCGGCGGCGTAATCGCAGCGGCAGCGGCGATACGCGCGGCGGCAGCAACGGCTCCGGAGACATGGAGGGTCTGCATATCGGCAATACGTACGCCGGTGAACGAATTCAAGATGTTCATGATTGCAGCAACCCCCCTCTCGTCCGCTTGGATGATCTTGAGGCTAAGCGTAACAGCCGTTTCCCACAACCGATTTTCTGACCTGCGGTTTTGGCGGGATCTTTACGACGATTGGCGGCCCTTGACCAATGCCAGGACGTCGGGACCGAACTGCTCGAGCTTGCGGGCCCCGATCCCGGGGATGGCGACGAGCGCGGCGTCGTCGGCGGGCATCGTCTCGGCGATCGCGATCAGCGTGTTGTCGGTGAACACCACGTAGGCCGGCACGCTCATTTCCTTCGAGGTGCGCAGCCGCCAGTCCTTGAGCTCGGCGAGCAGTTGCTCGTCGATGTCGGAGGGGCAGCCTTCGCAGCGGCGCAGCATGACCGCCGCGGGGGTGGACAGTGCGCTGTTGCAGACGCGGCAGCGCGGGGCGGGCCCCCGGGACTTCCTCGGCCTGGACGTGGTGTCAGTCTGCGAGTTCGGCGCGATGCCGTTGAGAAAGCGAGAGGGGCGGCGGCTCTGTCGACCACCGGGGTTGCGTGCGAGCGACCAACTGAGCGCCAAATGCACTCGCGCCCTTGTCACTCCGACGTAGAGCAGCCTGCGTTCCTCTTCGACGGCCTCGCTGTCGTGGCCGTGGGCGAGCGCATGGCTGATCGGCAGGGTGCCGTCGGCCAGCCCGACGAGGAAGACCGCATCCCATTCCAGACCCTTGGCCGCGTGCAGCGACGCCAGCGTCACGCCCTGCACGACGGGAGGGTGACGGGCGTCGGCGCGCTGCCGCAATTCGACGAGCAGCGCCCTCAGATCGAGCGACGGCCGTTGCGCGACCTCGTCGTCAACCAGCTCGGCGAGTGCGACCAGCGCCTCCCACCGCTCTCTGGCGCGGGTGCCCGATGGCGGTTCGGCCGTCATCCCCAGCGGTTCGAGCTGTTGACGCACCAACGGCGGCAGTTCACCGCCCGTCGCGTCGGCGCCGCGCTCGGCCGCGCGCTGCAACACCAGAAGGGCCTGTCGGATCTCCTGGCGGGTGAAGAACCCCTCCCCACCGCGCACCTGAAAGGCAATACCGGCCTCGGTCAGCGCCTCCTCGTACACCTCCGACTGCGCGTTGATCCGGTAGAGCACCGCGATTTCCGAAGCGGGAGTGCCGTTCTCGATGAGGCGCGCGATCTTCTTCGCGACCGACGCCGCTTCGGCGACCTCGTCGGAATGTTCGGTGAAGGTCGGCGTCGGTCCCGGGTCGCGCTGGCCGACGAGATGCAGCTTGCTGCCCGCTACCCGCCCGCGGGCCGCCGCGATCACCTGGTTGGCCAGCGACACCACCTGCGGCGTGGAGCGGTAGTCACGCTCCAGCCGCACCACCGCCGCCTCGGGAAAGCGGCGCGAGAAGTCCAGCAGATACTGCGGGGTGGCGCCGGTGAACGAGTAGATGGTCTGGTTGGCGTCACCGACGACGGTCAGATCGTCGCGCTCGCCGAGCCAGGCGTTGAGCACCCGCTGCTGCAGCGGGGTGACGTCCTGGTATTCGTCGACGACGAAGCAGCGATAGCGGGCACGGAACTCATCGGCGACTGCGGCGTCGTTCTCGATCGCTCCCGCGGTGTGCAACAGGAGATCGTCGAAGTCGAGCAGTGCCACGTCGCCGCGGGCCTTGAGCCGCTCGTAGCCGGTGTAGACGCCTGCGACCTTCGCCGCGTCGAGCGGGATGTCGCGGCCCGACTCGGCGACTGCGGCCGGATAGTCCTCCGGGCTGATCAGCGAGGCCTTCGCCCACTCGATCTCGCCGGCGAGGTCGCGGACGTCGTCGGTGCTCACCGCAAGCCCGGCGCGGCTCGCGGCCTGCGCGACGACGGAGAACTTGCTGTCAAGCAACTGCCACCCGGTGTTGCCGACCACCCGCGGCCAGAAGTACTGCAGCTGTCGGCGCGCGGCCGCGTGGAACGTCATGGCCTGCACGGCGCCGGTGCCCGAGCCGTCGTCCAGCGCGCGCAGCCGGCTACGCATTTCGCCGGCTGCGCGCTGGGTGAACGTCACGGCCAGCACCTGGCCCGCTGCGACATGCCCTGCCGTCACCAGGTGGGCGATGCGACGGGTGATCGTCCTGGTCTTGCCGGTGCCCGCGCCCGCGAGCACGCACACCGGACCCCGTGGCGCGAGTACCGCCTCGCGCTGCTCGTCGTCGAGTTCGTCGAGATGCGAGGGGGCAGCCTCCGTCAAATCGCTCCTCGCGTCCACGGACATGGGCCTCATCATGTCAGGGCGCTCAGACATTGCCGTGTCAGCGTGAGGCGCGTCGCATCCGAGGATTTGGGCAATTTCGCGGGGCGCGGTTACGTTGAGCGTCTTATGAACGACGCTCCGCTCACCATGTACACCACCTCGTGGTGTGGCTACTGTTCCCGGCTCAAGACCGCCCTCAAGGCCGAGGGCATCGCCTACAGCGAGGTCGACATCGAAAGCGATCCGGCCGCCGCGGAATTCGTGATGTCGGTGAACCGGGGAAACCAGACGGTGCCGACGGTGAAGTTCACCGACGGGTCCACCATGACCAACCCGAGCGTGCGCGACGTCAAGAAGAAGCTGGGTTAGTCAGTCCAGCGCGGCCCAGGACTCGATGATCTCCCTGGCGATCGAGATCGAGCCGGGCAGAAGCAGACGTGAATCGGAATCGCTACTCCAGTCGCCGTGCTCGAGAGCCTCGCGGATCTCGGCACGGGTGAACCATCCTGCCTCGGCGATCTCGCCGTCGTGGAAGGCGAACTCCTGCTCCGGGTCGCCGATGGCGTGGAACCCGACCATCAGCGATCGCGGGAACGGCCACGGCTGACTGCCGAGGTAGGTGACATCGCGCACGGTCAGCCCGATCTCCTCGGAGATCTCTCGCACCACACACGCCTCGAACGATTCACCGGCCTCGACGAACCCGGCCAGCAGCGAGAACAGCCGCTCAGGCCACACAGTCTGACGGGCCAGCACCGCGCGGTCGTGGCCGTCATGGATGAGGCAGATCACCGCGGGATCGATCCGCGGAAACTCCTCGTGGCGGTTGACGGGGTTGATCCGCGACCAGCCGCCCTTGGCCGGTTTCGTCGGCGACCCGTCCACGGCGCTGTACCGCGCAGTGTCATGCCAGTTCAACAGGGCGGTCGCCGTCGCGACCAGTTGAGCGCTGACATCGTCGAAGACGTGGCCGGCCCGGCGCAGGTCGAGGACCTCGGTCTGCACATGCTCCTCGGGAGCCACCAGCGCGCTTCGCACCGCCCATACGTGCCTGCCGTCTCGCAGCCGACCGAGGAACACCGCGTGGTCGGTCGGCTTCTCCCCCAGCGCCGTCGCCTTGCCGAGCACCACCCGGCCGTCGGCGACCAGCACCTGGTTGCGCGAATCCACCCGCAGCAGAAGCGCATCCGACCAACCCGCAATCGCGGCGTCGATGTCGGTGCGCAGCGTGTCTGCGCGGTCGGCGCCGACCCGGGACAACAGCGGCACATTGCGCAGCTGGAAAGCCGCCAGCCGGCTACTCACCGTTCGGGTTCCGCGCTGCGGATGTACAGCAGCCGGTCGCCCAATTCGAGGGCGTCGGCCTGCGGATCGTCGACACGCAGCAGCTTTCCGGCGCGCACCACGCCGAGCACGATGTCGGTGTTGTGCTTCGGCGAACCACCGACTTCCTTGGTCTCCACCTCGCGTTCGGCGATCGCGAACCCGGCGTCGGGGGTGAGTAGGTCTTCCATCATCTCCACAACGCTCGGTGTCTGAACCGCTATGCCCAGCAACCTGCCCGCTGTCTCGGACGTCACAACCGTCGAGTCGGCGCCGGACTGCTCCAGCAGGTGCTGGTTCTCGGCTTCCCGAACGGCGGCGATGATCTTCGCGTTGGGCGCCAGCTCGCGCGCGGTCAGCGTGACCAGCACGGCGGCGTCGTCACGGTTGGTCGCGACGATGATCGCCTTGGCGTGCTGCGCGCTGGCCAGCCGCAGCACCTCGGAGTCGGTGGCCGAGCCGCGAACGGTGACAAGGCCGGCGCTCTTGGCGCGTTCCAGCGCCGCCGGGTCCTCGTCGACGACGACGATGTCCGCGGGCGCGACCTCGTCGCCGACCATCGCGGCCACCGCCGTCCTGCCCTTGGTGCCATAGCCGACGACGATGGTGTGGTTGCGCACTCTGCTCCTCCATCGCTGGATCTTCAGTGCCTGGCGAGACTGCGTGGTCAACGTCTCGACGGTGGTGCCGATCAGCACGATCAGGAACGCCACCCGAAGCGGCGTGATCACCAGGACGTTGACCAGCCGCGCCGACGGCGTGACCGGGGTGATGTCGCCGTAGCCCGTCGTCGACAGTGACACGGTGGCGTAGTAGATGCAGTCCAGCAGCGACAGCGGGTTGTCGGCGTCCGGGGCGGCCTCGACGTCGCGGTAGCCGTGGCGGTCCAGGTAGACGATCAGCACGGCCAGAAACAGCGCCGACAGCGCGTAGATGATGCGGCGGATGATCCGCTGGGTCGGGCTGATGAACGGTTCGGGGATGCGCAGGACGTCGACGAGGTCGGCGTCGGGTCGCGCGGTGAGGTTCTGGTCGATCGCGGCCAGCCGCCTGCGCAACCTACCTTTGGCCACGAGGGTCCGTCATGGGAGGGGACTGCCGCACCAGCACAATGTAATCATGACCTCCCAACCGGCCGAACTGCAGCAGATCGCCAACCCATCACGTGCCAGGCGGATGGGCGCCATGCTCATCGGCATCGGTGTGCTGCATTTCGCGGCGCCCAAACCCTTCGACTCCATCGTTCCCGCCGAACTGCCCGGCGAGCCGCGGTTCTACACCCATGCCTCGGGGGTGGGCGAGATCCTCACCGGCGCGCTGCTGCTGACGCCGCGTACGCGCAAGCTCGGCGCGCTGGCTGCGGTGGCGCTGTACATTTCGGTGTTCCCGGCGAATGTGAACATGGTCCGGTTGTGGTTCAAGGATCCCGCCAAGTCGCTGCCGATGCGGATCGCGGCGATCGCCCGGCTGCCCATGCAGATCCCGATGATCACCCAGGCGCTCAAGATCTACCGGAGCTCATAGCGGCGTCGACGAGCGCGCGGATCGCCCAGCGCTTCACGTCGGTGGCCTCCGCGGCATCGAGTTGAAGCACGTCTTTGAGGACCACCATCGACTCGGTCCCGATCACGATCGCCAGCGCACCCGCCAGGCGCCGTGCGGTGTCGGGGTCGAAATCCTCGCGCACGGGAGCCAGCGCCGCGTCGATCAGTGCCGAACGCCGATTCTGCCGCGCCGGAACACCTTGTCCGGCTTTGCCGTTGGTGCCGCGTTCCAAAGAGTGCGCGAGCATCAGCCGCAGCGCCTGCTCGTTGGCGGCGATCACGTCGTCAAGCGCCGCATCGACCTGTTCCAGACGCTCGACCACATCGACTGAGGACCCGTCGCCGAAGAGCTCGTCGGGATGCGGGGTCGCGCCGTCCAGCGGCGCCTCCACAAGGAGGGCGTCCACACTCGGGAAGTACCGGTAGGCCGTCGCCCGCGACACCATGGCCTCTTCGGCGACCTCTTCCAGCGTCGGCCGCTTGTCCTGCTTCAGCAGCCGCGCCGCCGCGGCGAGCAGATCCTTGCGCGTGCGGCTGCGTTGGTTGGGCCTGCCCGCATCCCCGGTCGCCATGGCTATTCGGCGGGTAGCTGAGCGACGATCGCCGCGAAGTCGATCCACACGTTCTCCCTGGCGATGTCGCCGTCGTCGGCGAACTCGAAGACGTGCAGCAGCCGGAACTCGAGCGGACGGTTCTTGCCTTCCACTCCGAACGGTGCGCCGACAGCCCTTCCGCGCCACAGCGATTCGTCGACGAGGAAACCGTCGCCGTACAGCCTGCGCCTGGTCTCGACCTCGCCGTCCGCCAGGTCGGCGAACAGGCCTTCGTAGAACGTCCGTGCGCCGTCACGGCCCACCGTCGGACCCGTCGGATAGCCGACGATGTCGTGCTCGGCGTCCGGGGCGAGGGTCGCCAGCACGCCGTCGACGTCGTCGCGGGCTTCGAAGTCGAAGTGCTCGTCGATTTTCTGGTCCATCTGCGCAGGGGTCAGTGCCATGGCTGCCGAGCCTAATGAGACATTAGTCTCATGTCAATACTAAAGTCTTTCTACGCGACTTTGTCTCTGTCGAGCAGCGCGACCAGGTCCGCGCGGTCCGGCAATGCGTCGGGCACCACGATTGCGCCGGACCGCACGTAGTGGAACGCGGCTCGCACGGAGTCGACCGGCACGCCGCGCAGCGCCGCCCAGGCCAACCGATACACCGCCAGCTGAACCGCCGCGTGACGTTCGGCCTCGGGATCGTCCGGCGGGTCACCGGTCTTCCAGTCGACGACGATTGCGCCGTCGGCGTCCTCGAACACCGCGTCGATGCGGCCCCGCACCACCGTGTCGCCGATCATCATGTCGAACGGCACTTCCACGTCCACCGGTGTGCGCGCCGCCCATGTCGACGCCATGAACGCGGCCTGCAGTTCGGCGAGACGCTCCGATTCCTCTCGCACCAGTTGCCCGTCGACCGCGCCCGGGATGTCGTCGAGATCGAACAGCCGCTCAGCGCCGTAGAACCGCTGCACCCAGTCATGAAAGGCAGTGCCCAGCAACGCATTCGGGTCGGGTCGCGCCGGCAGTCTGCGGCCGAGCCGTCGCAGCGCGGCTTCGGGGTCGCGGTCGAGATCGACCAGGCTGCTCACCGACAACGCGGCCGGACGGACAACCGGCCTCGGTGATGCCATCCGATCCCGCTCGGCAAGCAGGGCGTCGACGTCGGCGGACCAGTCGTTGTCCCCGACGGACGCCTCGAGCACTCCCGCCATCGCGCGTCGCACCAGTGCCGCACCCCGATCCACATCGGCGCGTCGGTGACCCGCCGGATCCGCCGGCCAGATCGCCTCGATGACCTTGTCCCGCAGCGGGTTCACCGCGCCGTCGGGCGGTGCGGGCGCCCAGTGCTCGACCACACCGCACGCGTCGCCGCCGGCGGCTGAACCGTCGATGATCTCCTTGAGCTCGCAGAGGAACTCCGACGGTCCGCGCGGCTTGCCCTCCGACGCACCCCAATGGTGCCCCGACAGCAACAGGGTGTCCTCGGCGCGGGTCAACGCCACGTAGAGCAGCCTTCGCTCTTCGTCGACGCGACGTTGGTCGAGGCTGCGCTTGTGCGCATAGATCTTGTCCGACAACGCTTTCCGATCGTTCACATCGGAGGTGTCGAGCACCGGGACTCCGTGGTCCCCCACCGTCGCGCGATCCCCGCGCAGCAGCGGCGGCAGATCGGCGGCATCGGTGAGCCACGTCCGCATCGATGCGGTGGACGGAAACACCCGCCCGCTCAGGTGCGGCACCGCGACAAGCTGCCATTCGAGACCCTTGGCAGCGTGCACGGTCAGGATCTGGACGCGATCGTGCGCGACCGTCACTTCGGCGGGCGCCAACCCGTTCTCCACCACCATCGCGGCGTCGAGGTAGGCGAGGAGGTCTGACACCGTGGCGCCCGTCCGCACCGCCGCGTAGTCGGTCACGACGTCGGCGAAGGCATCGAGGTGTTCGGTGCCGCTCCAGACAGGCGACGGCGGCCTGGTCGCGCGCGCCTCGGCGTCGACGCCAAGCACCCGGCGCACCTCCGCGACGAGGTCGGGCAGCGGCGCGGTCAGATACGCGCGCAACGCCGTCAACTCGCGGCCCAGAGCGACGATCCGGCCGAAGCCCTCCGCCGAGTAGCTGTCCGCCGCGCCGGGATCACCGATCGCGTCGGCCAGACAGGCGGCGTCGGCGTCGGGTGCGGCCTCGGCGACGATCTGCTCGGGCGCCGACCGACCCCGCGGACCGCCCGCATGATCCAGCTCCACGGCACGGCGCCACAGCGCGGAGATGTCGCGGCCACCCAGCTGCCACCGCGGTCCGGTCAGCACCCGCATCGCGGCCGCACCCGCGGCCGGGTCGGCGACCAGGCGCAGCATGGCGACCACATCGGCGACCTCGGTGACGGCGAGAAGCCCCGCCAGCCCGACCACCTCTACCGGCACGCCCCGCCGCGTCAGAGCCTCGGCCATCGGTGCCGCGTCGGCGTTGCGCCGGACCAACACCGCGGCCGTCAGTGCGGGGGCATCCTCCCCGCGCACCGCGTGATAGCGGTCGGCGATGTGGTCGGCGACCCAATCACGTTCGGCCTCGACGTCGTTGAGCAACGCGCATCGAATGATTCCCGGGTCGGCGCCCGGGCGGGGACGCAAGGGCCGCACCGCCACCGACCGTCTCCTGGCTTCGGCGGACACCGCGTTGGCCAGATGCAATGCCCGCGGCGGATTACGCCAGCTGGTGCACAGTTCGAGTGTCGGCGCAGCCGTGCCGTCCGAGCGCGGGAAGTCGGTGGTGAAGCGCGGCAGGTTGGTCGCGGACGCCCCGCGCCAGCCGTAGATCGACTGAATCGGGTCCCCGACAGCGGTCAGCGCGAGGTCATCGTCGACGCCGCCGCCGAACAAGGACGACAGCGCGACCCGCTGCGCGTGGCCGGTGTCCTGGTACTCGTCGAGCAGAACGACCCGGAACCGCTGCCGCAGCTGCGCGCCGACTTGCGGAAAGCCTGATGCCAGCTTGGCGGCCGACGCCATCTGCATCCCGAAGTCCATCACCTTGTCGGCGCGCATGCGGTGGTGCAACGCGTCGATCAGAGGGATCAACGCGGTGCGTTCGGTCTGGGTGGACAGCATCCGCAACAGCCACTGGCTGGGTCCGCGGTCACGCTGGTAGGGACCAGCGGGCAGCGTATGCACGAGCCGTTCCAGCTCGACGTGCGTGTCGGTGAGTGCTTCGGTGTCCACGAGGTGTTCGGCCAGCTGACCGGCAAGCCGCAGCACCATCGTGGTGACGGCCGCAGGCGTCTTGTCCGTGTCGAGCGGGCCGGGATACTCGGCGACGACGCGAAACGCCAACTGCCACAGCTCCGTTTCGCTGAGCAACCGGGTGTCCGGCTCGACAGGGAGCAGGAGCCCGTGCTCTCGCAGCAGCGCGCCCGCGAACGCGTGGTAGGTGCTGACGGTGGCGGGGTCGTCGGCGGCGTCCAATCCCCCCGGCACGATGCCCGCACCCGCGAGCCGGGCCAGTCGAGACCGGACACGGCGCAGCAGTTGGGCCGCCGCCTTGCGGGTGAAGGTCAACCCGAGCACCTGACCGGGCGAGGCGTAACCGTTGGCCACCAGCCACACCACCCGTGCGGCCATGGTCTCCGTCTTGCCCGCGCCCGCACCCGCGATCACGACCAACGGGCCCGGCGCAGCGGCGATGACCGCCGCCTGCTCATCGGTCGGCGCGAAAAGACCCAGCGCAGACGCCAACTCGGCAGGGCTGTACTTCGCGGTCACGATGTCGCACCTTCCCCGCCCGCCGATTGTGCCGGGCAACTCTGACGCACCGGGCAGTGTGGGCAGCCGTCGTTGACTCGCGCCATGAACGTAGGGCCCTGCGTGGCGGCGGCCGCCTCGCCGACCAGCGCACGCCATTGACCGCCTGCCTCTGGGGTCAGTGGATCCTGCAGCCGCTCGGTCGGTCCGGCCGTACCTGGCTTGCCGAGGTAGACCAGCCGCCCGCCGCCCGGGGAATCGCCGCCCTCCAGCAGGCCCTCGGCGATGGCGAGCTGGTACATCGCCAGCTGCGCGTGGCGCTTCGCGTCGTTCTTGCTCACGGGCGATTTGCCTGTCTTGATGTCGACGACCACGAGCCTGCCCTCGGCATCGCGCTCCAGGCGGTCGACGCGGCCGCGCACCCGTACGGCGGTGCCGTCGCAGTCCACGACGCCGTCGACGGCGACCTCGGAGCCGACCTGGGTGAGCCCCCCACGTGTCTGCTCCCGCCACTGGCCGAAGGCCGACAGCATCGCCTTGTGCCGCGCGAGTTCGTTGTCCGCAAACCATGCCGACTCGAAAGGCAGTTTGTCCCAGACCTTCTCGAGTTGGGCGATCATCCCGCTCTCGGTCGTGCCCGGCTCGGCGATCAGGGCGTGCACCAGCGATCCGACCGCTGACCGCACGTCGCGGCCGTCGCTGCCGCCGTGCCGTTCGAGCAACCACCGCAGCGGACAGTCGGCCAGCGTCTGCAGCGTCGACGGGGACAACCGCACCACGTGGTCGTCGCCCGACCACAGCGGCTCGTCACTGCACGGCGCCGTCATCCCG
>JAEZKH010000024.1 GCA_023415515.1 Actinomycetes bacterium
CTGCAGACCGCCCTCGGCAACCTGTCGGCCGCCATCGAGGAGGCCGACGCCGAGATCGTCCGGCCCGCCGAGCCCCTGCCCGCCATCGACGGCGATCCGACGCTGCTGGCCATGCTGTGGCAGAACCTCATCGGCAACGCGGTGAAGTTCCGCAGGGAGGGCACCACGCCGCGCATCGTGATCGAATGCGGGCCGGGCAGCGGCGGCGACGACGCCGAGTGGTTGTTCAGCGTCACCGACAACGGCATCGGCATCGGTGCCGACTTCGCCGACAAGGTCTTCGTGATCTTCCAGCGCCTGCACGGGCGCGACGAATACAGCGGAACGGGGATCGGACTGGCATTGTGTAAGAAGATCGTCGAGCATCACGGCGGCACAATCCGGGTCGACACATCCTTTGTCGATGGAACCCGATTCCTTTTCACGCTGCCCGCCACACCGACAACCGAGCCCAACGAAATCCCAGCTGCTCTCTTGGAAGGAACACACGAGTGACCCCAGAAGCCCGCGCGATCGACGTGCTACTCGTCGAAGACGACCCTGGTGACGAACTCATCACCCGGGAAGCGTTCGAACACAACAAGATCAAGAACAATCTGCACGTCGCCCACGACGGTGAGGAAGGGCTGGACTTCCTCTACAAGCGGGGGCCCTACGAGACGGCGCCGAGGCCGGACCTGATCCTGCTCGATCTGAACCTGCCGAAATACGACGGCAGGCAACTGCTCGAGAAGATCAAGAGCGACGACGACCTGTGCCACATCCCCGTCGTGGTGCTGACGACGTCGGCGGCCGAGGAGGACATCCTCAAGAGCTACAAGCTGCACGCCAACGCCTACGTCACCAAGCCGGTGGATCTGGACCAGTTCATGAGCGCGGTCCGTCAGATCGACGAATTCTTCGTGCAGGTGGTGAAGCTGCCCAAGCCGTGAGGCCGACCGGTCAGGTCACCGCGCCCTGCGCCGCGTCGATGTGGTTCCACTCGAGGCGCACGGTGGTGCCCGCAGGCGTGGACTCTATGGTCGTGCGGTCGGCCAGCGCCCGCATCAGCGGGATCCCGCGGCCCCGCGAGATCTTGACGTCCGCGCCGTCGGTCGTACGCCACGCGCCCTCGTCGCTGACGGTGACCGTCAGCACAGCCGATTCGGTGTCGTAGTCGGCCAGCAAATGCATGGCGCCCGGGCTGTCGTCCGTCTCGTAGGCGAACTCCGCCGCGTTGGCGAGCGCCTCGTTCACCGCAAGCACCACGTCGCTGATCTTGGTCGGATCGAGTGTGAAATACCGTCTGAGCCAGACGGAGAACTCCTGGCGCACCTGCGCGGCACGCGCAGCATCGGCAAGAAGACTCGTGTGCGCGAACCGTGTTCTCGAGTCGCGGGGTTCGAAAGCTTCCATCTCAGCCTGGTGGCTACCCGATACTCACTTGTTTAACTCGTCATGGCAGCGAGGGCTTCGTCGAGCGTGGCGAAAAGATCAACGACGTCGGTGACGCCGACCAGCTTCAACGGTCTGCTGGTGGCAGGGCCGTCGGCGACCACGGCCAGCTTGATGTCGGGAGAGAGCTCGTCCTGGGCCGCGATGAGGACACCCATCCCCGCCGATGCGAGGAAGTCAACCGCGGTCATATCGACGACGACGGCGGCCGGCGAGCTCTTCGCGGCTTTTGCGATCGCCTTCTCCAGGTCGGGAGCCGTCAGCATGTCGACCACGCCGGCTACCGACACCACGCTGATGGACTCGATGCGGCGTTCCTCGATTGCGCAGCTGTTTGATGCCGCACCTTCCATGCTTACCTCCACAGACACTGTTCGCCCCCTCGGCGACAGCATCGAGAGTTTACCGGCAGAGCCGGAATACCTCCTAAATGGCGGTGGGTTGCCTGAAGCATGACTACCTCAGGATTCGATCCGCATGCACTGCTCGCCGAGGCCCGACTGGGCGTTCTCGCCACGATCAAGTCGACCGGACTGCCGCAACTGTCACCGGTGACGCCGTTCTACGACCGAGACAAGGGTGTCATCTTCGTGTCGATGACCGAGGGCAGGGCCAAGACGGCCAACCTGCGCAGGGATCCGCGCGCCGCGCTGGAGGTGACCAGCGGCGACGGCTGGGCATGGGCAACCGCAGAGGGCCAGGTGACGCTCACCGGACCGGGTTCCGACCCGCACGGCCAGGAGGTCGAGGCGCTGGTCGACTACTACCGCAGCGCCGCAGGCGAGCATCCGGACTGGGACGACTACCGAGCGGTCATGGTCGCCGACCGCAGGGTCCTGATGGCGTTGACCGTTGCCCGGGTCTACGGCGAGAAGATCCGGTGACTTCGCGGCACCGGCGGAATCTCGGCGGTGATCCGGTCGAGTAGGGCCGGGTACCGCTTCGCTTCCCGGTGGCCGCCCGGCTTGCCGCTGCTGATCAAGCCTGCGGCGAGGTTGCGGGCCGGATCGGCCCAGATCGCGATGTTGGTCAGACCGGTGTTGCCGAAGGCCGCGGGCGCGTTGCGGCCGAACGGCCCGAACCGCTTGTTGCCCAGCATGTAGCCGGTGCCCCAGCGGCGGGGCGCGAGGCCGTCGGCGATATCGGGCCGCAACCGCCTGCATTCCTTCGTCGCAGCGCGCAGTGTCTCCTGGCGCATGACGTGGACGCCGTCGAGTTCACCGCCCCGCACGAGGATCTCGGCGAAGCGCGACATCTCGTCGGCGGTGGAGACGAGGTTCGACGAGGGCACGACGCCGGTCAGGAACAGCGCGGTGTTGCCGAACGGAATGATCTCGCGCATCGTGCCGCCGACCGCGATCTTGAACGCCTTGGCGACCGGCGCGGGAAGCGGCTTGCCGGTGACATGGCTTGGCGCCACCAGCGCCACATCGTCCTCGGAGACCCCGAAGTTGGTCCAGCGGAACCCGAGCGGCTCGAGAATCTCGGTCGCGAGGATCTCGCGGATGTTGCGGCCCGTCGCGGCGGCCACGATCTCGCGCACCAGCGGACCCCACGTCACCCCGTGATAGATGTGCATCAGCCCGGGCCGGTGGATCGGCTTCAATTCGCCGAGCTTGCGGCGGGCGTAGGCGGTGTCGTCCATCCGGTTGAGGTCGGGCCGCGGGCCGGTCGCAAACGGCACCCCCGCGCTGTGGGTGATGACGTGCCGGATCGTCGTGCGGTCCTTGCCGTGGCTGGTGTAGGTCGGCAGGTAGTCGCAGACCCGGTCGTCGAGTGAGAAATGCCCCCGCTCGACCAACATGTGCACCACCGTCGTGGCGACCGCCTTGGCCGCCGACCACGCGCAGAACGGAGTGTCGGTGGTGACGGGAACCTTCTCCGCGTCGGGCGGGTCCTCTGGCCCGTTGCCCCAGCCGTGCCCGATCGCCCGGTTCACCACCACCTTGCCGTTGTGGCGCAGGCACAGCTGGATCGCCGGGTGCATGCCTGCGGCGTACCAGTGTCGTGCGGCCTGCCAGATTCGCTCGACGGCGGCCGGATCGATCTCCGAGTGGTCCTCGGCGCCGACATCGGTCACCTCGTCGAGATCGGCGGGGACGTCGATCCTTCCCTGTGCTGTCGTCATGCCTGCTTCCGTTGCAACGTGGCGGTCAGGTGCTGTTGCAGCGGTTGCCCGACCGCACCCATGGACACCGTGTAGGTCATCTGGTCGCCGTCGACGCGCAGGGAACGGGTCAGCGCGGTCACCTCCTTGGCGGACGCGGTGCGCCCGATCGCGGTCGCGGCGAGGGTGACCTCGAGTGTGCCGCCGCGCCCCGACAACGTCCCCTCCTCGATCTCGGTCACGCCGGTCGGATGCGCGAGCACGAACTCCACCCGGCCGACCGACGGGGCCCGCAGATAGCCCGTTTCGGCGTGCAACAGCCTGCCGTCGACGACGGCGCTCGTCTTCTGCGTGTAGCGCAGGAACGGCTTGCCGACGTGGTCGAACGTGACTTCTTCGACGTACTCGAACGCGTCGATCGTCGGATACTCGCCGACGCCCTGACCTGCCCAGACACCCAGAAGGGGAGCCAGCGCGGCGACGTCGGGGTGCAGTTCGGCCACCCGGCCAGTCTATGGATCGGCCGAGGTGGGTATTAATCGGCGTATGGCCGCGACGCTGGGTTTGCGAGAACGGATCCGTGCCTGCCTCTTCGACCTCGACGGCGTGCTGACCGACACGGCCAGCGTGCACCGCAAAGCGTGGAAGAAGATGTTCGACGCCTACCTGGAGGAGAGGGCGCAGCGCGACGGTGAGC
>JAEZKH010000031.1 GCA_023415515.1 Actinomycetes bacterium
TGCGAGCATTACGGTGGGACACGAGAACCTCCGGGTTGGTGATGGGCCTTCGACAAGCCACACCTCACCCGGAGGTTCTCCTCACATCAAGCCAACACGCCCGCTACCAACGTCATGGCCGAGTACACCTAGCGCCGCGATGTTCACACGGATGCCCGCTGCGGAGGCGATCAGCGCCGGTGGTTCGGCCATGAACACCAGGTCGACCCTCTTCGTGGCGAGTGCCTCGGTTATCGCCGGCGCTGAGTCGAATTCGACGTACTCGACCTTCTTTCCGTCGCCCGCGGCGGATTCGAAGAGCTCTCGACTCCGTGCCACATAGAAGGGGGCGTAATCAACGGCGCTCGAGAACGTGCCTATCCGGACGGTGTCGGAGGCCTCGGGCTGCGATTCGTCGCCGGACGAGCACGCCGCGACGAGAAGGACGGATGCCAGTAGCACGCACAGCGATGAAAGCCGAAGCCGTAATGCCCGCCCGCCAACCTGTGGCATGTAAGTCCTCCATGTTCTGTTCCCCGTCGACGTAGTCCGCCAGACGGTAGACAACCGATTTTGAAAATGGATTGCACAGCGGTTACGTCGCTGTGTCCAGCGGGCTATCCGGCTGCCGGAGACGATCGTTTTGCAGAAAGACCATCTCCACCCTCGCCAACGACATAATTTCCCCAGACGCAAAGCCTTCGGCTCATGCTGAGTTTGATACGTCTACCCGACGCGGGTCCGGTCATGCCTGCGGTTCGGCACCGCCGACGGGATCCGCGTCCAGGTCACGCAGCGCGGGCAGGAACACCGAGACGACACCGAGCAACAGCATGGGCAGCGACAACGCGAGGAAGGTGGCGTGCAACCCGGCCGCATCCGCCAGGGGTCCGGCCAGGATCAGGCCGAGCGGTCCCGCGGCATAGGCGAGCGATCCCATTACCCCGACGACCCGGCCGCGCAGATGCTGCGGCGCCCGTGTCTGCATGACGTAGTTGTAGATGGGAGCGATCGGTCCGTATACGAAGCCGACGACCGCGCACAGCAGCAGGATCAGCGGAAGCGGCGGCAGGAAGGCGATGATCGTCATCGCCACGCCGAGTGTCAGCACGGCGGTCAGCATCACGGTGCGCCGCCGCGCGTACTTCGACATCACCGCGTACCCCAACGCACCGACGAGGCCGCCGACGCTCAGCGCCATCAACACCCAGCCCAACTGGGCGGGCTCGTCGCGGTCGGTGAAGTATTTGGGAAACAGCACCGACTCCATCGGCATGTACAGCCCGGTGGCGGCGAGGTCGACGATCGCGAGCGCGCGCAACACCTTGTTGTTCCAGACGAAGCGCAGCCCTTCGACGACCCCGGCCAGCACGCCCTCGGGCAGCGCTTCGCGGTCGGGTTTGCCCGCGCCGTCCAGTCGGAGCGTCGCGATCGCGCAGATCGACAGCATGAACGCGGCCGCCGTCACCCACATGGTGTCGATGCCGCCGAGCGTGGCGATGAACAGGCCTCCGAGACCGGGACCGACGATGTAGGACAGGTTGAACGCCGCCTCGTACACGCTGTTGGCGTGATCGAGCGTCCAGCCTGCGCGCTGTGCGGCCTCCGGCAGCATGGTCTCGCGGGCCGTCATGCCTGCCGGATCGAACAGCGCGCCGAGGGCGGCGAGACCCGCCAGTACCGCGACGTTGACGACATGCGTGCCGAAGGTCAGCGCCAATACGGGTACCGCGGCAACCGATAGGGCCGAGAGCGCATCGGAGATCATCGAAACGCGCTGGCGGCCTATGTAATCGACCGCCGCGCCGGCGATCAAGGTGGCGACGAGCAGCGGGATGGTGCCTGCCATGGCGACGATCGACGCATCGAGCGCGGATCCGGTGCGCTGCAGCACCAGCCACGGGAAGGCGACGATCGAGATGCCATTACCGGCGCCGGCCATCAGCGCAGCGAACAGGATGACGAAGAGCGGACCGCGTCTGCTGTTGACCATGGGTTATCGGGATGGACCCTAGCAGCGGCCGGGCCCGGTCGGTGGCGGGTTTTCCTGCGCAGGCACAGTGGAACGGTGAAGTTGGCCCATCCCCGCACCGGCAAGAAGTTCGACTCGCCGGTTCCGGCGGGTTCGGGGTGGCCGGGTGATCCGGCCACCCGCGCGACGGCGGTCGCCGCGACGGCTGCGCAGGTGACGGTGATGGCCGAAGCGGCCGAGTCGGTCGAGCAGATCGACGCCGAGGTATCGGTGTGCCGGGCTTGCCCGCGGCTGGTGGAGTGGCGCGAAAGTGTCGCCGTCGAGAAGCGGAAATCGTTTGCGGGCGAGCCGTACTGGGGTAGACCTGCGCCAGGGTGGGGTTCGGCGCGCCCGCGGGTGATGGTCGGCGGCCTCGCGCCCGCGGCGCACGGCGCCAACCGGACCGGGCGGGTGTTCACCGGCGACCGGTCCGGTGACTTCCTCGTCGCCGCCTTGCATCGCGCCGGGCTGGCCAACCAGGCGCTGTGCATCGATGCGGCAGACGGCCTGCGGCTCAACGACACCCGCATCATCGCGGCGGTGCGGTGCGCGCCACCCGGCAATGCGCCGACCCCCGCGGAGCGCGCGACGTGCGCGCCGTGGCTGGACGCCGAATGGCGGTTGGCCGGTGCGGACGTCCGGGTGCTGATCGCGCTCGGCGGCTTCGCGTGGCGCGCGGTCCTGGACATGGTGCGTGCCGCGGGCGGCACGGTGGGGCGTCCGGTGCCGAAGTTCGGCCACGGCGCGACGGCGTCGCTGCGGACGCCGCACGGCGAGGTGACGCTGATGGGCGTTTATCACCCGAGCCAGCAGAACACCTTCACCGGCAAGTTGACCCCCGCAATGCTCGACGACGTCTTCACCCGGGCCGCCGAACTGGCCGGCATCCAGTGATTTCGGCGCGCGCAGTCACGCTCAGCGTGACCAAACGCGCCGAAATCGCGGGAACGCGGACACGATGACAGGCGTTGACCCCCATATGCGACTTTCCGTTCTCGACCTCGTCCCGGTGCGCACCGACCAGTCGACGTCCGATGCGGTCGCGGCGTCCACGCAGCTCGCGCAGACCGCGGACCGGCTCGGATACACCCGCTACTGGGTCGCCGAGCACCACAACATGCCGTCGGTGGCCGCTACCAGCCCGCCGGTATTGATCGCGCATCTGGCCGCACACACCGACCAGATTCGGCTCGGCTCCGGTGGCGTCATGCTGCCCAACCACGCGCCGTTGGCGGTGGCCGAGCAGTTTGCGTTGCTCGAGGCGGCGCACCCCGGGCGCATCGATCTCGGCATCGGCCGGGCGCCCGGCTCCGACCCGTTGACCTCCTATTTGCTGCGCAACGCCGCCGGCCGGGACGACAAGGACATCGACAAGTTTCCTGAGTACCTCGACCATGTCCTGGCGATGATGAGCGCGAGCGGGGTTCGGGTGTCCATCCCGCAGCAGGACTACATTCTCAAGGCGACGCCATCGGCGGTGACCGAGCCGCGTATGTGGCTGCTCGGTTCGTCGATGTACTCGGCGCATCTCGCCGCGGCGAAGGGCATGCCGTATGTGTTCGCCCACCATTTCTCCGGGCAGGGCACCGCAGAAGCGCTGGCGGTGTACCGGTCGGAGTTCCAGCCCAGCGATCTCGCCTCCGAGCCCGTGACGTTTTTGACTGTCAACGCCGTGGTGGCCGAAACACACGACGAGGCAATGGCATTGCTACTGCCCAACCTGCAGATGATGGCGCGACTTCGGACCGGGGCCCAGCTGGGCGCCGTCGACCTCGTCGAGGACGCCGAGCGCAGGGCGCTCACGCCACAGGAGGAAGCCGTTGTCGAGTCCGGCCTGCGCCGTGCGGTCGTCGGCGATCCGACGGAGGCGGCCGAGCAGGTGCGCGCCCTTGCCGAGGAGTTCGCCGTCGACGAAGTGATGGTGCATCCCGTGGCGTCCGCGCGTCGTGGCACCGATCCCTCGACGTCGCCCGCGCGCTTCAAAACGTTGGAACTGCTTGCCAAAGAGCTGTTCTGATCAGGCTTTCGGGGTCAGTCGCACGATCGGGATAGGGCGACTGGTCTTCTTCTGGTACTCCGGATAGGCCTTGTTGTACTTGGTGACGATCTTCCACAGCCGGTCGCGGTCGGGGTCGCCCGGCAGAATCGGTTGAGCGGTCACGGCGAATCGCTTCGGCCCGACGTTGATCTCGACATCGGGATCAGCCTTGAGGTTGTGATACCAGCCCGGTGACCTTGGTGACCCGCCGTTGGACGCGACGACCAGGTAGTCGTGGCCGTCTCGGGCATAGGTCAGCGAATTAGTCCTTTGCACGCCGCTTTTGGCACCCACGGTGTGCAGCAGCAGCGTCGGCAGGATCAGCAGCCGATGGCCGATCCACCCGTTGGTGCGTTGATAGACGGTGTCGTGCACCTTCAACAGCTGGACGTAGGCGTTCTGGAGTGGGTTCATGACGGCTCCTCCGATGGGGCGGAGTCGAGTTCGGCAAGTGCGTCGCGAAGGATCCGGCCGGTCTCCTCGCGGTCGGGATCGCGGCGGAGCAGCATGCCCTTGGCGAACGAGATCTTGTCACCGGTCTGCCGGGGTACCACGTGCAGATGGATGTGGAAGACGCTTTGAAAAGCGGCCTTGCCGTCGTTGATGACGACGTTGTTGCCGTCGGCGTGCAACCCGGACCGCCGCGCCGCCTTGGCGATTCGCTGCCCGATCCGCACGAGATCGGCGAAGGTGTCCGGCGGCGTATCCGTCAGGTCTGCGGTGTGCCGTTTGGGGACGACGAGCGTGTGCCCGCGGGTGAACGGGCGGATGTCGAGGATCGCCAGGTAGTCGTCGTCTTCGTAGATCCGAACGGCGGGGGCCTCTCCCGCCACTATGGCGCAGAACACACATGACATGGGCCCAGGCTAACTTGTTGCCCAACTCTTGGACTGCGTAGATCCTCTTCTCAGCCCGATCTCAGCGAACGACTGCACAGTGGGGCTAACCATTTTGCGGCCCACTGTTAGGGAAACACCACTTCATGAAAAAGCAATCGCGATACTCGCTGCGGAGAACCGACCGGGAACCGGCGCCGAGCCGGCCGGCCAGTCAAAACTTCTCGCCCGCCACACCTCGGGGCGGATTCCAGCAGCCCTACGACTGGCGTTATGCCACGCAACAGCCGCACCACGGTCCGTACGGTGTTGCGCACGAATATGATTCAGCACAGACTACTCCGATTCCGGTGCCGCGCAAGCGGTCTCGAGCCGGAATCGTCGTGGCCGGTGCGGCCGCCGTCGCTCTGGTGTCGGGCGGTATCGGTGCGGCTGTGCTGACCGGTCAATCCAACCCGGCGGCCGACAGTGCGGCCACCGCCGCCACGGCCGCCGCTCCCGCGCCGCAGCAACCGGTCGCCGCTGCGCCGCCCGGGTCGGTCGAGCAGGTGGCGGCGAAGGTGTTGCCCAGCGTGGTCAAGCTGCAGATCAGCACCGGCCAGGCCAAGGAAGAGGGCTCGGGCATCGTGTTGAGTTCCGACGGTCTGATCCTGACGAACAATCACGTGGTCGCGGCGGTGAGCGGCCCCTCGGCCGATGCCGCCTCGTCGAGCCGGTCCGGCGGCGGGGACGAGCCGGTCTTTCCCGGGCTGCCGGGCTTCGGCGCACCCGACGGTCAGCCGTCGCCCTTCGGGCGGGGCTCGACGGGCCGGTCTGCCGAGGCGACGGTTTCGTTCTCCGACGGCCGCACCGCACCGTTCAGCGTTGTCGGCACCGACCCGGCCGACGACCTCGCCGTCGTTCGCGCCGAGGGGGTTTCGGGTCTGACGCCGATCACGGTCGGGTCGTCGAAGGACTTGAAGGTCGGTGAGCGCGTCGTGGCGATCGGATCGCCGCTCGGCCTGGACGGCACCGTGACGACCGGCATCGTCAGTGCGCTGGACCGACCGGTCAGCACCGGCGACGGCAGCACCGGCCAGCAGTCGGTGATGAACGCGATACAGACCGACGCCGCCATCAACCCCGGTAACTCGGGCGGCGCGCTGGTGAACATGAACGGCGAACTCGTCGGGGTGAACTCGGCGATCGCCTCGATGGGCGGCGGCCCCGGTTCGGGGGCGCAGAGCGGCTCGATCGGACTTGGCTTCGCGATCCCGTCGGATCAGGCCAAACGCATTGCCGACCAACTGATCTCCAGCGGCACCGTCACGCACGCATCCTTGGGTGTTCAGCTGAGCCAGAACGCGGGCGGGCCCGGCGCAGGGGTAGCCGAGGTGGTCGACGGCGGTCCCGCCGCCGCGGCGGGGCTGCCCAGCGGCGTGGTGATCACCAAGGTCGACGACCGGCCGATCGACGGCGCCGAGGCATTGGTGGCGGCGATCCGTTCGAAGGCGCCCGGCGACCGGGTGACCCTGACCTACACCGACGACTCGGGTGACCCGCAGACTGTGCAGGTCACACTCGGGCAGGCGCAGACGTAGCGTTGCCTGCGGCGCACCGTCAGCCGTAGAGCTGCTCGAACCGCTCGATCGAGCGTTCGATGTCGCCCTTGACGAGACGGGCTGCGGTCGCGCCGATCGGCCCGAACAGCGGGGCGCCGCCGAGGTCGATCTTGACCGTGAAGTCGCAACCGGACGCGGTGGGCTTCACGGTCATCTTCAGGCCGTACTTGGTGCCCCCGACGCCCTTGCCGGTGACCGTCAACAGCGTCGGCGCATCCAGTTCCGTGACCGTCCAGGTGACCCGGTTCCGCATGCCCTTCACGCCCGCGACGCCGACGAGCGTCGTCCCGACGTCGAGCTCGTCGGGCAGTTCGGAGCGCCAGCCTTCGTGCATGGCGAGCCAGTCGCCGAGCGCCGAGAAGTTCGACGCGTGTGCCCACGCGACATCCGGGGTCATCATCAGGCTGCGCGACAACACCAATTTGGCCATCCGAGAATCGTATTGGGTATCGGTTCCTGCCAACGAACCATCAATTTCTGCCATCGGAATTAACCCCCTGACCTGTGTGTTCAGTGAGTCAGACGGCGCGAAGGAGCGCCCACGGAGATACGAAGAAGGCACTGAAAATGAAGAAGTTCGGATTCGCTTCCATCGCCGCAACCGGTCTGGCCGCTGCAGTACTGGGCTTCGCTGCCCCGGCGCAGGCGGACATCGTCCACCACAAGTGGGTACACGACATCCAGCAGCAGGTGAACGTCCCTCAGGTGGACATGACCGCACGCTGAGCGCGACATCGAGAGAGGGCACCCCGGACTGGGTGCCCTCTCTTTTGCGCTGTCAGGCCGCCGGTACGGGCGGCACGCCGGGCGCCGCAGGCAGACCCGCTGCGTCCGGCGCCGCAGGGGCGGTCGCGGCGTCCGCCCCGCCGATGCACCGCATGTTATTGGTCGACTTCCACGTCACCCCGTCGGGGCGCTCGCCGGTCAACGCTCCCGTGGTCTGGTCGATGACGCCGGTGTAGTGCAGGACTGTTCCGTTGTCGAAGCCCACACCGAACGCGACGGTCATGCCGTCGCTGCCGCCCTCGCCGGTGCCCCGCCACAGCGCGCCCTTGTTGGGGGGAACGGCGACGGCAGGCCCGCCCACGGTGCGTCCCGCGGTCGCGACGGTGACCGTCCAGCCGTCGCTCTGCAGCAGTCGCAGGGACGACCCGAACTCCCATCCAGACGGGCACTCGACGGCCGCGTGACCGGCCGCCGGGGTGAGGAGGAGGCCGAGGGCGGCCATCGGTATTGCCAGAAATGCGCGTGACATAGCGATAGAGGCTAGGTCAGGCCGTCCCTCGAGGCCACGGTTTCCCCACAGTGTGGTCGTTGAGCAGGGCGAATCGCAGCCCGAGGGACGCGTCGAGCCGATACGCTGCCGCGCGTGGACTCCGCCGACTTGGCTTTCGCGGGCGCCGCGGAGCAATCCCGGCGTCTCGCCGCAGGCAACATCACGGCGCCCGCCCTGCTCGAGCTGTACCTAGACCGCATCGCGCGACTCGACCCACAGTTGCGCGCATACACCTCGGTGCTGAGCGATGCCGCGCGCCGGGAAGCGGTCGACGCGCAAGCGCGCATCGACAACGGCGAGCGTCTGCCGCTTCTCGGTGTCCCGGTCGCCATCAAGGACGACGTCGACGTCGCGGGCGCGGTCACGAGCTACGGAAGCGGCGGCCACGGAGCGGCGAGGACCGACGACGCCGAGGTGGTGCGCAGGCTGCGCGCTGCGGGCGCGGTCATCCTCGGCAAGACCGCCGTGCCCGAGATGATGATCTGGTCATTCACCGAAACGCTCCAGTTCGGCGCGACGCGAAACCCGTGGGATGTCAACCGGACTCCCGGCGGAAGCAGCGGCGGCAGCGCGGCGGCGGTGGCTGCGGGTCTCGCCCCGATGGCGTTGGGCTCCGACGGCATGGGCTCCATCCGGATTCCCTCGACATGGTGTGGGCTGTTCGGGATCAAGCCGCAGCGCGACCGGGTGCCGATGGCGCCGCACGACGGCGCATGGAACGGCCTCTCCGTCAACGGCCCGATCGCGCGGTCGGTCGAGGATGCGGCGCTCTTCCTCGACGCGACGGCGACGACGCCGGCCGCTGATGGCGGTTTCGCCGCCGCGGCGCAGCGCGAGCCGGGTCGGTTGCGGATCGCCTTGAGCACCAAGGTGCGGCCTCCGCTGACGGCGCGGGTCGGGCGGGCGCAACGGAGCGCGGTGGACGAGGCGGGCGCGCTGTTGCGCGAACTCGGGCACCGGGTGGTGGTCCGCGATCCCGACTATCCGACAGGCGCGCTTTACGCGAACCTGCTGCCGCGTTACTTCCGGGGGGTCTACGACGACGTGCAGACGCTGCCCCACAAGGATCGTCTCGAGAGGCGCACGCGCGCCTTCGCCCGTATCGGCGGTTTGATCTCCGATCGGCGGATGGCCGCGATTCGAGAGGCTGAAGGTGCTCTGGCGCAACGGGTTTTGTCGATCTTCGATGACGCCGACGTGGTGATCACCCCGGGTACCGCGAGTGGACCGTCGCGGATCGGCGCCTATCAGCGCCTCGGCGCGATCGCGACGCTGTTGCTCGTCGCGCAGCGGGTGCCCTTTCAGGCGATGTTCAACGGGACCGGACAGCCGGCGGCCGTCGTGCCGTGGGGCGTGGACGGCGACGGCCTGCCGACGTCGGTTCAGCTCGTCGGCCGCCCCTTCGATGAGGCGACGCTGCTGTCTCTGGCCGCGCAGATCGAAGATGCTCGGCCGTGGGCACATCGCAGGCCGCCGGTGTCCTAGCCCAGCGCGTCCCGCCACGCCGCGAGCTTGTCCTCGTAACGCATCGTCTGCGCAGGGCTCGTCGACGGCAACCTGCGGTGGGGCAGCCACAGGTCGATCCCGGCCAGGCGCGCGAAGTTCTTCTCAGCCGCCGCGCCGTTGAAGAAGACCCGATCGATCGCGGGATGCGCGTCGAAGAACGCTGCGAAGTCGTTGGCCACCATGCTGTCCGGCTCGATGGCCGAATCGAGGCTGCCCTCTCGACGGCACGACCGCAGAACGTCCCAAACCGCGACGCCGCACCCCCGCAGCGCGACCGTGCGGACCGCGTATTCGGCGGTGGCGTCGAAGGAGAAGATCGCACCGGTGATCCGCCAGAACGCGTTGCGCGGGTTGCCGTAGTACTGCTGCGTGGCGAGCGACATCACGCTTGGCATGTTGCCGAGGATGAGAGTCCGCGCCGCGGTGTCCGCGATCGGCGGCAGGCCATGAAGCAGCGATCCCGTCATGACCACAGGTATACGTTGAGGCGATGGCCGACGACAGAGGTACCGCAGCCATCGAGGCGTCGGGTCTGCTCGACGGCCTCGACGGCCGGGCGCGTAGTGAACGGCTGGAGCTGGTCGAGTGGCTGCTCGACGAGGGCTTCACCGTCGATGAGATCCGAAACGACTTCGCCCCTATGCAGATGCCGGCGGGACGGATCATGGGCAACGACGGCGTGCACGTGTCTGCCCGGCAGATATGCGAAGAGACCGGAGTCGACCTCGAACTGATCGAAGCCATGCAACGCGCGCTCGGGCTGCCGCGCGTCGATGACCCCGACGCGCCGGTGCACCTTCGCGCCGACGGCGAGGTCGCCGCACGCGCACAGGTGTTCATCGACGCCGGTTTCAGCAGAGAGCAGGTGATCGCCGTTGCCCGCGTGCTGGGTCAGGGGATGGCGCAGACGGCCGAGGTGATGCGTCAGGCCGTGCTCGAGAGGGTCATCGAACCGGGGGCCACAGAGGTGCAGACAGCCAAGGCTTACAGCGCACTCGTGCAACAGGTTTCGCCGTTACTGGGGCCATTGGCCGAAGACGTGCTGCGGCTGCAGCTCCGGCATGGAATGGAGACCGAGGCGATCAGCGCCGCCGAGCGTGCGGCGGGAAAGCTCCCCGGCGCTCGTGAGGTGACGGTCTGTTTCGCCGATCTCGTCGGATTCACCCGGTTGGGGGAGGGTGTGCCACCCGAGGAGTTGGAGAGCCTCGCCAACCGGTTGTCGGCGCTTGCGCGAGATGTCGCCGCGCCGCCCGTGCATTTCGTCAAGACGATCGGCGACGCGGTGATGTTCGTCGCCACAGACGCAGTCGCACTTCTGCAGGCCGCGCTCGAACTGATTGCCGCCGCGGAGAAGGAGGACATGCCGGAGTTGCGGGTCGGGATGGCCTCCGGCGGTGCGGTGCAGCGCGCAGGAGACTGGTTCGGCAGCCCGGTGAACCTGGCCAGCAGGGTTACCTCGGTGGCTCGTCCGGGCAGCGTGTTGGCGGCCGAGTCGACGCGCGAGCTGATCGGCGAAACGCAGGAGTTCACCTGGTCCTTCGCCGGCGCACGTCGCATCAAGGGAATCAAGGGCGAGGTCAAGCTGTTTCGGGCCCGCGGCGCGGGGCCGAGCTAGTACGTTCGCCACATGGCTGCGGTGCCCGATCTCGAAGCGCTGGGCCTGCTCGATGGCCTGGACGGTGTCTGGTTTCGACCTCGATCACATTCGGGCGTCCGTCGGTTCGCCCTTGACGTTGCCTTCCGCCCGGGTCATCGGCGACGACGGCACGTATGTGTCGGCGCGCGAGATCTGTGACGCGTACGGCATCGATCTTGCTTTCGATGCGGGCCCGTTGGGGCGGAACCGGTGAGGTGAAACTATCCGAGGTACACCGCATCTCAATTGTCACTTGAGCAACTCCTGCCCCAGACGCCCCACAATTCTCGGTCGCCCGTCTGCCGTACCGACGAAAATCGGTGACAGGAGTGTTAATAACGAGATTACGGGGTAGTCCACCGCGGTCGGGGGGAAGGGCGGCGACATGGACGTATCGAGAGCAGGCCATCGGGAGACGGATATCCCGATCACCGCGGCATCGCAGTTGCTCACCCTCTCGTCTATCTGCCCGGCGTGCGGATATCCGACGCTGGCGATGGGGTTGTGCGCGTACTGCAAGCCGCTGACCCAGCAGGCGGGTTGAGCGCTTCCTAGCGCGACGGGGTGAACCTGCGGAGTCGCAGGCTGTTGGTCACGACGAAGACCGAGCTGAAAGCCATTGCTGCGCCTGCGATCAACGGATTCAGTAGGCCGAGCGCGGCCAGTGGCAGCGCGGCGACGTTGTAGGCGAAGGCCCAGAACAGGTTGCCCTTTATGGTGCGCAACGTCGCCCTGGACAGCCGGATCGCGTCGGGAACCGACCGCAGATCGCCACGCACGAGCGTCAGGTCGGATGCCGCCATCGCGATGTCGGTGCCCGTACCCATCGCAAGTCCCAGATCGGCCTGAGCCAGCGCGGCGGCGTCATTGACGCCGTCACCGACCATGGCAACGACCTTGCCTTCTGACTGCAGTCGCTTGATCTGCCCGACCTTGTCGGCAGGCAGCACCTCCGCGATCGCCTCGTCGATGCCGACCTCGGACGCGACCGCGGCGGCGGCCCGACGATTGTCGCCGGTCAACAGAATGGGCGTGAGGCCGAGCGCGCGAAGTTCGGCGACCGCGGCGGGCGATGTCTCCTTGACCGCGTCCGAGACGACGATGACGGCACGAATACGACCGTCGATGGCGAACCAGATCGCGGTCTTGCCAACGGATTCGGCGTCGTCGGCCGCCGCCAGCAGCTCGGACGGCGCTTCGGGTGTCCGGGTTCGACGCAGCCAATCGTAGCGGCCCGCGGCAAGCGATTGACCGTCGACGGTTCCGGTAACGCCGCTGCCGCTGTGGTTTTCGAAGTCGGTCACCAGCGGCAGCGGACCCGCCTCTGCCGCGCGGGCTGCGACGGCCCGCCCGATGGGGTGCTCGGATGCCTGCTCGAGCGCCCCTGCCAGGCGCAGTGTCTCGTCCTTCGCCGCATCGTTGGCCGTGTGGACGGAGGTGACCGTCATCTCGCCGGTGGTGACAGTACCGGTCTTGTCGAGCACGACTGTGTCGATGCGCCGCGTGGACTCCAACACCTGCGGTCCCTTGATGAGAATTCCCAACTGCGCACCGCGCCCGGTGCCGACCAGCAGCGCCGTCGGCGTCGCCAGCCCCAACGCGCAGGGGCAGGCGATGATCAGCACCGCGACGGCCGCGGTGAATGCGGCGGCGGCCGACGCACCCACGAGCAACCAACCGGCCAGTGTCAGGAGGGACAGTCCGAGAACGACGGGGACGAAGACGGCCGAGACGCGGTCAGCCAATCGCTGCACGTCGGCCTTGCCGCTCTGGGCGTCGGCCACCAGTTTCGCGATCTGCGCGAGTTGGGTGTCGGAGCCGATGCGGGTGGCGCGGATCTCGAGACGACCTCCGACGTTGACGGTCGCGCCGACGACCCCGTCGCCGGGTCCCACTTCGACGGGTACGGGTTCACCGGTCAGCATCGATGCGTCGATCGCTGACGTTCCCGATGTGACGACGCCGTCGGTCGCGATCTTCTCGCCCGGCCGCGCGACGAACACATCGCCGACGGCGAGTTGCTCGATCGGGACTCGTGTTTCCGACGATGAGGTACCGAGGACCGTGACGTCTTTGGCGCCCATGTCGAGCAGTGCACGCATTGCGGCGCCCGAGCTTCGCTTGGCGCGCGACTCGAAGTATCGGCCGGCCAGAAGGAATGTGGTGACGACGGCGGCGACCTCGAGGTACAGGTGCGCGCCGCCACCGGGTGCGGCCGGCAGACTCAGCGTCATCTTCATGCCAGGGGCGCCTGCATGGGTGAACAACAGCGCCCATACCGACCACAGATACGCCGCGCCGACACCGACGGAGATCAGGGTGTCCATCGTCGCCGCGCGGTGCCGCAGATTGGCCAGCGCCGCCCGGTGGAACGGCCACGCACCCCACAGCGTGACGGGGGTGGCGAGCGCGAGGGCGACCCACTGCCAGTAGTCGAACTGCACCGCGGGCACCATCGAGAGCACGAGTACCGGGACGCTGAGGACCGCCGAGACAAGCAGGCGGCGCAGCCAGGCGGAGGCGGTGTCGGCTTCTTCGGCCCGGGCCGCGGGATCATCGCTCGCGGGTACCGTCGCGGTGTAACCGGTTTCTTCGACCGCAGCGACCAGGTCATCGGTGGACACGCCGCTGGGGTAGCCGACCGTGGCCGACTCGGTGGCGAAGTTGACGGTTGCGACCACGCCGTGCACCTGGTTGAGCTTCTTCTCGACCCGCGCCGCGCACGACGCACAGGACATCCCGCCGATGGCCAGGGTGACCTCACGCCGGTCGGTGGTGTGCGTGCTGGACGGCATGGTTGCCACCCTATACCCATAGGGGGTATAGGTAAAGAATGACGACGAGGAGATGGGGACACGTGATGTGGAAGCGAGCGACAGTGCTCTGCGCAGGGGCCATCGCGACGCTGGTGATCGCCGGCTGCGGAGGGTCGGAGTCCGGTGGCGAGCACACGGACGCGCACGGTTCGCAGGCGCAGGCCCCGACGTCCTCGGTGCCGAGTGCCGCCGACCACAACGACGCGGACATCATGTTCGCCCAGCACATGATCCCGCATCATCAGCAGGCGATCGACATGAGCGACATCGTGTTGGGCAAACAGGGCATCGACCCGCGTGTGACAGAACTCGCAACCCAGATCAAGGCCGCTCAGGGCCCGGAGATCACCCAGATGCGGGGGTGGCTCCAGCAGTGGGGTAATCCGCCGATGCCCCCGATGGGGTCGGGCGACGGCCACGGTGGCCACGACATGGGAGGCATGTCCGGCGACGCGATGGGGATGATGTCCGACCAAGAGATGTCGGCGCTCGAGGCCGCCGGCGGCGCGGAAGCGAGCAGGCTTTTCCTCACCGGCATGATCACCCATCACCAGGGCGCCATCGACATGGCTCGAGACGAGATCGATGATGGAAAGTTCGCACCCGCAATCGAACTGGCACACTCGATCGTCAAGACTCAGCAGCAGGAGATCGACACCATGAAGGGTCTGATCGGAACGCTGTAGCGTCGTCGCCGTGCGAATCCTCGTCCAGCGGGTCTCGTCGGCGTCGGTCAGCGTCGACGGCGAAGTCGTCGGCGCCATCCGGCCACAGCGACACGGCCTGCTCGCCCTGGTCGGCGTGACTCATGACGACGATGCCCAGAAGGCGCGGCGGCTGGCCGAAAAGCTATGGCAACTACGGATTCTCGACGACGAGAAGTCGGCAGCCGACGTCGATGCTCCGATCCTGGTCGTCAGTCAGTTCACCCTGTACGCCAATACGACCAAGGGCAGGCGCCCGACATGGAACGCCGCCGCGCCCGGCGCATTGGCCGAACCACTGGTGACGGCCTTCGCCGACGCGTTGCGCGCGCTGGGTGCTCGGGTCGAGACCGGTGTGTTCGGCGCCGATATGCAGGTCGCGCTCGTCAACGACGGACCGGTGACCGTGCAACTGGAGCTGTGACCTACCCGGTCGCGGTGACCTGGAAGCCCTCTGATGGCTGCACGATCACGAAACCCGGTCCGTAGAAAGACACCTGGACCGCTTCGCCGGATCCTCGCCCGATCAGCGCACCCGCCTTGAAACTCGTCTTGAGCTGAGTCTGCAGGTGAGCCGACCACGCCACGACCGCATTCGTGTCGGCGAACGTCGGTGCCTCTGCTGCGTTGAGCACGACCGGCGGCCCATCCGTCGTCAATGCCACCCACCCGGTGCCGCGCAACGTCGTGTTGAAGAGACCACCCGTGGCGATGCTTCCGCCCTTCACCCGCTCGATGTTCCAGTCCAGGCTCGACGAGAAAGCAAGCACGTTCTTGCCGCTGATCGACAACCCGGAGTTGTTGATGTTCAACAGGTGTACGTCGTAGGCCCGCTCGGCGAGGAACACATCACCCTGACCCTGGCAGCGCATCAGCGGCAGCCCCTCGCCTGTCAGTGCCTTCTTGATGAACTTGGAGGCGCCACCGCCCTCGAACGAGAAGTCCACGTTGCCCTGGTAGGCGACCATCGAGCCCTGGCGCGCCATGAATGGTTCACCGAGGCGTACCCGCAACAGTTTCGAGTTCTGATTCGCGATCGGTTTCGCCTCTTTCTCGCTGAACCGACCGTCGACGAGGTCGCCGGTGATGCCCGCGAATCCGTCTCCCTGCGCAACCGCAGGCCCGCCGGGAGCCTGGCCGCCCTGCTGCGCCTGTGGCTGTCCGCCGCCGGGTGCGCCGCCGGGGGATGGCCCACCACCCATCGGGGCGCGGCTCACCTGCCCGCGGTGTGACACCTGGTCCGTCCAACGCTGACCGTCCCACCAGCGGTACTCATAGCGGCCTTGGGGATCGGGTTGCCAACTGCCGGCCTGGGGTCCAGTCACCGTCGACTCCTTATTGTTCTGTGTCCTGTGCCCGTCGGGCATCGGGCTTTTCCGACACTATGCCGTGGTCGGCGCCACGCCGGCAGGCTTATCGGACGGCACCGACGCATTACCTCGGCCCTGAAGCGTCATCCGTTCGCCGTGGGTGAAAGACGCCCAAACTGCGATGTAACGGTGTAATCATGTAATCATGAGACATCATCACGCACATGGCCGCCGGTCGGGCCGCTCGGGCGGTTGGCAGCAGGCCGACCAACCCGACGCCGCGGACGCGGCGGAATGGTTCGCAGGCCGCCTCCCGGACTGGTTCGACGGGGACCCCACGGTCGTCGTCGATCGCGAGGAGATCACCGTCATCGGCAGATTGCCCGAAACCGAGGGCGAACAGAGTGAAGCCAGGGCGTCGGGCCGCGTCTCGCGGTTCCGTGAGGAAACCCGCGCCGAACGCATGCGGATCGCCGACGAGGCGCAGGAGAAGTACGGCCGCAAGGTTTCGTGGGGTGTGGAAATCGGCGCGGTCGGCGACGAGAACTACGAGCGAATCTTGTTCACCCACATAGCCGTCCCGGTTATGACGCGCCTGCGGCAGCCGGAACGCCAAGTGCTGGACACCCTCGTCGACGCGGGCGTCGCGCGGTCGAGATCGGATGCCCTCGCCTGGTCGGTGCGACTCGTCGGCGAGCACGCCGAGGAGTGGCTGACAAAGCTGCGCGATGCGATGCGCAACGTCGACGACCTCAGGTCGGAGGGGCCGCAGGTCTGAATCAGCCGACGCGCTCCACGCCGACGTAGGACGAACTCAGCGCAGAGGTCTGCGACAGCGGATCGACCGGACCACCGTCGATGAGAAGGTTGCGGTTGACTCCGAACGACAGCGGCCTGTCGCCGGTGCGGGGGTCGAAAACCCGTGAGCCCCAACCGTGGTCGATCACGATCACACCGGGCCGAGGGGTCTTGTCCACCGCCGCGGGCAGTTCGATTTCCCCGACGGGGGAGAACACCCGCACCCGGTCGCCGTCCCCGATGCCCAGGTCCGCGGCGTCGTCGGGATTGATGAGCACCTCGTTCCCCTTGCCCGCGGGGTGCAGGCCGGGTAGGTCGTTGAGCCATGAGTTCATCGAGTGCCGGTGGCGTCGGTTCGCCAACTGGAAGGGGTATTCCTCGGGCGGCGCCGAAACGGGTTCGGAGAGCAACTCATGGACCCGCGCGACGAACTCCGGTGGCGCGACACGCACCTTCTTGTCGTTGGTACGCAGGGCCTCGCGGAAATGACCGAATTCCCGTGGTCCGAGCACCCACCCGTGTGGGCGGGTCTTGATGTCGCGCCATTTGACCTTGCGGCCGTTGACCTTTCGGCTGGTCGTGATCATCAAGCGGTCGACCCAGTGCGGCCCGAACTCCACGTGCGGCCTGCGGGTAAGCCGGGCCAACCGCCGAGTGGCTGTGACGAACCCGTTGAATCCTCTGGCGCGGAACAAGGGCTTGCGCATGGCGATCGCCAGGTCGACGAAGAACCGCCATTCCTGACGTGCTGCCGGTGGCGGTTCGACGGCCTTCGCACCGTATTGCAGGTATGGCTCGTCGTGCATGCTGCTGGTGAACGCCAACAGGTCGTCGCGCTCCAGCCAATGCACAGCAGGCAGCAGCCAGTGCGCATGCCGGTGGCTCTCGCGCTGCACGAAATCGATGGCAACCAGTAGATCCAGCGTCTCCAGCGCCTTGTCGAGCTTTGCGCCGTCGGGGCCGGACACCACCGGGTTGCCGCAGTTGATGACCATCGCGCGGATCTGGCCAGGGCCGGGAGTGGTTATCTCGTCGGGCAATTCGCTCAGCGCATGTGCCCCCGCGATCATTTCGCGGCCCATCAGTCGACTCTTGTGCGGGCTCGCCCTGATCATCGACGACATTCGGATGGTATCGACGTATCCCGGTTCGTAGCGCCGTCCGCCCGGCCGATCCATCCGCCCGGTGATCACATTGAGAACGTGGCCGAGCCACTCGGCGACGGTTCCGGTGAGGTGCATGGAGACTCCGGTGCGGGTGACGACCATCGCGGCGTCGGCGCCAGCGAAGTCGCGGGCGACCTGCTCGATATCCGATCGGTGGATGTCGCATCGCGATGCGAGGTCATCGAGATCGACGCAGGCGACCAACGTGCGCAATTCGGCCATGCCCGATGCGAGTTCCGCGCAGTCCTCGTCGTGTTCGAGGCCCGCGTCGAGGATGACCTTCACCATGGCGAGCAAGAGCGCCCAATCCTGTCCCGGCCGTACCGCCAGGTGCACATCGGCGTGCTCCGCCGACTCGGTGCGCAACGGGTCGACCACGACGATCCTTGCGCCTTTTTTCTGGCGGTCCAGTGCGCGGCGCCAGCCGCCGGGCACGGTTTCCAGCCAATTCCACGCGCTGACAGCGGGATTCGTGCCGACCAACAGAAAGTAGTCGCAGTTGTCGATGTCGGATACCGGTGCCATCAGCATCGATCCGTACATCGCGGCGGCAACGACGTGCATCGCGTTCTGGTCGACAGATCCCACGAAATAGCGGCTGTGTGTGCCGATCGCGTCCAACCAGCCGTTCATGAAGATGATGTTCGACGACGAGAACCCGGCCGGGTTGCCGTAGTAGACGCCGACCGCGTCGGGGCCGTCGGCGTCGATCAGCGCGTTCATGCGCGCCGCGATGTCGGCGATGGCCTCCTCCCAGGTGGCCTCGACGTAACCGTCGCCGACCCGCCGCATCGGGTTCAGGATGCGCCGCGGATGCTCGACGAGCTGATTGGCGGTGCGCCCTTTGGCGCAGAAGTCCTGCCATGTGTGGGGGTTCTGCTTGTCGGGGGAGATCTTGGTGACGCGGTTGTCCGCGACGGTGACCTCGATCCCGCACGACGCGAGGCAATACCGGCAGAACGTGTGCACCGTCCTGGTGTCCATGTGGTCATCCTGCCCCACCCGTCGGCTGCCGGATGCGCTTAAGCGGACTGCCTACTAGGCCTGTGTCATCGCCCAGTACTCGCCCCGTCGCTCCAACAGCTCGGTGTGGCTGCCTCGCTCGACGATCCTGCCCTCTTCCATCACCAGGATCTGGTCGGCGTCGCGGATCGTGGACAGTCGATGAGCGATGATGAAGCTGGTCCGGTCGCGGCGAAGCTCGACCATCGCGTGCTGGATCAGCAGCTCGGTGCGGGTGTCCACCGAGCTGGTCGCCTCGTCGAGGATCAGCAATTGCGGGCGGGCCAGGAACGCGCGCGCGATCGTGATCAGCTGCTTCTCGCCTGCGCTGATGGTGCCGCCGTCGTCGCTCACGCGGGTGTCGTAGCCGTCGGGCAGCGTGTGCACGAAGCGGTCCACGTATGCGGCGCGTGCCGCATCGATGACCTCGTCCTCACTGGCGGTGGGTCTGCCGTAAGCGATGTTGTCGAAGATCGTGCCGCCGAACAGCCAGGTGTCCTGCAGCACCATGCCGATTCGCGACCGCAGTGACTCCCTGCTGACCGTCGTGATGTCGACACCGTCGACGATGATCCGGCCCGAGTCGACGTCGTAGAACCGCATCAGCAGGTTGACCAGTGTCGTTTTTCCGGCGCCGGTCGGCCCGACGATCGCGACGGTGCTGCCCGGTTCGGCGATCAGCGACAGATCCTCGATCACCGGAGTGTTCTCGCGGTAGGCGAAGTTCACTTGCTCGAACTCCACGCGCACCCCCCGCGAACGTTCCGTACCAGTCGGAATTTCGGCGGATTCTCGACTGGTAACGAA
>JAEZKH010000063.1 GCA_023415515.1 Actinomycetes bacterium
TCGGCGATCCAGTGTGCGGCCACCGGCGCTCCCGCGGCCAGCAGTTCCTCGGTCACCACGTAGCGGTGCAGATAGCCCAGGCCGTGTCCGCCGTACTCGACGGGGATGGTGAGCCCGACGAAACCGGCGTCGGCCAGCCGGACCGAGAACTCCGGATCCCACCTGGCCAGCCAGCAGTCGACGGCGGGCTCCCACCCATGAGCTGCGCGGTCGGCTTCCAAGAACGCCCGCACCGACGTCCGCAGCTCAGCAAGATCACCGTCGTCGGCGCACAGGGCCTCGAATTCGCTCACCGAGGCGGCAGTCTAGTGAGGCCGGTCGCGGCAGGATCACAGCAGGTTTTGTCATGTCCAACCGAACGGCGGCCGACCATACTCGGTGAGCGTGACCGATCCCGCTCACCGTGACCGCCTACGCGAACTGCTCGACGCGGTCGTCGACGCCGACAACACCGACGTCGGCGACATGGCGCGCAGCAGTTTCGCGTCGGAGTTCCACTTCTCGCGCGAGGTGCGCCGGTTGACCGGGGAATCGCCGGCCGCACTGCGCCGGCGAATCATGCTCGAGCGTGCGGCATGGCGGCTGCGCGCAGGCGAGCGGGTGGCGGCGGTGGCCGCCGACGAGGGCTGGTCGTCGGCCGAGGTGTTCTCCAGGGCGTTTCGCCGCTCCTACGGTGTGCCCCCGTCGCGGGCCGTCGAGGTCGAGTTCCGGCTGGCCGCCCCCAACGGTCTGCACTTCCATCCGCCGCAGTCGTTATGGCTCGACAACGACGGTGACACCAAGGAGCCCGACATTTCACAGCTGATGGTGGCCCATGACGTAGCCGACACCGCATACCTGATCGGCGAAGCCGCTGCATTGACGAAAGAACAATGGCTGCAATGCATCTCACCAGGCCAGGTCGTGCTCGAATGGGACGGCGAAGAGCCGAGCGTGGCAGCGGTGCTGGGCGCGATCGTGTACGCGAAGCAGGTGTGGCTCGCCACGATCGAAGGCCGTGACTTTCCGGACCGCGAGCCCACCCGACCAGGCTCGACGACCCCGGCGCTACTGTCCGACCATCATGCCCGCATCGGGAGTCTCTGGAGCGCAATGGTTTCGGAGTACACAACCGACGGTCGCCTCGGCGACACCATCATCGACGCGCTGTGCGAACCGCCGGAGTCGTTCCAGCTGTACGGAATCATCGCGCATGTCCTCACCTATTCCGCGCACCGCAGGCAACTGGCGCGCGCGATGCTGGCCCGCCACGGCGTCGAAACCCGCAACGGTGATCCGCTCGACTGGATGAGAGGCAACTGACATGGCGACGATCTACTACACGGCGTGCAGCATCGACGGCTTCATAGTCGACGATCAGGGCAGCCTGACGTGGTTGACATCCCGCGACATCGACGCCGACGGGCCGTACGGTTACCGTGCATTCGCCGATTCGGTCGGGGCCCTGGTGATGGGCGCGACGACGTATGAGTGGATTCTCGCCAACGATCCCGACGAGTGGCAGTACAAGCAGCCGACCTGGGTCATGACGCACCGACCGGAGATCGTGCGCTCCGGTCATCCGGTGCAGACCTTTTCGGGGGATGTGGCCGAGTTGCATCCGCTGCTGGTGCAGGCGGCGGGCTCGCAGGATGTCTGGGTGGTCGGCGGTGGGGAGGTGGCCGCGCAGTTCACGTCCGCCGACCTGGTCGACGAACTCATCGTCAGCTACGCACCGTGCACGCTCGGCACCGGTGCACGGCTGTTGCCCGCGCACACGGAATGGCAACTGATCGAGTCGGCCGTCAACGGTGACTTTGTCTGCGCCCGTTGGCGCAAGGGTTAACGATCGCCGGTCGGGATACCGTTGCGACGAACGAATTCCCTACTCTTGATGAGGAATTCGAGCTGGTTCGCGACCTGGCGCAGCGGCTCGGCCTTGCGCAGCGAACGCCCGAGGATGACAGCGCCTTCCAGTGCTGCGATGCAGGTGACGGACAACGACTCGGCTTCTGCGGCGTCGAAGCCGTCGACAACGAAGGCACGCGTCAGCGCTTCGCGCCACCGGCCGAAGATGCCGCTGGCGATCGCCGCCAAGCCGGCCTCGTCGCCGGTGCAGCCGATCGCCGCCGCGACGACGGGACAGCCCGCGCCGAAGTCGCTTTCCACGAGCGTCCGTTCCCAGAACGCGCTGAAACCGCGAACCAGGGCCAACCCGCCACGCTCGGTCGCGGCGTCGATGTTGTCGGTGATGGTGTCACCGGCCCAGCGCAGAGCCTCGGCCAGGATCTGGTTGCGGCCCTCGGGAAAGTGGTAGTAGACGGAGCCGCGAGGGGCGCCGCTTCGGGCGAGCACCTCGTCGATGGTGACGCCCGCCGCGCCCCGTTCGCGCATCACCTCGGCGGCGCTGATCAGCATGTTCTCGCGCGTCGAGCCCCGTTTGGCTCGTGCTTTTGCAGCCGTCACGGTCTAGCTGAGGCTCACGCGGCTTGGTTCGGTAGCTGCCCTGGACGCCAGCCTGCCGTGCGGCTGGCCAGGCGGTAGAGCGGCCGCTGCCGGTCGAACACACGGTGGGTGAACCTGCGGCCTGCGAAGTTGAGCTCGATGACCCACATCATGTGCCTCCTGAGTGGTGAGCGGCGCCGTTGCCGACTCGCCGAATTATGGCTTTCAGCATAAAACCCGTCACGGACCCGTGCAATTCCCGCATCCGGAAAAATATCTTCCGAACTGCGTCGTTACGGCTTCTGCGCCGGTCAAACAGCAGGTCAGGACTTCGACGCAGAGCGAGTCAGATTATGATTGATTGCATAATTCGGTGGAGTGCCGCGCCGGTGGCCGCGCCTGAGTCGATCATCGGGCGTCCTGGGGCGGACTACGCTTTCGGCTAGTCGCTTCGAAGAAGGGCTGGCCATGGGTCATTACAAGAGCAACGTGCGCGACCTCGAGTTCAATCTGTTCGAGGTGCTCCAACTCGAGAAGGCGTTGGCAACCGGTGAGTTCGGTGACCTCGACGGCGAGTCCGTCCGTCAGATGCTCGACGAGGCGTCGAAGCTGGCGGAGGGGCCGGTCGCGGAATCGTTCGCCGAATCCGACCGTCATCCGCCGACGTTCGATCCCCAGACGCACACGGTGTCGATACCGGAGCCGTTCAAGCAATCTCTGCGCGCATGGCGCGACGGCGAGTGGTTTCGCGTCGGGCTCGGCGAATCCGTCGGCGGTGTGCCCGCACCGGCGATGGTCGCGTGGGCGATCAACGAACTGCCGCTCGGCGCGAACCCGCCGGTGTTCCTCTACATGGCTGGCCCCATCATGGCCGACATCATGCACCACATCGGCAACGAAGATCAGCGACGTCTGGCATCGCTTGCAGTGGAGCGGAACTGGGCCGCGACGATGGTGCTCACCGAGCCCGACGCGGGCTCCGACGTCGGGGCGGGCCGGACGAAGGCGGTGCAACAACCCGACGGCACGTGGCACATCGACGGGGTCAAGCGGTTCATCACCAACGGTGACACCGACGACCTGTTCGAGAACATCATGCATCTTGTGCTCGCACGACCCGAGGGTGCCGGGCCGGGCACGAAAGGCCTCAGCCTGTTCTTCGTCCCGAAGTTCCTGCCCGACCTCGACACCGGCGAACCGGGCGAGCGCAACGGGGTTTTCGTCACCGGCCTCGAACACAAGATGGGGCTCAAGGCGTCGGCGACGTGTGAGTTGACGTTCGGCCAGCACGGCGTTCCTGCCGTCGGTTGGCTGGTCGGCGACACCCATCGCGGCATCGTGCAGATGTTCAAGGTCATCGAGTACGCGCGAATGATGGTCGGCACCAAGGCCATTGCCACCCTGTCGACCGGGTACCTGAACGCGCTGGAGTACGCCAGGACGCGGATACAGGGTGCCGACATGACACAGATGACCGACAAGACGGCCCCCCGGGTCACGATCATCCATCACCCCGACGTCCGACGAGCCCTGATGACGCAGAAGGCGTACGCCGAAGGGCTGCGGGCGCTGTATCTGTTCACCGCGGCGCACCAGGATCCCGCGGTGGCCCAGATCGTGTCGGGCGCCGACGCCGAACTCGCCGAGCGGGTCAACGATCTGCTGCTGCCGATCGTCAAAGGTGTCGGATCCGAGCGCGCGTACCAGTGTCTGACCGAGTCGCTGCAGACGTTCGGCGGATCGGGGTTCCTGCAGGACTATCCGATCGAGCAGTACATCCGCGATGCGAAGATCGACAGCCTCTACGAGGGCACCACGGCGATTCAGGCCCAGGACTTCTTCTTCCGCAAGATCGCCCGCGATCAGGGTGTGGCGCTGCAGCATGTCGTCGCGCAGATCCAGAAGTTCATCGCCAACGAGGGCGGGCGCGCCGAGTTGGCAGATGGCCGGGCACATCTGGCCAGGGCGCTGGCCGACGCGCAGGCGATGACCGCCATGTTGACCGGCTTCCTGCTCAGCGCGCAGGAAAGCCCGCGCGAGTTGTACCGACTCGGCCTCGAATCGGTGCCGTATCTGCTCGCGGTCGGGGACCTGCTGATCGGGTGGCTGTTGCTGGAGCACGCCGAGATCGCGCTCAACGCCCTCGACGGCGCGGTGACGGAACGCGACCGGGCGTTCTATGCGGGCAAGGTCGCGGCCGCGAACTTCTTTGCGCGTAATGTTCTGCCGCGGTTGACCGCCGAACGCACGATCGTCGAAGGTGTGGACCTGACGATCATGGACTTACGAGAGGAAGCATTCTGATGAAGGTGATCACGTCGATCGACGATGCCGTCGCTTCGGTGGGACAGGAACTCGGTGTCAGCGAGTGGCAGGAGATCGACCAGGACCGCATCAACGCATTCGCCGATGCGACCGGCGATCACCAGTGGATCCACATCGACACCGAACGGGCGAAGACCGAGAGCCCCTACGGGCAGACTATTGCGCACGGCTTCCTGACGTTGTCGATGATCCCGACGCTGACCAAGGACAACTACCGCGTCGAGAACGCGAAGATGGCGATCAACTACGGATCGAACAAGGTGCGGTTCATCGCGGCGGTGCCGGCGGGCGGGCGGATCCGCGCCAGGTCGGAACTGATCGACGCGACCAAGGTCGACGACAACACCGTCAACCTCACCGTGAAGAACACCATCGAACTCGACGGCTCGAACAAGCCTGCGGCCGTGGCCGAAACGATCGTGCGGGTGCTCTTCTAGCTCGTCTGTAAAGTGGATGGTTTGAGTTATCCACAGTTGCGATTTCATCCACAGCGTGGCTTGAGCAGCGGTTTCTGAAGGCGAGTCCTGTCAGCGTTCGTACCTATGTTCGAGGCGTGTTTGATGAATCGCTGCCTGAGATTCCCGACCTGGGGTCGTTGACCGACGCCGAGTTGGTTGATGCTGTTGTGGGGTGGGCGCGGGTGGAGAACGCGGCGGGGGCGCGCAAGTTGGCGGTGATGGCTGAGGTCTTCACCCGTCGCACCGGGCTGGCTGATAAGGCCGAGCGTGAGCTGTGGTGGCTGGACCCGGATGCGGCGGTGGCCTGTGAGGTGGCCGCGGCGTTGAACATCACTTCGGGGTTGGCGCTGCATCAGACCAACCGCGGCCTGGCCCTGCGGGATCGGTTGCCGGCGGTGGGTGCGCTGTATGAGGCGGGGTTGATCAGCGATGTGTTGGTGCGCGCGATTGTGTCGCGCACCTACCTGATCGACGACCCCGACGCGCTGGCCGCTGTGGACGGGGAGTTGGCGCAGCGGATCACCCGGTGGGGGACGTTGTCGCAGAAGAAAACCGTGATCGCCATCGACGCGCTGGTGGAGCAGCATGATCCGGGGGCGTTGCGGCGCACCCAGCAGGCCAACGGCGAGGAGACCGCGCAGTTCGGCGCCCCGACTGATGTGCCCGGGATGATGACGATCTTTGCCCGGGTCAACGCTGCCGATGGGGCGTTGATGGAGCACAACGTCACCGAGATCGCCGGCAGTGTCTGTGACGCCGACCCACGGACGGCCGAGCAGCGCCGGGCGCAGGCGTTGGTGGCGGCGGTCAACCACACCGGCTTCGACTGTGGCTGCGGTGACCCCGACTGCACCGCAGGCACCTCCGGGGATGCGCCGGCCAAAAACGCCGTCGTGTACGCCATCGCCGACCAGCACACCATCGAGACGGCCCAGCAGGGGCCGCAGCACGACGAGCCCGACACCGCCGCGCT
Organism: Actinomycetes bacterium; assembly: GCA_023415515.1. Taxonomy (GTDB): domain Bacteria; phylum Actinomycetota; class Actinomycetes; order Mycobacteriales; family Mycobacteriaceae; genus Mycobacterium. Next base: position 6,181 of record JAEZKH010000063.1, read on the forward strand.
GCGCGAGCCGCGGACATGCGCGGCGTCGCCGGGGTATGTGTTCGGCGCGGGGATCATGCCGACCGCGTTGTTGGGCGGCCTTGTGGAGCGGGCCACGATCTGCGAGGTGCGCCATCCGGGTGCGGATTCGCTGCCGGAGCCGCGTTACACCCCGAGTAAGGCGGTGGGTGAGTTCGTCCGGTGTCGGGATCTGACGTGCCGGTTCCCGGGGTGCGACAAGCCCGCCGAGGTCTGCGATCTCGACCACACCGTGGCCTATCCGGTGGGGCCGACGCATCCGTCAAATCTGAAGTGTCTGTGTCGTTTTCACCACTTGCTGAAAACGTTCTGGGACGGGGCGCGCGGGTGGCGCGACCGCCAACTCCCCGACGGCACCGTCGTCTGGACTTCCCCGACCGGCCACACCTACACCACGTATCCGGGCAGCCTGCACCTGTTCCCGCAGCTGTGCGCGCCCACAGCCACCCTGTGGCAGTGTGACCCGCCCGTCATCGAGGACCGCGGTGATCGCGGGGTGATGATGCCCAAGCGGCGACGCACCCGTGCCCAGAACACCGCCAAGGCCAAAGCCGCCGAACGCCGACTCAACGACGCCCTGGTCGCCGAACACAACAAACCCCCACCGTTTTAGGCGACGGCGAACAGATTCCATTCACCCGGCACGCCTTTGAGTTCGTGGCTGCCGCCAGGCTCGGTCGTCGGCGACGTCCGGCTGCTTCCTGGTAAGGAACTCGGCGATCTCCGTAAACGACTCGGGCCATCCCGGTTCCACGCCGAGGTGAAGGTTGCGCCCCGGATCGCCGGCAGCACGCCCGCACGTCTGGCCGACGGCCGAGACGCCCGCCAAAAATTCAATTGTGACGTGCAGAAAAGCGGCAAAACCGCCAAGACAGAGGCATTTCGAGGCAGAGCATGAGGTATGAGCGCGTATCAGATCCTGGTGGTAGGCACCGACGGCTCGGATACATCGCTGCATGCGGTGGAGCACGCAGCGGCCATCGCTGCCGGAAGTGATGCAAAGTTGATCATCGCGATGGCCCACTTACCCACTGCGGACAACGGAGGCTGGGGCAGGCCTGCCCGACCGGACCGGGTGATCGATGGTGATGGCGAGGTCGCCCTTGGAAGCGACGGCGACTACAAGATGCACGGTGAGGCGCCCGTGTACGACATCTTGCGTGAAGCCCGCAACCGGGCAAAAGTGGCCGGCGCGAAGAAGATCGAGACCCGACCGATCCTCGGGGATCCCGTACACGCGTTGTCACGCTTAGCCCGAGAGGTCGAGGCTGACCTGTTGGTGGTCGGTAACGTCGGACTCTCCACGCGCAGTGGCAAGTGGTTCGGTTCGGTGCCCGGCAACGTGCTGGCCCGGGCAAAGAAGACCACTGATGTCCTGATCGTCCACACCACCGACTGACATTCGCTGCCCGCGCAAACCCAGAGGCTGCGCGCGACAGCTACTCCGGCTTGTAGCCGAACGGCAGCAGCACGCTCTTGGCCTGCGTGTACTGCTCGATGCCTTCGGGTCCGTTCTCGCGGCCGATGCCGGAGTTCTTGTAGCCGCCGAACGGCGCACCCGGATCGAACGCATACATGTTGACCGCGTATGTACCGGTGCGGATCTGCGACGCGATCTTCATCGCCTTGTCGTTGTCGGTGGTGAACACGCTGCCGGCGAGCCCGTACGGCGAGTCGTTGGCGATGCGCACCGCGTCCTCTTCGGTGTCGTAGGGGATCACCGCGAGCACCGGCCCAAAGATCTCCTCCTGCGCGATCGTCATGGAGTTGTCCACATCGGCGAAAACCGTCGGCTGGACGAACCATCCGCGCTCGAGGCCCTCCGGCCTGCCGCCGCCGGTGACCAGCCGTGCGCCCTCTTCGACGCCCTTGCGGATGTAGCCCTCGACGCGCTCGCGCTGCTTCTCGGAGATCAGCGGACCGATCATTGCGCCCGCATCATCGGGCATGCCGACGGGCATTCCGGCCGCCGCGGCGCTGATCTTCTCGACAACCTCGTCGTACCGCGACCGCGGCGCGAGGATCCGGGTCTGGGCGACACAGGCCTGGCCGGAGTTCATGAAGCCGGAGAACGCCAGCATCGGCAGCGTGGAATCCAGGTCGGCGTCCTCGAGGATGATCGCTGCCGACTTGCCGCCCAACTCCAGCGAGCACGGCTTGAGCTTCTCGGCCGCGATCTTGCCGATCTCCTTGCCCACCGCGCTGCTGCCGGTGAACGTGAACTTGTCGATCTCGGGGTTGGCGGTCAGCGCCCGCCCGGTCTCCGGGCCGCCGGGCACGACAGAGAGCACACCCTCGGGCAGGCCTGCCTCGGCGAACATCTCGGCCATCGCGAACAGCGACAGCGGCGTCTCGGCGGCCGGTTTCACCACGATGGTGCAGCCCGCGATCAACGCCGGGCCCAGCTTGTTGGCGGCCAAGAAGAACGGCACATTCCAGGCGGTGACCGCGCCGACGACGCCGATCGGCTCGCGCAACACCATCGTCTCGCCGTACACGCCCTGCCGGAAGTCGCGCCAGGTGAACTTGTCGGCCGCGCCCGCGTAGTACTGGAACGCCGCCATCGCGGCGCCGTACTGCATCATGTCGACGATCGTCGGCGGCTGACCTGTTTCGGCGGCCAGCAGGAACTTCAATTCGTCGGCGCGCTCCTCCATCAGCTTCACCGCCGCACCGAGCACGGCCGCCCGCTCCTGCGGCGACATCCGCGGCCACGGGCCCTCGTCGAATGCCTTGCGGGCCGCTGCGCAGGCGGCGTCGACGTCGGCCGCGGCGGCCAGCGGCACCTTGCCGACGAGCTCACCGGTGGCCGGCGAGTGCACCTCGATGACGTCGGCGGTCGCGGGCTCGACCCACTTGCCGCCGATGAACAGCTTGTCCCACTCGGTCTTGAATGCCGTGCTTTGCGTCATGTGCGCCACATTACATATCGAAAGACCAAACGAGAACCTGTTGCAGTTTGGCGGCTCATCGGGGCGCAAGCACCAGCACCAGATTGCTCACCGCGAATTCCCGCAGCAGCGGCACGCGGGTCATCCACCACGCCCATCGCGGGTGGTAGCGGGGGAATGCGGCGAGCAGTGCGCCGGTGGCCGCGCCGAACGCGAGCCCGTCGGCCGCAGACACCTCGAACAACGAAGAACCGTAGTCGTTCTTGGCTCGGTGGCCGTGCTTGCGGGCATAGCGCTCGGCGGCCCGCGCCCCGCCGAGATAGTGCGTCAGCCCCATCTCATGACCGCCGAACGGACCGAGCCACACCGTGTAGGACAGCACGACCAGACCGCCCGGCTTGGTGACGCGCAGCATCTCCCGCGCCAACCGCCACGGTTGCGGGACATGTTCGGCGACATTGGACGAGAGGCAGATGTCGACGCTGGCATCGGCGAACGGCAGCGCGGTCCCCGAAGCGCGGACATAGGTGGCCGCGCCTGCGACCGCCGGTCCGGCGTGCATCTCGGCGGGGTCGGGCTCGACGCCGATGTAGTCGAGGCCGGCATCGGTGAACGCGGTGGCGAAGTAGCCGGGCCCGCCGCCCACGTCGAGCACCGTTCGACCCGCGGCGGGCTCGCCCCGAGCGGCCTCCCACAGGTCGGCGACCATCGCGGCGGTGTCCTCGGCCAGCGCGCCGTAGAAGCGCGACGGGTCGGACCGCTCGTATCGGAACTGCGCCAGCAGTCGCAGCGACCGCGCCAGGGTCGCCCGGCGGGCGAAGACCTCGGTGACGGGCATCCGACGAACGCGTGCGTGAGGTGACGACATCAATGCCGACCTTATGCAGCGACTACGCTGTCACCGATGTCCAGCCGTCGGGTCCGCTCAGTGCTCCTGCTGTGCTGGCGTGACACCGGCCACCCGCAGGGCGGCGGCAGCGAGGCCTACCTGCAGCGCATCGGCGCACAGTTGGCCGCTTCCGGTGTGCGCGTCACGCTGCGGACCGCACGCTACCCGGGGTCGGCGCGCACCGAGGTCGTCGACGGGGTGACGGTCAGCCGGGCGGGCGGTACGAACTCCATCTACATCTGGGCGGGCCTGGCGATGGTGCTGGCGCGCATCGGCCTCGGCCCGCTGCGCAGGGTGCGCCCCGACGTGGTCGTCGACACCCAGAACGGGTTGCCGTTCCTGGCTCGCCTCGCCTACGGCAGGCGCGTCGTCGTGCTGGTGCACCACTGCCACCGCGACCTGTGGCCCGTCGCGGGCCGGCTCAAAGGACGGTTCGGGTGGTTCGTCGAGTCGCGGTTGTCGCCGTGGCTGCACAGGCGCAACCAGTACGTGACGGTGTCGCTGCCCTCGGCGCGGGACCTGACCGACCTCGGCGTCGACGCGGGACACATCGCGGTGGTGCGCAACGGCCTCGACGAGGCGCCTCCGCAGACGCTCGAGTCACCGCGGTCGGCCACTCCGCGCATCGCGGTGCTGAGCCGGTTGGTGCCGCACAAGCAGATCGAGGACGCGCTGACCGCCGTCGCGGAGTTGCGGCCACGGATCGCGGACCTTCATCTGGATGTCGTCGGCGGCGGCTGGTGGCACGACCGGCTCGTCGAGCACGCGCGACGGCTTGGCGTCAGCGACGCGGTGACCTTCCACGGCCACATCGACGACATCGCCAAACACGAAGTGCTGCAGCGATGCTGGGTGCACGTGCTGCCGTCGCGCAAGGAGGGCTGGGGGCTGGCGGTCACCGAGGCCGCCCAGCACGCCGTGCCGACGATCGGCTACCGCTACTCGGGCGGGCTGACCGACTCCATCGTCGACGGCGTCACCGGCCTGCTCGTCGACGACCACCGCGAGATGGTGGCGGGCATCGAGCGTCTGCTGACCGATGCCGTACTGCGCGAACAACTCGGCGGCAAGGCACAGGTGCGCAGCGCCGAGTTCTCCTGGCGCCAAAGCGCCGACGCCATGCGTGGCGTGCTCGAGTCGACGCTGGCAGGCGATCGCGTCAGCGGCGTCGTCTCCGTATCCGACTGAGCCGTCACGCGGTATTCCCGTTTCGCCCAAACCAACGATCGGGCGGGAAAGTTCGAGTAAAAGCCGCCAATTCGTCGATTTCGGTGCCACCCCGCCGCAGCGATCTTGTGGATGCGTCTGGCGTCCTTGACGTACTGGGGACGGTCGGTCCGATGCTGCTCCCCGTCGTATTCGACCGCCAGTTGAATGTCGCGCCAACCCATATCCAGAAACGCGAACGGCTCATCGCCGTCGAACACGGGGATCTGCGTTTCGGGGATCGGAAAATGATTGTCAATCAGCAGGAGCCGAAGCCAACTCTCCTTCAGCGATGCCCCGCCCGCGTCGACCAAGGGGAGGAGCTCGCGCAGCTGGCGGATACCGCGAACGGGTCCGTAACGATACATCAACAGCGTCACTTCCGTATCCGAGAACGGCGCCGCGCGCATCAAGGCGTCGAGTCGGCCAAGGGCAGCCGACCGCTTCTGGTATCGACCGAGATCGAATGCCGTGCGCGCACGGGTTGTCACCGGTAGACCGTCGACGGTGATGATCTCATCGGCGGCGACGCGATCGCTGCGCACGACGAGACCGGGTTGGCGACGTCGCTCATAGACGAGCATTTCAACCGGATGGTCGTCGTCCACCCACTCGGCACCGTGCAGAGCCGACGCGGCGACGCCGGCAATGACGCCGTCGCGGTTCGACGTCAGTCAGGCGCCCACCGTCCTGTCGTACAGTGACGGCTTCGACGCCCTCGGGATGCACACGCCACGGAACATCGGCCGATACCAACGGCGCAGGTCGTGACGGGACAGTGCGCCCGATCGTTGGTTTGGGCGAAGATCAGGCGGGGGTGTAGGCGATGGGAAGTGTTGCGGGGCCGGTGATTCCGACCATCGGCTTCCACTGCGGGATGCCGTCTCGGCGCAGGTCGGTCATCCGCTTCGCCATCACCGTCAGCGCGGTGGCGATCTCGCGGCGAGCCAGGTTGGCGCCGAGGCAGTAGTGCGCGCCCGCGCCGAACGTCTGCATCGGCGGGGCGTCCTCGCGCAGGATGTCGAAGCGCTCCGGTTCGACGTACACGTCGGGGTCGTGATTGGCCGCAGCCGTGTTGCACAAGACGAACGTGCCCGCCGGAATCATCACGCCCTCGATCTCGACGTCTTCGGTCGTCATCCGCATCGCCCCGAAAACCACTGGGCTGTAACGCATGACCTCCTCGACCGCCTTCATGGCCAGCTCCGGTCGCTCGGCGAGAAGCGCCCACTGCTCGGGATGGTCGCAGAACACGTCCAGCGCGGCGGCCACCTGGTTGCGGGTGGTGTCGGTGCCCGCCATCAGGATCCCCGCGGCAAGCATCCGCAGCTCGCTGATCGACAGCTGGTCGCCGTCGTCCTCGGTGCGGATCATCTCCGAGATCAAGTCGTCGGTGAGGGATTCGCGCCGCGCCGCGACCATCCCGTCGATGTAGTCGTCCAGCGCCTGCCACGCCGTCAGGATCGCGCCCTCGTGCTCGGTGACGTTCCAGCTGAACAGCTTGAAGAAGTCGTCGGCCCAGTCGGAGAACAGCCGCCAGTCCTCGCGAGGCGCGCCCAGGAGCGCGGAGATGATCGGCACCGGATACGGCCGCGCGATATCGGCGACGGCCTCGCACCGCCCGCCGGCCAGGCCGTCGATCAGCGAGTCGATCACGTCGGCGATGATGCCGTCGAGCCGGTTCACCGACCGCGGCGTGAACGCCTTCGACACCAGCCTGCGCAACCGGGTGTGGTCGTCACCGTTCATCGCGAGCAGCGACGTGCTCGCGCGCTGCCACAGCGGGCCGGACGTGATGCCCTGTGTCTCCAGCCCCAGGCCGCGGGGCACCTGGAACCGGGCGTCGCGAAGTGTCTGGCGCACAAGCTCGTAGCGCAGGATCTCCGGGCCGTGTGCCCCCATGGCGATCGGATGCTGCTCGAGGGCCTTCCGCAAGAGGCGATGCGCCTCATCGGGACTCGTCGCCTCCTCGTACTCCACGGTCGGCAGGTCTGCCTCGAACACTGTCGGCGTAGTCATGGCAACCAGGCTTCAACGCTGCGACGTGGGCCACTAGCGTAGTGCGCTACCCCAGTTGCCTCCGGATCCTCCCAGCCAGCGCACCGGCGCCGCCGAGGACCAGCAGCGCAAGCCAGATACCATGTGTGACCAGCATCAACGGTCGATGCGCCGATTCGGGGTGGTCACCGCCGATCCGGGTGACGGTGACCTCTTCACCCGACTCCGTCACCAGCCACCCCACCCCGGCGCGGGCCAGCGCGGCGTGGTCGGCGCCCGCGGCCAGCAACCGTTCGACCTCGCGGGCCCTGCCTCCCTCGCCGGGCACCAGCCGTCCCGAGATCGTCAGATCGCCGGTCATCAGCACGTCGGCGCGGACCCAGCGGGGCAGCGGGTCGAGCACCGGTGCGGCACCCGCCCACGGGAAGTCGCGCATGCTGCCCGACGGTCGC
>JAEZKH010000069.1 GCA_023415515.1 Actinomycetes bacterium
AACAACCAACATTGGCCACCAAATAATCAACCAACCCCCCCCGCACCCCAGCCTCATCAACCCCCGTCATGCGGTGGCGTCCAGGCGGGCGAACTCTGCCTTGAGGTACTTCTCCACGCAGGCTGAACGCCGCACCTTGCCACTGGTCGTGGTCGGCAGCGAGCCGGGAGGCACCAGCACCAGGTCCGCCACTCGCAAACTATGCGACTTCGAAATCGCCGACGTGACTGCGCGTTTGACTGTTCTCAGCCGGCTGTCATCCTCTTCGACAGCGCCCTTCTGCTTCACCTCGGCGATCGCAACGAGCTGTTCGGTCTGATCATCCGGCACGGATACCGCCGCAACGCGACCACCCGTGATCTCTTGGATCGTGGCCTCGATGTCGTCGGGATAGTGGTTGCGACCGTTCACGATCAACAGGTCCTTGATTCGGCCGACGATGAACAACTCGCCGCCGGACATCACGCCCAGATCTCCGGTTCGCAGCCACGGGCCGTGTGGCGTACCCGAGGTGGGATGAACCAGCGTCGCGCCGAACGTGCGTTCCGATGCCTGCCGGTCTTTCCAGTAGCCGCTCGCGACGTGGTCGCCGTGCACCCAGATCTCGCCGACCTTTTCGGCAGGGTTCTCGGTCCGAGTCTCGGGATCGACGATCCGCAGCGTCACCGCACGCGGCGGTCCGTAGCTGACGAGTTCTGTTCCGGCTTCGGCGGCGCAACGCTTCGCATAACCTTTCCCGAGCTTTTCGTAGTCGAAGCGCGCGGTGGCGGGTGTGTGTCCCTGCGGTGTCGACGTCACGTAGAGCGTGGCCTCCGCGAGACCGTACGACGGCAGCACGACGTCCCGCCGAATGTTGAACGCCGAGAACCGCTCGATGAAGCGCCGCATTGTCGCGGCGTGTATCCGCTCGCTGCCGCTGATGATTCCCATCAGGCCGCTGAGATCGAGTCCCGCCATGTCCTCGTCGGTCGTGCGGCGTGCCGCCAACTCGAACGCGAAGTTGGGCGATGCCGACCACGAGGGGCCGTTCTTGGCCAGCAGCTGCACCCATCGCGACGGCCTCTGCAGGAATCCGGTCGGGCTCATCAGCACGGCCGGGGTTCCACGCGTCTCGCCGGGTGTACCGGTCGCCGTCAACAGGGGAGCGAAGACGCCTTGAATCAGACCCATGTCGTGGTAGAAGGGCAGCCACGAAACGAAGGTGAGGTCGGGCGGAGCACCACGCCCCTCGTCGAAGTAGTCGGCGAATATCTGCTCCAGGTTGGCGAGCACGTTCGCATGCGATATGGCGACGCCGGCCGGCCGGCGGGTGGACCCGGACGTGTACTGCAGATAGGCCGTTTCGCAGTATTCGCCGGTCGTCTCGGCGACCGGCCGCGGCGAATCGAGATCCAGCGCGTCCACTTCGACGACGGCGGGGGCGGAGCCCCCGGGTTGCGGGCCTGCATAGGGCATCACGGCATCGACGACGGCCGACGTCGTCAGGATCACCGCCGGCGAGCAATCGCACAGTGCACCGGACACACGTTCGTCGTGGCCACCCGGCTGCGGTACGGAAAGGGGAACGGCGATGAATCCGGCCTGCATCGCACCGAAGAACGCGACGATGTACTCGAGCCCTTGGGGCGCCAGTATCGCGGCCCGGTCGCCAGCCTTCCCGCAAACTTTCAGCTGCTCCGCTACCGCCCGCGACCGCATATCCACCTGCGACCACGTTAATTTTTCGGCAAATCCATTTGAATTCACGTCATAATCCATGAACGTGTAGGCGTCGTCGTCTGGCTGCCGCCGGGCGCGCTCGGCGACTTTTTCTGGAATGGATGGCTGACCGGTCGACATGTCGACACCTTTCGATTCGGTCCTGGCTTAGGCTGCCACTCCCCCGACCGAGTAACAGGTACCGTCGTGCAAGTCCTCGCCTGGGAGGCTAACACCAAATTATCGGCGGTGTCAGTCCGTTCGAGCTCTTCCCGCACGCAGCACCAAAAGCGGTGTCTGCCAGGCGAAATGCATTCAAGATCAACTATTTTCGAAGTTGAGTAGTCCGTTGTGTCAAACACCCGACACGGTTCCCGGATCCGGCGCCACTGATGCCGCGGCACGTCCGTTCACGATGTTCATGACGTGTGTCAATTGTTAGCGCTGCGGGCTCCGAAAGGCGGACGGAGGCGTTGCGAAAATCCCAGCTGGCCCACGCAGTACCAACGAGTAAGTTTGCTGAGCCCGATATGCAATACAGTTTAAGGACCTAGCTGGTTAAGCGTTGCCTAACTTAAGGCGCTAACTTCTATTTTTCACAGCAACTTCGCTATGTGGATAGTGAATCCCGTTCGCGCGTCGATGGGTCTGCGAACCTGGCTAACCGCTGCAAACTTTATGAGGCTTTTCTGAGAAACCGCGTGCGCTCCAGGATCACGCCGCGCACCACTCGATGATCTTGTTCTCGATGTCGTCGACCAGTTCTGGCAGGTGATCGTTTAAATAGAAGTGGTGGCCGCTGAACATCCGCGCGCTGAATTCGGAGGTCGTACGCTCCGACCACGGCATCACCCTCTCGGGTGTGGCTACGGCGTCTTGATCGCCCGCGAAAGCAAAGATCGGACATGACAGAACCACGTCGGGCGCGCACTGATACTTGGTGAGGGCTTTGAAGCCGCGCAGCGTCGGCAGAATCTTGGCGGCGAACTCCTCGTTCTCGAGGAACTCCGGATTGGCGCCTGTCATCGCCCCGACCGCATCGAGCAGGCCGCGGTCCGACTCGGGAATGTAGTCGAAGCCGGCTCGGCCAGGTGCGGCGCAGGCCGATACGAAAAGGGCGGCGATCGGATTGCCCTCTGCCTCGAACCTTCTGGCCACTTCGAAGGCGACCAATGCGCCCATGCTGTGGCCGAAGAACGCGATGCCGCCGTCGGATTGATTCACATCACCGATCAGCCGGCAGACGCCCTCCGCGAGGTTTTCGATACTGGTGAAGGACGCCAGATCATGGGTGCCGCCTCGGCCGGGATATTGCACGGCAACCCGTTTGACGTCGGTTGTGAACGTTCTCGCGAAGGGAACGTAATACTGGGCCGATCCGCCGGCATGGGGAAAGATGTACAGCTTCGGGGTGCGCCCGGTCATTTCCGCCACAGTACTGCCGCGGCTACGACGTCGCGGCTGCTTGGCTCGTCGTCAGACGCGGCTGCGTTGGGTGTTCCCCACGACCATCGACAAGAGCCAGCCGACGATGGACAGCACGATCGCCGCCCAGATCGCAGTCCACCAGAAGTCCCTGATGTACAGACCCCAGTGCGTGGTGTGCTCGGTGATCCATGACGTGATCCAGAGCATCAGGGCGTTGATGACGACGTGAATGAGGCCCAGCGTCAGGATGTACAGCGGAATCGAGATGATCTGCACGATCGGCTTGATGATCGCGTTGACCAAACCGAAGATCAGCGCGACGAACAAGATGATGCCGATCCGCTGCAGCGTGGTGTCGCCACCGACGAACTCGATGCCGGAAACGATCAGGCTGACGATCCACAGAGCGAATCCGGTCAGCACCACACGCAGCAGAAATGCCATCTGGCGAGTCTAACTTCGGCGCAGCAGATAGGTGTCCATGATCCAGCCGTGCCGCGCCCGCGCCTGCGCCCGCACCTCGACGATCCGCGCGCCCACGTCGGCGACGGTCCCCGACACCAGTAGCTCGTCGGGAGTGCCCAGGTAGGCGCCCCACCAGATCCGGGTGTCCGGCGGGCACGAACGGAAGGAGCAGTCGCCGTCGAGCATGACCACGGCGGTGCCCGTCAGCCCCTCGGTGGCCAACCGCCTGCCCGTGGTGATCAACACCGGTTCGCCAATGTCGTTGAGCGGTATGCGGTGTCGCGCCGTCAACGCCTGGATCGCGGTGATTCCGGGAATGACGTCGTAGTCGAACTCCACGTGCTCGGCCACCGCGTCGAGGATGCGCAGCGTGCTGTCGTACAGCGACGGGTCACCCCACGCGAGGAAGGCGCCGACGCCGTCGGCGCCGAGTTCGCGTTCGATGGCGTCGGCCCAGACGACGGCCCTGGCGGCATGCCAGTCGGTGACCGCCTGCCGATAATCGGTGTCCTTGGCACGGGGCGGATCGGTCAACTCGACGAACCGATATCCGGGCTCGCGGCCTGCTGCCCTCCTCGCGTCCGGGGTGATGAACCGCTCGCAGATGTGCCGCCGCAGCGCCACCAGGTCGCTTTTGACCTCACCCTTGTCCATCGCGAAGAACACCTGCGTGTCGTTGAGCGCCCGCACCGCCTGGGCCGTCACATAATCCGGGTCGCCCGCGCCGACGCCGATGACGTGGATGTGCCGAGTCACGCCGTGAGTATGCGCTATCGAGCACCGGCTGCCGGTGACTCCGGCTTGCGGGGACAGTCGCAGTCAAAGTATCCGGTACCGCGGGTATTGACATCTTTTCGCCGGCCTCCTTTACTTTGAGGTACAGCGTCTACGAGTTGGAGGCGACTATGACCGCATCGCTGCGGCCAACCGGAACCGCGCGCCAGGACTTCGCCGAGCGCCTGCTCAAAGGCTCGGTGAAGAAGTCCTATGCGCCCGTGGTCGACATCGACTGGGACGCGCCGCTCGAGCCGGACAAGTTCTTCCTCCCGCCGAGGTGCGTCTCGCTCTACGACACCCCGATGTGGGACGAGATGACGCGCGAACAGCAGATCGAGTTGTCACGCCAGGAACTCGTCAACACCCTTTCGGCGGGCATCTGGTTCGAGAACATGCTCAACCAGGCTCTGCTACGCAAGATCATGCATCAGGACCCCACCGCCAGGTCGACGCACTATGAACTCACCGAAATGGGCGACGAGACCCGCCACATGGTGATGTTCGGCAAGGCGATCGAGCACGTCGGCGCGAAGGCGGTGCAACCGCGCTGGTGGCACCGCGTCATCATCAACGCGCTGCCGCTCGGTTTCAAGGGTTCGGTGCTGTGGGTGGCCGCCCTGATCGGCGAAGAGATCTTCGACTCCCTGCAGAGGCAGATGATGGACGACGAAGACCTGCAGCCGATGGTCCAGCGGCTCATGCGGATTCACGTCACCGAGGAAGCCCGACACATCCAGTTCGCCCGCGACGGCCTGCGTAAGCGTGCGCCGCACTTGAATCGCGCCACCAAGCTGTGGGTGTCGAACATCAACGGCCTCGGCGGCTACTTCTTCCGCTATCTGTTCACCAACAGGGTTCCGTACTACCGCGTCGGACTCGACGCGGACCGCGCCCGCATGCTCGCCCGCACCAGCCCGCATCGTCACCAGGTCCAGATCAGCGGCTTCGCGCCGCTGGCCGCCTTCCTCGAAGAGGTCGGCCTGATGGGGCGCATCTCGCGCCGGATGTGGCGGCGCACAGGCTTTTTGCCGCGATGAGCGGCCGCGCGGAGGGCGGCCGGCACCGATGACGGAGGTCGTCTACGACGTCGCGGCCATCGGCGTGGCAGCTGCCGAGCAGCGACTCGCCAACACAGGTAACGTGACGACGCTGGACGATATGGACCTCAACGATGCGGTGTTCGACGAGGCGACGCACACGTGGACGCTGCAGTCGTGCCGCGCCGGGATCATCGTGACCGATCAGATCCGTTCTGGCCGCGATGGTCTAGCGCCCTACCTCGGTGTCGCCGTGCACGGTGTGCCGAACTACTTCATGGTCACCGGCGCGGGCGACGTCGCGGACGCGCGACTGAACTACATCGTCGAATGCCTCGCGTTGATGAGGAGAACGGGCAGCACCCGCATCGAAGTGCTCTACAGTACGCAGCGCATGTTTTGTATGCGCGGTGCCGACAGGTCCGACCGGGCCGATGCAGGATACTGGCAGCGGATGGCCAGAGTCGCGCCCAAGTCCTTCGATCTCAGTAGCCAGGTCGGTGACGTCGACGAGGTGTACGACGGGCCTGCCGCGCTTCGGATCGGCGACGATGAGCGTCCGGTACGAGTGCGGCTGTCCGGTCACATCGATCCTATCGACGGCCGATACCATTGGCAGGGAACGGTTTTCGATGCGCCATCAGAAGGGACACGGCCGCAGCCCGTGGTTTTGACGATCAACGGGCAGTCGGCGGAAGGCCGCATCACCGAGCGGACGCAGCAGGGTGGGCACTCGGTCGCGGGTGTCGGGACTCCGCCCTATGCGCTCGACGACATCAAAGTGGTCGTACCGATTCGGTGAACCACCGATCTCAGACATCTTCTGAGTGTTGGTGTCTCGGGTCTTGCTGGTGATTGTCGGACCCGTGCGGTTCAGGCGGCGTGGTTGTCGGGTGGGTCGTGCCCGCTGTGCGTCTCGTCGGTGGCCTGGTTGTTGTGGTCGGGTGGTCGGAGGAGTGTTTCGGGGCGGTGGTAGTAGTTGATGCGGGTTTGGCCGTGGTCGAGGTCGGGTGGGGGTGGCCATTCGCATTCGCCGCGGGTGTTGATGGTGGTGGTCCAGCCGCCGGTGTCGGCGTCGCGGGTGTCGGTGCCACAGGCCAGGGT
>JAEZKH010000173.1 GCA_023415515.1 Actinomycetes bacterium
GCCTGCAGGGAACCGTCCGGGTTGGTGCCGAGCGTCAGTCGGGTCCGCACATTCAGTTGCCGCTCAACCGATTTCACCGGAGATGCGATACTCAGCCGCAGCAACCGTCGAATACCGGGCCGGATCGTGGCCTGCTGCTCGGCCGACGTCGCGGCGATTCGCACCCCGACCGAGGTTCCAGCGTCGACGAAGGTCGGGTAGCCACGAACCGGGTGTCCGCCGACTGTCCGCTCGACGGTTTGTGGCAGCTCGTCTAGATCGTCGGGCCAGGTGCGCAGGCCGACCCGTTCCAGGTCGCCGCCGACCGCTTCGGCGATCGCGTTCTGCGTGGTCCTGGCCAGCAGGTCCTGGAGGCGGGCCAGGTCCTTGTCCCTGCCGATCTCGGTGCCGTCTGGCGATTCGACCGCGAACGTCACCCGCAGATGCGGTGGCAGCTTCTCCAGATCGAATGCGTCGACGGGGACCAGAACGCCGGAGAGACGGCGCAGTTCACGCTGCAACCCGTCCAGCAGCGGCTCGGAAGCCGGGTCGATCCTCTGCATCACCGCGCGGGCGGTATCGGGGGCCGGGACGAAGTTGCGGCGCAGGGTCTTCGGCAGCGAGCGGATCAGCTCGGTGATCAGTTCCTCGCGCAGCGCCGGCACCTGCCACGCGAACTCGTCGCCGCCGAGTCTGGCGAGCACGTCCACCGGCACATGGACCGTCACCCCGTCGTCTGCGGCGCCGGGGTCGAAGCGATACGTCAGCGGCAGCGTGAGCCCGCCGGTCTGCCAGGCGTCGGGCCGCTCGGCGCCGGCGGTGTCGTCGGTGCGCAGCAGGTCGTCCCTGCTGAACGTCAACAGGTCGGGGGTCTTGTGCCGCTGTTTCTTCCACCACGCGTCGAAGTGCCGGGCCGAGACGACGTCTGCCGGGATACGGGCGTCGTAGAGCGCGTAGACGTCGTCGTCGTCGACCAGCAGATCGCGCCTACGCGCCCGTTCCTCCATCTCTTCGAGTTCCGCACGCAGCCGCGAATTGTCGCGGAAGAAGTGATGGCGGGTCTGCCACTCCCCCTGCACCAGGGCGTGCCGGATGAACAGCTCACGCGCCAGCGGTGGATCGATCGGCCCGTAGTTGATCCGGCGACGCGTCACCAGCGGCAGACCATAGAGCGTCACCCGCTCGAAGGCCATCACGGCGCCACGCTGGGCGTCCCAGTGCGGTTCGCTGTACGCGCGCTGGACCAGATGTGTTGCGACCCTCTCCACATCCTCTGGCTGGATCCGTGCCGCGGTTCGGCCGTAGAGCCTGCTGGTCTCGACCAGGTCGGCGACGACCACCCAACGCGGCGGTCGCCTGGTGAGCACCGAGCCCGGAGCGAGCACGAACTTGGCGTTGCGCGCGCCGTTGAACTCGCGCGAGTCCCCTTCCCGCATCCCGATGTGAGACAGCAGCCCAGCGGTCACCGCGGCGTGCACGCGTGCGGCGTCGGCAGGCTCGTCCTGCTCGCGGATTCCCATGTCACGGGCGATGCTTCGCAACTGTCCCGCAAGGTCCTGCCATTCGCGGATACGCAGATAATGCAGGAACTCCTGGCGGCACATCCTCCGAAACGAGCTGCCGGACCGCTCCTTTCGCTGCCCGCGCAGATACCGCCAGAGGTTCAGGTATGACATGAAGTCGGAGTTGTCGTCGGCGAAGCGGGCGTGCTTCTGCCGGGCCGCCTCCTCTTTGTCGACGGGTCGCTCGCGCGGATCGGGGATGGCAAGCGCCGCGGCGAGCACGAGCACCTCGCGCACACAGTTCTCGGATTCGGCCGCCACGATCATCCGCGCCAGGCGCGGATCGATCGGCAATTGGGCGATCCTGCGGCCCAGCGGAGTGATCGCGCCCTCGCTGTCGAACGCGCCGAGTTCGTGCAGCAGACCCATGCCGTCGCGAATGCTCCGCTGGTCGGGCGGGTCGAGAAACGGGAAGCTCGCCATGTCGCCGAGGTGCAGAGCGGCCATCTGCAGAATCACAGCGGCGAGGTTGGTCCGCAGGATCTCGGGATCGGTGTAGCGGGGGCGCGACGCGAAGTCGTCCTCGGAGTACAGCCGGATACAGACGCCGGGGGCGACGCGCCCGCAGCGGCCCGCCCGCTGACCGGCGGACGCCTGCGAGATCGGCTCGATCGGCAGCCGTTGAACCTTCGTCCTACGGCTGTAGCGGGAGATCCGGGCTGTGCCCGGGTCGACGACATAGCGGATGCCGGGCACGGTCAGCGACGTCTCGGCGACATTGGTTGCCAGCACGATGCGTCTGCCGGTGTGCGGAGCGAAGACCCGCTGCTGTTCGGCTGTCGGCAGACGCGCGTACAATGGCAGCACTTCGGTGTTCTCGAGATGTCGCAGCGCCTCAGCGGTGTCACGGATTTCGCGCTCACCGGACAGGAACACCAGGACGTCGCCGGGTGGCTCGTTCTCCAACTCGTTGATCGCGTCGACGATCGCGTCCGTCGGGTCCCGCATCTCGGTGCGCACGACTTCGTGGTCGGGATCGTCGGGATCGTCGTCGTCAGTCTTCCGAACAGCGACTTCCAATGGCCGGTAACGAATCTCGACGGGATACGTGCGACCCGAGACCTCGACGATCGGCGCTCCGCCGAAATGCGCGGCGAAGCGTTCCGGTTCGATGGTCGCTGATGTGACGATCACCTTGAGGTCGGGTCGGCGTGGCAGCAACTCACGAAGATAGCCGAGCAGGAAGTCGATGTTGAGGCTGCGCTCGTGCGCCTCGTCGAGAATGAGGGTGTCGTAGCGCAACAGGCGCCGGTCGCGTTGGATCTCGGCCAGCAGGATGCCGTCGGTCATCAGCTTCCCAGCGTGGCATCGCTGACCTGGTCGGTGAACCGCACGGTGTAGCCGACCGTCTCGCCCAACGGAGATCCCAGTTCGTCGGCGATGCGTTGGCCGACGGTACGGGCGGCCAACCTGCGGGGCTGGGTGTGGCCGATGGTGCCGCGGATACCCCTGCCGATGTCGAGGCAGATCTTGGGCAGCTGAGTGGTCTTGCCCGATCCCGTCTCGCCTGCCACCACGACCACCTGGTGGGCACGTATCGCTTCGGCGATGTCATCGCGCCGCTGGCTCACCGGAAGGTCCGGGTAGGTGATGTCGGGCCGGGCCGCCAGTCGCGTGGCGACGACCGCTTCTGCGGCCGCAATCTGCTCGGCGAGCTGCTTCAGCTTCTCGGGCTTCGCGCCACGCTCGTTTTTCAGCCGTCGGCCAAGGCGCGCGGCGTCACGGATGGTCAGGCCGTCGAGGCGCTTGCGCAACTCGGAG
Organism: Actinomycetes bacterium; assembly: GCA_023415515.1. Lineage (GTDB taxonomy): Bacteria > Actinomycetota > Actinomycetes > Mycobacteriales > Mycobacteriaceae > Mycobacterium. Next base: position 3,303 of record JAEZKH010000173.1, read on the forward strand.
ACGGACGGTTCGGCCACTCCGGCAAGGATAGGCGTTATCCGCCTGCAGCCCACTCCTTGGCCTGTTCGAGCGCGCCGAGGCTGAACACCGCGATGTCGCCGGGCACCATCCATGCCATCGCATGCACCGCGTGACCGATCCAGTCCTTGTCGGAGACGACCGCGATCCTTTTGAATGCCGAATGGTGCTCCAGCATCAAACCGAGGCCCATCTTGAGGTCCTCGGCCAGCCCGCCGGCGCCGAAGCCGGCGTAGTCGGGGTCAATGACCTCGACAATCCTGATCTCGCCGGAATCCTTGAGCTCATCCAAGGCCGGCTTGAAGGCGCGAAAATCGTCACCGCTGAGCCGGCCCGAAACGCGGAAACCGGTCACTCCCTGCGGCATATCCGTCAGCACTTCGATGGGCATACAGTCATTATGGGCTCACCGTGCCGAGACCGTCGGGGCCTGTGCCAGTCAGCAATTGACCCGCCTCCGCACCGCGCGGCGTTGCCATCCCCGACGCTGGCGGGAGATCTGCGCGTTGTGCGCACCGGTTCGAGTGCTAGTTCTGCCGAGGCATCAGTTCGGTGACGAAGGTATCGAGGAAATCCGAGACGTCCCCTTCTCCTGCGGGCCTGATGACGAATTTCGTCAAACCCGCCGCGATGTAGTCGTCCAGTCTGCGGTGCAGCATCGGCCAGTCGGCGGCCACGAGTTCTGCGGGGTCGAGATCGGGGCGGCGCTTGCGGGCCGCGGCCAACACCGGGGCGGGTAACTCACCGTTGCCGACCGCGAGGTTCACGCCGTAGTGATCGGGCTCGATCTCTCGGCCCGCCTCTTCGGCGGCGGTGATGATGGCTTGACGGGCCCGCCCGGCCTCGCTTGGCGTCAGGAAGCTGCCCAGCCAGCCATCGCCCAGCCTGCCGATCCGCCGAAAAGCCGCCTCGGTCGCGCCGCCAATCCAGATATCCAGCGGCGGAGAAGGTTTCGGGAGCACCCGTGCACCTCGCACGCTGAAGTAGTCGCCTGAGTAGTCGACGCTGTCTTCGCGCAGCGCGATGCGTAACAACATCAGCGATTCGTCGAACACCGCCGCGCGCTTACCGTCGGGCACCACGAACAGGTCGCGTTCGGCGGGCAGGGCCGAGCGAAGGCCGAATACCGGAAGCACCCTCTTGGGAGCGAGCGCGGCCAGTGACGCGAGCTGTTTGGCCACCAGCACCGGATGGCGGCCGGGGAGCACCGCCACCGAGGTGCCCACCTTCAGCCGCTGGGTGCGTGCCAGCGTGTAGGCCATGCCGACGAACGGGTCGACGAGATCCGAGTACACCAGTTCGGAGAACCAGAGCGAGTCGACGTTGGCGGCCTCGAGGTGGTCGACGATCTCCGCCAACCGGTCGGGACCGCGGTCGGCTCCGAGACCGACTCCGAATCGGATCTTCACGTGCGTCTCCTTGCATCTACGGTCTGTGCCCATCGCAACACGCGGTGGGTGCCGTTTGTGCCGGAGACGCTTCCCTAGTGCTGTGGAATGCCCGTGTACTCGGGGTTCGGCGGTACTGCGAGCGCGATGCCGATCCGGTTCGTCGCGCCGATGAACGCCGCGATCGAGATGGGCTCGAGGATGAGGTGGTCGTCCAGGCCGAGGCTGCGCAGCCGATCGAAGTCACCGTCGCGGATCGACTGCGGGTCGTTGTTGACGGCGACGGCGAGATCTGCCAGGGCGTGCTCGCGTTCAGTCAGTTCGGCCACCTGATGATGGTCGATGGCCACCCGCTGCCCGAACGACCAGTCGCGTGCCACCTTCCCCAGCTTGTTGGCATGGTTGGTGTGGCAGTACGCGCAGCGGTTCTCCCCCGACACAACGGTGGCGATCACCTCACGCTCGCGCTCAGTGAGGCCACCGCGACCGTCGGTGCCGAGGAGCGGCAGCAGGTATGCGTTCAGCCGGCCGAGGTCGTTCTCGTTGAGAGACAGCGCCCGAAACCAATTGGATGTCAATCCCTCGTCGCGCTGCTGACGTTTGAAGAAGCCGCGAACCGCCTCGTTCGTCAGCGATTCCACCTCGGGAACATCGAGTCGTGAGATGCGGGTTGGCGTCAGGGCGGCACGGGGTTCGGCGGTTGTCGTCATGAGTCCGACCATGCCCGTCGCGCGTCGAGGTGCCAAGAATTAGGCGAACGCAGATTCTTAGTCGATCGCCGCGGACGCGCGTCTCGGTCGCGACCAATACGCTGTGCCGATGGCGTCTGTCTTGTCGGTCAACCTCGCCCGTGTTCGCCCGAACCCCGACGCACCGTCGCGGTCGACCGGGATCGACAAGGCGCCGACGTCGGAGGCGGTCACCGTGCGTGCGCCGGGCGCCATGCGTAAAGGGCTCGGAAGCGGCCTTGTCGGTGACACGATCGGCAACCAGAAACTGCACGGCGGGGACGATCAGGCCGTCTACGTCTACGCGCGCGAGGATCTCGACGACTGGGAAGCCGACCTGGGACGCCCGCTCGGCAACGGGATGTTCGGTGAAAATCTCACGACGACCGGGATCGAGGTGACCAACGCGTTGATCGGAGAGCGGTGGCGGGTGGGCGCTGACGGGCCGCTGCTGGAGGTGTCCGCGCCGCGGACGCCGTGCCGGACGTTCTCGGCGTTCCTCCAGCTGCCCAACTGGATCAAGACCTTCACGAAGGCGGCGAAACCGGGTGCCTACCTTCGGGTCATCTCACCGGGCGCGGTGCGCGCGGGCGACGCGATCACCATCGAATCCCGCCCGGATCACGACGTGACGGTCGCGCTGGTGTTTCGCGCCAGGATGTCGAATCCTGATCTGCTTCCGAAGCTGTTGGGCGTGGATGAGCTCTCTGCTGAGCTGAAGGCCTACGCGCGGCGTCGCGTCGGGGCGCTCCAGCGCGGCCCTCGTCAGGCTCGATGATCATGTCGACGTCCTGAGCGCATTCGGGCGAATCGCGAACGGCTACCCCGTATTTCGGGTGGATTCAGCGGGTGCGTGCAGGTCGGCGAGCGAGTTCTTCAGCCCGCCGTCGAGGCGGATCTGTATGAGGGCCACGGCGATCATCACCGCCGATGTGACCAGGTGAACGACCGCGTCTGTGACGTTGTTCGGGAAGTTGAAAACGATGGCGACCTGGTGGGAGAAGAACGCCCAGATGCCGGGTAGCGCTGCGCCCACGGCGGCGATGAGTAGGTAGAGCACCGACCACGACTTACGCAGCACGAACATCAGTCCGGAGCGAACAGCGCCAGACCGGCGACGGCGTGCCAGCCGTTGTAGTCCATCCCCCACAACTGTGCTGTCGGTGCGTCAGGGCCCGTCGCGAAACTCGGTTCGAGGATGAAGCCGATGATCGACTGGATGACGTGGTAGAGCGCGATCATCAGCAGCGCGACCTGCGCGAAACTCCACTTCATGGGCACCTCCGGCATATCCGTGGGCTGGCCCGAATACTACACTTGGTAGTAGAGCGTGCCAATGGCGATGTCGGTCGTCGGCGGTCGAGGAGAAGGTCCACGTTCCTGTTGGAGCGGTGAGGCTCGACCTCGCGCCGTGGAACCGAGTAGGTTTCGCCAAGCGCTGTTTCGGGAACTAGCGATCAGCAGCCCGGCTGTCACCGGGTCGACAAACGCATACGGGGGCGTGGTTTCTTCATGGGCTTCGTCGAGTTCGTCCAGGACCGCTGGCCGGTTCTGTCCTTCCTCGCATATCAGCACATGAGCCTTGTGGTGCAGACACTTGTTCTGGCGACACTGATCGCGCTCGTCATCGGCATGCTGATCTACCGGTCGCCCGTCGGCGTGGCTTTGGGAAACAGCGTCACCGCAATCGGGCTGACGATCCCGTCGTACGCCTTGCTCGGGGTGCTGGTCGGCGTCGTCGGTCTTGGCGTCCTGCCATCGGTCATCCTGCTGGTGTTCTTCGGTGTCTTCCCGATTCTGCGCAATGTCGTCGTCGGACTCAACGGCGTGGATCGGACGCTCGTCGAGTCGGCACGCGGGATGGGGATGAGCAGGCTGGCGACCTTGATCCGTCTCGAGTTGCCGCTCGCCTGGCCGGTGATCATGACCGGGGTGCGCATCTCGGCGCAGATGCTGATGGGCATCGCCGCCATCGCCGCCTATGCGCTGGGGCCCGGCCTCGGCGGCTACATCTTCTCCGGGATCTCCCGGATGGGCGGCGCCAACGCGACGAACTCGATCGTCGCCGGGACGGTCGGCATCCTGATCCTGGCGGTCATTCTGGACACCGTCTTGAACTTCGTCACCCGTCTCACCGTCCCGAGGGGGATTCGTGTCTGAATCGGAAAGCACCGGCGGCGCCCGCATCCTGCTGGACGGCGTGACGAAACGCTATGCCGCGCAGGAGCGGCCCGCCGTCGACAACATCACCATGGAAATCCCAGCGGGCGAGATCGTCATGCTGGTCGGGCCGTCAGGTTGCGGCAAGACCACCACGATGAAGATGATCAACCGGCTCATCGAGCCGACGAGTGGGCGCATCCTCATCGGTGACGACGACGTGACCAAGCGTGACCCGGATCAGCTTCGACGCCACATCGGTTACGTGATCCAGGGCGCGGGCCTTTTCCCGCACTTGACCGTCGGCGACAACATCGCGATCGTTCCGCGGCTGTTGAAATGGGACAAGAAGCGAATCGCTTCGCGCATCGACGAACTGCTCGACCTGGTCAGCCTCGAGCCATCGCAGTATCGAGACCGCTACCCCCGCGAACTGTCGGGTGGTCAACAGCAGCGCGTCGGAGTGGCGCGGGCGTTGGCCGCCGACCCGCCGGTCCTGCTGATGGACGAGCCGTTCGGCGCCGTCGACCCCATCACCAGGCAACGGCTGCAGGACGAACTGCTTCGCCTGCAGGATGAGCTGCGCAAGACCATCGTCTTCGTCACGCACGACTTCGACGAAGCCGTGAAGCTCGGGGACCGGATCGCGATCCTGCAGGCCGGTTCGAAGATCGTCCAGTACGACACGCCCGAGCGCATCCTCGCCGAACCCGCCGACGACTTCGTCCGCGGCTTCGTCGGAGCGGGCGCGGCGCTCAAGCAGCTGACCTTGACGCGGGTGCGCGACGTCGACCTGCACGAGGCCGCCGTGGCGCGGGTGGGCGGCGACCCAGCCGAGGCCATCCAGGCGGCGCGGTCGCTCGACCGCGAGCACGTCATCGTCCTCGACGGGCAGGACCGCCCGCAGCGGTGGTTGTCGCTGACCGAACTCGCGCAACCGGACTCGCTCGAAACAGTCACGCGCGACGAGGATCTCGAAGTCGTCAACACCGCATCGACGCTCAACGATGCCCTCGATGTGATGCTCACCTCGTCACACGGCGTTGTCGTGGTGACCGGACGACGCAACAGCTACCAGGGTGTGATCCGGGTCGAAACGATCATGGACGCGATGAACGACATCCGCCGCAGCGAGCAGCCCACCGGGACGCCTTCATGACCATGATCAACCTCGAACCCGAAACCGCCCCAAGCGATACCGAATCCGGCGGGCAGGACCGCCGACTGGGCCTCGGTCGGTGGGTGCTGCAGCCGTTGGTCTGCATCGGGGTGGTGGCCGGGGCGCTTCTGTACGTCAACAACGCCGACGTGTCGGAGACCGAACGGCGCTCGCTCGCCGTGCCGCAACTGCTGAGTCTTCTGCGTGAACACATGACGATCAGCCTGGCGGCGACGTTGCTCACCTGCGCGGTCGCGATCCCGCTGGGGATCGCGCTGACCCGCGGCCGACTTCGGCGCTACTCCAAGCCGATCATCACCGTCGCCGGCTTCGGGCAGGCCGCGCCCGCCATCGGTCTGATCGCGCTGGGCGCCGTGTTGTTCGGCATCGGCCAGGTGGGCGCCGTCATCGCGCTCACTGTGTACGGAGCGCTGCCCATCGTCGCCAACACGGTCACCGGGCTCGACGGCGTCGACCCCCGGCTGGTCGAGGCATCCCGCGGGATGGGCATGTCGGCATGGTCGACGCTGATCCGCATCGAACTTCCGTTGGCGCTACCGGTGATCGTGGCCGGTGTCCGCACCGCGCTCGTCCTCATCGTCGGCACCGCTGCGCTCGCCTCGTTCACCGGCGCCGGCGGCCTCGGACAGTTGATCACCACGGGTATCAAGCTGCAGCAGACGGTGACGCTGGTGGTCGGCGCGGTGCTCGTCGCCGCCCTTGCCCTGTTCATCGACTGGTTGGCGCGAGTGGCCGAGATCGTCGCCGCGCCGAAGGGGCTCTGAGGCCATGTCCATCACGCATCGCGGGCACGCACTCGCAGCGGTGGCCGTATTGCTCGCCGGTCTGGTCGCCGGTTGCGGTCTGCAGTCGGCCAGCGGGGCGATCCTGCAGGCACGCCCGGGAACGATCCAGCACTACGACACACTGAAAGACGTCAGGCTCACGGTCGCGGCGAAGGACTTCACCGAACAGCTGATCCTCGGGAACATGTTCTCGACGGTGCTCGCCGCCGCGGGCGCCGAGGTCACCAACCTGACCAACATTCCAGGCAGCTTCGGCGCGCGACACGCCATGACCAGCGGCCAGGCCAACGTGTCCCCCGAGTACACCGGCACCGGCTGGATCAACTACCTCGGCAACGAGAACCCGGTGAAAGGCGAAGAGGCGCAATACGAGGCGGTCAACGAAGCCGACGCCAAGAACGGGCTGACATGGCTTCCCCCCGCGCCGATGGACGACACCTACGCCTTCGCGATCCGCGAGTCGGAAGCGCAGCGGCTGGGCATCTCCAAGCTCTCCGACCTGGTGAGGCTCGACAAGTCGGATCTGACGTTCTGCATCGAGAGCGAATTCGCCAACCGCAACGACGGGTTTGTTCCGATGCTGAAGACCTACGGGCTGAGTCGCGAGAAGCTCGGCCGGGTCACCAATCTCGACACCGGCGTCATCTACACGGCCACCGCGGACGGGCAGTGCAATTTCGGTGAGGTGTTCACCACCGACGGTCGCATCCCCGGGCTCAAGCTGCGGGTGCTCGAGGACGACAAATCGTTCTTCCCGCATTACAACTTGTCCGCAGTGGTGAATACCGCCGTTCTGGATGAGCATCCCGAGATCGCAGAGATCTTCTCCCAGCTCAGCCCGAAGCTCACCAACGAGGTCATGCTGGACCTCAACGCCAGGGTCGACACCGGCGGTGAAGACCCCGCGATCGTCGCGCGCGACTGGTTGGTCAAAGAAGGCCTTTTGACCTAGCCCCGCGCCTTTCCGCGGGTCTGAACGCACGCTGGCCGAAGAAGGCGCGGTTTACAGTCGTCGGGTGGCGAGAACCAGCCCGTCCGGCGACACGATTCAGCTTGCGGCTGACGTGGTCGGCGACACGGTGGCACAGCTGGAACGCCGAATACACGCGCGGTTCGGCGAACGCGGCCTCACCAAGGCCGCCCGTGATCTCGGCGGCCTGGTGCTGAGGGTTCGTGACGAAGCGACTCAGTCGCGAGATCGCCTGCGACGCACGACGATCAGCGCACGGATCACGAGCATCACGATCGTGGCGGCCACGCTGATCGCCTTGGCGTTCAGCCTCCGCTCCGCGGTCGTCGACGGGCTGGCCAAGACCGCCGACTGGGTGCCGCTGGTCGAGAGCGTGATCAACGATCTGGTCTTCGCCGCCATCGCCGTGGTGTTCCTCTGGGCGTTTCCCGAACGGCTGGAACGGCGCTCGCTGTTGCGGCTGCTGCACCGGCTGCGGTCGCTTGCCCACGTCATCGACATGCATCAGCTGTCAAAGGATCCCGAGCAGGTCAGCCCGACGTACACCCCGACCGCGGAGAGCGTCGCGCACGGTCTCGATGCCGACCAGCTGCACCACTACCTCAACTACTGCTCGGAGATGCTGAGCCTGACAGCCAAGACCGCGGCGCTGTGCGCCGAGCACAGCACCGACGCCGTCGTACTCGACACCGTGTCCACGATCGAGACGTTGACCACCGAGCTGTCGAACAAGATCTGGCAGAAGATCTCGCTGCTGCCCCGGTGACGAGGCATCCCGCGCCTGTTCACCTGTGAAAAATGAGGTCCATGGGCACACATCGCCGGATGACGGGTTACGCTGGGCCGGGTCGACGAGAGGTTCGGAGAGCTTAGATGGTGACTGTGAAGCGCGGTGTGATCGTTTTCGCGTCTGCTGTGGCGTTCGTCGCGGCGCCCCTTGTGGTCGCATCGCCGGCTTCGGCCGACTGCCCGTGGGGTACCAAGCCGACCCGCTTCGAGGGTGTCTGCATCAGCGGCGCGGGCGGCGGCTCAGCGCCGATCGTGCCGGTGCCCCCGCCGTCCAACGGCGGCGCGAAGATCGTCAACAACCCGAACGGGTTCGACACGGTCAACGGCGTTCCGTGCACCCCCGAGCACTACGGGGTCTGCTACGGCATGGCCCAGAACGGCTGACGCCGGCCCGTCTCACATGGCCGCATCGATCAGCCTGCGGAAGCTCGCGGCCGGATAGACCGAGGCGCCCGCGCCGCGAACCCTGTCGGCAAGTCCCCTGTCTGACGTCACAATCGTCATGCTCTGCGGAGCCCGATCGGCCAGGACAAGCCCGACGATCTCGTCATCAGCCGAGTTCGCGGCGGCCGCAGGCGCGTGGGCTATCTCGATCACCGACGAGGTGACAGGCGGGGACGGCGGCCGCTCGAACACCACTGTCACCCGGTTCCCCGTTTTCTGCGACCAGCTCTCGAGTCGGTCGACCAACGCGACCATCGCGTTGTGGCGGTCGCGCCACCAGCCGTCAGGCCGACTGCCGATCACGTTCATCGCATCGACGATCCACCGCTGTGTCATCACCGCTGAACTCGCGCGGCGAGTTGGTCGACTGTCAGCAGCCAGCCGCTGTGGAAGTTCTCGAATTCCTCTGGGGGAAGCAGCGAATGCTCGATCGACATCAGCGTCTCGTTGTCACCGACCGGTGCGAAGGCGACATTGACGACGCTCTCCTGCGTCGGGTCGCGCCAATTGGAGTTGGTCCAGGTGAAGCGCAACAGGCGGGGACGGTCGATGGCCAGGAACTGACCGGTGATCAGCACGCGGGTTCCGGAATCGTCGACGTCGAAGCGCACGATCCCGCCGACGCGGGGATCCACCGCGACGTCGAGCACCTTCACCGGGCGGGGGCACATCCAGTCCTGCAACGACTCCCGGTCGAGCCATTCGTCGAACACCTCGTCCGGGGTGGCGGGCATGACGCGTTCGACGACGACGGTCACCGCCTCGGTCATCGTCGGGACCGCTTCCTGCGCAACCGTTCTGCCAACGCGTCGGCGCGCGTTGACCAGAACTCGGTCTGCTCGGCTATCCACTGCTGCGCCTCGGCCAACCCGCCCGGTTCAATGGAGAACCAGTGCTCGCGGCCGCGAACCTCGCGCCGAACGAGTCCGGCCGCCTCCAGCACGCCGACGTGCCGCGAAACCCCTGCGAACGTCATCGGTAGCGGAGCCGCAAGGTCGGACAGTCGGGCATCGCCACCACGCAGCGCCTCCAGAAGCCGCCGTCGGGTCGGGTCGGCGAGCGCGCCGTACGCCCTGTCCAGAACCTGATCTTCAACCATCTTGTTGACTATATCGGGTGACCGTGCTGTGCTGGAAGCCAGTCGTTCAACTGAAATGTTGAATGACGTTCGGGGCTGAGCGAAGGAGTGTGCATGAAGACACCACCGATCGTGTCGGCGCAGGACTGGGAGGCTGCGCGGCAGAAGATGCTGATCAAGGAGAAAGAACACACCAGGGCGCGCGACGCGCTGGCCGCGCAGCGTCGCCGCATGCCGTGGATGGCGGTCGAGACGACCTACGAATTCGACGGACCCGACGGCAGAGTCGGTCTGCCCGACCTGTTCCACGGGCGACGCCAGTTGATCGTCTATCGTGCGTTTTTCGACCCGGGTGTCCACGGTTGGCCCGAGCACGGATGTACCGGATGCTCGCTGATGGCCGACCACATCGGGAACCTGGGCCACCTCAACGCCCGCGACACCACGCTGGTGTATGTCTCCCGCGGCTCACAGGCCGACCTCGCGCGCATCAAAGCGCGAATGGGCTGGAAGCACCCGTGGTACACCATCGTGCCCGGACCGGACGGCGCGTTCGACACCGACTTCGGTGTCGCGGAATGGCACGGCACCAACGCATTCATCCGTGACGGCGATCAGATCTTCCGCACGTATTTCATCGACAACCGCGGCGACGAGGTGTTCGACAACACCTTCCACTTCCTCGACATGACCGCGCTGGGCCGACAGGAGACGTGGGAGGACTCACCGGAGGGCTATCCCCAGACCAAGCCCTACCAATGGTGGCGGTGGAACGACGAATACCCCGACAGCGACTCCGCTGCGAGGCCCTGATGTCATACCGCACGACTCGTCGGCGGCTGATTGTATTCATCTGACGGAAAAGTCAGAGATCTCGCAGTCCTCCCCCAGTCCGAATCCAGTCTGCGCGCTTATCTTTTGCCGACTCGGTGCAGAAAGAGAGGACCGGATGAAGACGTCGTTGGTGTTGATCTGCGGCAGTGCGCTCGTCACTGTGGGCACGGTGGGCAGCGTGCTCGTGGGGGGTCAGACGCAGATCGTGAGTTCGGGCACGATGAGCATGGGCGAGACGACCACTCAGGAGACTCCGCCGTCCACGCCGGACACCGCGGTCGCGCAGCCCGCGGTCAAGGCAGGCGGTTGACGCTCGACTACACCGATGACCGTCTCCATCCAGCGGTCAGCGCGCCCCTCGGATGAGGCGGCCGGGACGCGCACCGGTGTCGGCGCCGTCGCGTCGGGTGACGACGCCGTTGACGATCGTGGCGGTATAGCCCGACGCTCCTTGAACCAGTCGCTGGCCACCCGCGGGCAGGTCGTAAGCCATCCGCGCGGGATGCAAAGTCAGACCGTCCATGTCGATGACGTTGACGTCCGCCTTCTTGCCGACCTCGATGACGCCACGATCGGACAGCCCGAACAACTGCGCGGTGTCATGTGACTGTTTGCGCACCACGTACTCCAGCGGGAGTTTCTCGCCACGGTGACGATCGCGGGCCCAGTGTGTGAGCAGAAAGGTGGGATACGAGGCGTCGCAGATCATTCCGCAGTGCGCGCCGCCGTCGGACAGCCCGGATACCGCCGCGGGATGCGTCAACATCTCACGGATCGCGTCGTGGTTTCCATAGTAGTAATTGAAGAACGGCAGCATCAGCATCGATGTCGCATCGTCCTCGAGCATCAGGTCGTACAGCGTCGACAGCGGGTCTTCGCCGCGTTCGCCGGCGATCTTCTCGACGGTCCGATCCTCGGTCGGTTCATAGTCGGGCGGATCGCCAAGGGAATACATGCGCCCCAGCGAGTACTGGACGAGTGCGAACATGTTGTCGAACAACAGTTTCGGGTCGGGCGGTAGATCGTCCTCGGCGAGGATCGCGGCCTTGACGGCGGGGTCGGCGAGCCGCTGCGCCAACTCCTGCCTGCTGCATTCGGCCTTCAGGCGGCGGAACGTCGGACGATGCGTGAACGCGTGGTGGCCGGGGAAGCCGAACAACATGCCGAACGGCCGAGCGGCGATCTGGGGGTAGAGCTGGCTGCCGGACTCGTGAGCCGCCGCGGAGATGTCCAGCTGTTCGCGCCACAGATCCGGCGCGGCGTCGACCTGGATCATGCCGAACGAGATCGGCCGGTTGATCTCGGCACCCAGGCGCTGCATCCACTCCAGTTCCTTCTTGGGCGCGATGATGTCCTCACCCGCGACGCCCTGCGGCGCCAGTTCGAAGACAGCGCGCCCGCCCGCGGCCATCGCGCGGCCGAGACCGAACAGCTCGTCCTCCGCGGCAAAGGTGCCGGGGACGGGCTCGCCGTCGATCGCCCGATGGCCGAGCGTCCGCGAGGTCGAGAAGCCGAGGGCGCCCGCCTCGATGCCCTCTTGCACGATGCGCGCCATCGCGGCGATGTCGTCCGGCGAGGCGGGCTCGTTGCGTGCGCCGCGATCACCCATGGCATACGCGCGTACCGCGCCGTGCGCGATCTGACTGCCGACGTCGATCGCCAGCTCGTGCTTCTCGATGACATCGAGATACTCGGGGTAACTCTCCCAGCCCCACGAAATGCCTTCCGTCAGGGCAGTTCCCGGGATGTCTTCCACGCCCTCCATCAGACCGATCAGCCAGTCCTCGCGGCCGGGCCGCACCGGCGCGAAGCCGACACCGCAATTGCCCGTGACGACGGTGGTGACGCCGTGGCCGCTCGACGGTTCCAACAGGCTGTCCCAGCTGACCTGCCCGTCGTAGTGGGTGTGGATGTCGACAAAGCCGGGCGCGACTATCTTGCCGCGCGCGTCGATGGTTTCGGCGGCCTCGCCCTGCAGCGCGGGATCGCTCGCGCCGCGGCGGTGAACCTCGACGATCTTGCCGTCCTTGATCGCCACATCGGCCTGGAAGCGGTCGGCCCCCGTTCCGTCGACAACGGTGCCGTTTGTGATCTTGAGGTCGAACACGATTGCTCCTCGAACCGGGGTCTCAGCCGCTACCGTGGGCCAATGTAACACCGTTACAGGCCGATGGCGGCGGATCTCCGAAGGGCACACCATGACCCATACAGCGCAGACCGGTCGCGTGGCGGGCATTCCCGCCCACCCCCGCAGAGAGGACGCGATCGGTACACCGCCGGTGAGCCCGGCACTGGTGCCCGCCGACCGCTACCGGTCCGCGTCGTTCGCGCAGCTCGAGATCGACCGCTTGTGGCCGAAGGTGTGGCAGGTGGCGTGCACGGTCGACCACGTCGCCGACCCCGGCGACTACTTCGAGTACCGATGCGGACCGTATTCGGTTGTCGTCGTCCGAGACGACGCCGGTGAGCTTCGCGCGTTCCAGAACGTGTGCAGGCACCGCGGCAACTCGCTGTGCACCGGAACGGGCTCCGATCTGCGCGAGCTCAGGTGCGGCTACCACGGCTGGACGTGGAACCTGGCGGGAGCGCTCAAGCGAGTGCCCAACCGAAAAGGCTTCGGCGCGTTGCCGTTGTCGGAGCTGCCGCTGATCAGTGTTCGAGTCGACACCTGGGAGAGGTTGGTCTTCGTCAACCTCGATGTCGACGCCGCACCACTGACGGACTGGCTCGAGGCGGTCCCCGAGGACATCGCGTGGTGCGGGCTCGGCGACTTCCGTTGCTACGCAACGATGACCGTCGAGGTCGACGCGAACTGGAAGACGATCGCCGACGGGTTCAGCGAGACCTACCACATCCAGACGCTGCATCCGGAGCTGCACAGGTGCATGGACGACGTCTACGCGCCACAGACCATCTGGGGCCGTACGGGAAAATCCGAGCAGGTCTATGGTGTTCCCAGCCCACAGCTCAAGGAGGCGCTGTCCGACGCCGACGTGTGGGACGCGTATGTGACCACCCAGGGTGCGCTGATGGGCGTCGAAGAGGGCACCCCGTTGCCATCCGATCGGCGAGCGGATCAAACCGTTGCCGATGTGATCGCCGAGCGTACAAAGCAATTCGCCGAACAACGCGGTGTCGATCTGAAGTGGGCGACCACCGACCAGGTGATGCGGCTACATCAGTACAACGTCTTTCCGAACATGTCGTTGCTCACCAACGCAGATCACATGACGGTGTTGGTTGCGCGCCCCGGGCCGGATCCGGATCGCGGCGAGTTGGTGATGATCCTGTGGACGCGGATGGCGCCAGGTGCTCCGCGGCTCAAACCGGCCGACGTACGGATGACCGCCGACGAGGCGCATCCCGGTCTGGTGCTCACCCAGGACATCGCCGTGCTCGCGGGCCTTCAGCGGGGTCTGCATCAGCCTGGCCTCACCCACCTGACGCTGTCAGGAGAGGAACGTCGCATCATCAACATGCACCGTCACCTCGAACGCTGTCTCGACCTACCGGAGTCTGAGCGGATGACGGGAGGTGAGGCCCCGTGAAGGAGTCGATCGGCGCCGACACCATCCTCGACGCGGCGGCGCGGCTCATCGAACTGGCCGGGGTGGAAGCCTTCACCATGCGCGGCCTCGCCGAGGACCTCGGAGTGGCCGTCACTTCGATCTACTGGCATGTCGGCGGTCGGGACAAGCTCCTCGACAGCCTCGTCGATCGACTGCTCAGGGAGATGGCGCATCTGCCCGCCGACGGTGCCACACCTATCGATCGCATTGCGTGCCTTGCCAGTTCACAGCGCACGGCACTGATCGAGCGACAACATCTGCTCGCCATCGCCCACGAGCGCGACCGCACGCCGTTGTTGTTCCTGCCGATTCAGCAGACCCTCGCAACCCAGCTGGCCGAGATCGGAGTCACCGGCACCGATGCGGCTCTCGTCCTGCGGGCCATTCAGGTTCACGTGATCTCGTCGGCGGTGATGCAATTCTCTGCTGTCCGCGGCGCCAAGCACGACGAAGAGGACCCGTCGCTGTGGAGCGACGACTGGCCCGACCGGTCGCTGGTCGAGGCGCTGCAGTCGCCGACCGACTACGACGCCGTGTTCGAATACGGGCTCACCGCTCTGCTGGCGCCACTGCGGAATCGCGCTGCCGACGCGGCCGCCGCCGGGTAGCGCCCCACAGTCCGACGCCGATGCCGACGACGGCGCCGCCCAGGCCGATCAGCCGCTGTGACGGCTTCATCTCGTGGTGCACGCCCATTCCGCCGAGCAGGTCTGCCGCGTCGGCCCCGCCCGAAGCGAGAAACCAACCGCGCGTGTTCTTTCCCCGTACTGCCGACGACATCAACAGGGCGCCGATCAGGGCGTCGCGGTAGCCCATCGAACGCAACAGCAGCTGCGCGGTCGGTGCGGGCTCGTCGGGATCACCCCAGAACCGATTGGCGCGCAGCGGATCGACCAGAAAGGAAACCCCCGACGCGAAACGGATACCGCCGACGACGAGTGCGGCGCGGTCGACAGTCATGGTGAAAGCTTAGTGTGTTCCCGCCGCCACCTGTGCCGCGCGCATGATCGCCTCGGCCGAACGGTCGATGTCGTCGTCGGTCGTCGCCCAGTTCGACACCGACACGCGAAGGACATAGCGCTCGTTCCACGTCGTGCCGCCCAGCCAGCAGGTCCCGTCGCGTTGGATTTCAGCGACTGCAGCCCTGTTGGTGTCGTCGCCGCCCGGGAGATGTACCAAAACCTGGTTGAGGACAACGTCGTTGACGATTCGGGCACCGGGGATCGCGGCCAGTCGCTCTGCCATGCGCCTGGCCTGGGCGCAGTTGCGCTCCACCATCTCCGCGACGCCGGAACGGCCGAGTGACCGCAGCGCCGCGTAGATCGGCACCGCCCGCGCGCGTCGCGAACTCTCGGGTACGTAGTTGGTGCTGTCACGCTGGCCGGCGTCGGCAACGAGGTACGGGCCGGCCAGGCTCATCGCCGCGGTATGGACGTCCTTGTCGGCGACGATCGCCATCGCGCCGTCGTAGGGGACGTTGAGCCACTTGTGCGCGTCGACCGCCCACGAGTCGGCTCGGTCGACACCGAGGGTCAGTTGTCGGAGGGCAGGTGCGGCCGCCGCCCACAGCCCGAACGCACCGTCGACGTGGAGCCACGCGTCATGTGCGGCACAGGCGTCGGCGATCGGCTCGAAGGCGTCGAACGCGCCCGTCGCGACGTTGCCCGCCTGCGCGCACACGATCGCGGGTCCCGTCGCCTGTGCCAGGGCGTCAGCCAGCGCGTCGGGCCGCATCCGGCCCTGGTCGTCGGCGGCGATCCGGATCGCCGTGTTGCCGCCCAACCCCAGTTGGCGCAATGCGGTGTCGATCGTCGCGTGTGCCTGCGCCCCGCAGAACAGCCGGATCGGCGGCGCCCCGATGAGCCCGTCACTCTCGACGTCCCAGCCCGCCTTGGCCAACACCGCGTGGCGGGCAGCGGCCAGACAGGTCGTGTTGGCGCCCTGACCGCCGGTGACGAAACCCGCGCCGGCGTGGGCGGGCAGTCCGAGAATGTCGAGGATCCACGCCGAGGTGATCTCTTCGATGGCCGCGGCCGCGGGCGAGAGCGAATGGAACGCGGCGTTCTGGTCCCAGGCCGAGACCAGCCAGTCCGCGGCCAGGGCAGCGGGCAGGGCTCCGCCGACGACGAAGCCGAAGTGGCGCGGTCCCGCGGTGGCCACCAGGCCCGGCTCAGCGCCGGCCGCCAGCGCATCGATCACGGCTCGCGGGTCGGTGCCCTGTTCGGGCAGCGGGCCGCCGAGAGCCTCCCGCACGCCTGCGGCGTCGACGCGAGCGGCCACCTGCCGCTCGTCGAGCGTGCCGAGGAAGCCCATCGCGTGCTGGGTCGCCTCGTGCAGTCCCGCCGTGCGATCGCGCATCGGAAAACCCTATCTGCGGATGCGGTTACAGGCCGAACTGGTCATCGACGACGCCAAGCCAGATCTGCGCCGCATCGATGGCGACCTTTTCGCTGATGAATGCGTGCTGGGTGCCGGTGTAGATGTCGCGGAACGCGCGTTCGAGCCGACTGCCTTCGCGGATCGAGGTGGTGCCTGCGGCCAGATGAGCCCATTCCGCGCATTCGCGGGCCACGTCGGTGGCGAAGACGGCGGCCGCTCGCATATCCGCGCGCAGCATGGGGGTCAGATCGTTTCCTGCCGCGACGGCCGATTCGGCGGCGGTGAACGATTCGAGCACCAGTAGACGCGCGGCGCGCCACGCCGAGACGTGGTGCGCCAAACCCTTCTGGAACGTCGGGCGGCTTGCCAGCGACGCCATGTCGCTCATCCGGAACTTGGTGGCGGCCAGTTCCGCGACGTCGTCGAGCATGCTCTTGGCCACCCCGAGCGCCCATGACGCGTGGCCGGCGGCGGTGACGGGCATCAACCCCATCCGGGTGGCGGGCGACGTACCCCGCATCGGTTCGCGGGAGAACAGCGCGAAGGTGCGGCGCACAGGCACGAAGACGTCGGTTGCGCTGTAGTCATAGGACCCGGTTCCCTTGAGGCCCTGGACGAACCAGCCGTCGTTGAATGTGATCTCCTCCCGCGGGACCACCGCCACCTGCATATCGGGGATGCCCTCGGCGATCCAGCGCATCTCCCCGTCGTCCATCGGGAAGAAGCCGGCGGCCACATACTGCGAGTGGCCGGTACCCGACCCGAAGCTCCACGAACCGCTCAACCGGTATCCGCCGTCGACTGCGGTGCCCTGGCCGTTGGGGAAGAATTGGCCGCCCATCGTGACCCGGTTGCCGTTGGCGGCGAACACCTCGGCGAAACCGTCATCCGGAAGATAGGCTGCGGCGGCAAACGACGACGGCATGTTGGCGATACCGATCCAGCCGAAAGAGCCGTCCTGCCAGGCCATTTCGATCCACGTTTCAATCATCTCGGTGAACGACGGCTCGGCCCCGCCCGCCGCCTCCGGGTTGAACGACGTCATCAAACCGGATGACCACATCGCCTCGACGACGGTCGGGGTCAGTGTTCGGGCTCGCTCGCATTCGGCGGCTTGCCCAGCCACCAGATCGCGCATGCCACGGGCCAGTCCGACGAGGCGGCCAGGCGCTTCGGCTGTCGACGTCATGCGGGTGACCCTAGCCGCGTGACTGTCGGGCTAGCTCCCGAACGCGCCGCCGACGTACTCGGCGCGGCATGCGCGCCTTGCCAGCTTGCCGCTCGTCGTGCGAGGGATCGCGCCCGCGGGCACGAGACGCACGTCGGCTACGTCGAGTCCGTGCCGTCGAGACACCAGTGCGCGGATGGCCTCGACGGCGGGCGCGGGATCGGCGCGGCGGGTACCCGAGGCCCGTTCGGCGACGACCACCAGCGTCTCGCCCTCGCGTGACGGCACGGTGAACGCCGCTGCGTAACCGCGGCGCACCATCGGCGAGGCTTCGGCGGCGGCGGCCTCGACCACCTCGGGGTAGATCTGGCGGCCGTCGACGACGATGAGATCCGCAATGCGTCCGGTGACGTAGAGCTCGCCGTCGAGGTGGAAACCGAGGTCACCGGTGCGCAACCAGGTGGCGTCGGACGCGACGCCGTCGGCGTGGCTGCCCTCGGCCGTTCGCGAGCGGAGAACGGCGCCGAACGTCCGCTTGCTCTCCTCGGGCCTGCCCCAGTAGCCGCGGCCGACGTTCTCGCCGTGCACCCAGATCTCACCCACCCGGCCGTCGGGGAGTTCATCGCGGCCGTCCGGGTCGACGATGACGCACCACTGGCTGCGGGCCACCTGGCCACAGGACACATGAACCGCCGCATCGGGGCTGTCGGCACCGACGCGCACGGCCTCGCCCTGCTCCAATCTGACCGGGTCGAGGTGGGCGACGGTCGGGATGGCCGTCGGGGCGATGGTCGAGACGAACAGGGTCGCCTCGGCGATGCCGTATGACGGTTTGATCGCCGTCGGCGGCAGACCATAGGGCGCGAAGGCGGTGTTGAACGCATCGATCGCCCGCGTGCTGACGGGCTCGGACCCCAGAATCAGCACGACGTTGCTCAGGTCGACGTCGTCGGCCCCGGCGGGCAGTCCTCGCTGCGCCGCGTATTCGCAGGCGAAGTTGGGCGCGGCGGTGACGACGCGGCCGGTCGCCGACGCGGCCGACAGCGCCCTGATCCAGCGCTCAGGTCTGCGGACGAAGGCCGCAGGCGACATCAGCGTCGAGTGGCCACCGTAAACGGTGGGAAAGCCGATCATGGACAGCCCCATGTCGTGGTAGAGCGGTAACCAGCTGCAGCCGTGGGTGTTCCGGTCGAGGAGATCGATCGACAGGATCATCTGGGTCAGGTTCGTGCCCACCGCCCGGTGGGTGATCTCCACACCGACCGGGTCGCGGGTGGATCCCGATGTGTACTGCAGATGGGAGATGTCCATCGGTTCGAGAGAAACGGGCACCAACGCGTCGCCCGCCGAATCGGGTACCTCGTCGACGGCGATGACATGCGGCTGCGGCGTGACTGCGTGCTCGGCGAGCGCGGCCTTGACCGATGCGGACGCCGTCGCGGTGGTGAGGACGACGGTCGGGCGCGAGTCGTGCAGCGCGATCGCGAGCCGCTCGGCATGTCCCTGCAACTCGGGCGCGAACAGCGGTACCGCGACCGTCCCGGCCTTGATCGCGGCGAAGAACCCCGCGACGTAGTCGAGCCCCTGCGGCGCCAGGATCGCCACCCGATCCCCCCGCGAGGCGAACCGTTGAACTTCGGCGCCGATCGCCCGGATCCGGGCGCCGAGTTGCATCCACGTCAGCTCGTGGACGTGTCCGGCCTCGGAGCGCGTGTGGTCCAGGTAGCGGTATGCCACGGTGTCACCGACATTGGCGATGTTGCGCTCGATCAGCGAAATCAGCGTGATGTCCTGGGGCAGGGCGATGTTGCCTTCGGCGTCGAGCACATCGTCGATCTGCCAAAGGCCCTCGGGGGCCCCGGGTCGGTGCTTGGAGTCAACAGCCATGCATCAAGGATAATTTACTGTAACCTTTAGTTGCAGTAACACGCGGTGTGGTCATGATCACCGGCATCGGAAAAGATCAGCGGATGGCCGATGCCCCGCTGACGGTGCCCGCCCTTCTTCGGCGATGTGTCGATGACTTCGGCGGTCAGACATATGTGGTGACCCCCACCGACCGGCTCACCTATGAGCAGGCCGAGCTTCGCTCGGCCGCGATCGCGCGGTGGCTGCTCGCCCAGGGCGTCGGCAAGGGCAGCCGGGTCGGTCTGTTCTTTAGCAACGGTGTCGAATGGGTGATCTGGTGGTTGGCGGCCTCCCGCATCGGCGCGCTGGTCGTACCCCTGAGCACGCTGTACGCGCCCGCTGAGCTCGCGAAGGTGTTGCGGCTGGCTGACATCGGCCTGCTGGTGGCCCCCACCCGGGTGCTCACGATCGACGTCGTCGAGCGGTTGGAAGCCGCGCTGCCCGCACTGGCGAATCAGCTGAACGGCCGTCTGTACCTGCCGTCGGCGCCCTACCTTCGTCGCATCGTGCTGACCGGCAATGCCGACCGCCCCTGGGTGACGCGATGGCGAGAAGACGCCGAAACCCTCGCGCCGCCAGAGCTTCTGTCTGCCGTCGAGGCCGAGGTGACACCCGCCGACCTGGCCGTCATGGTGCACACCTCCGGATCCACCGCGGACCCGAAGGGGGTCATTCACACGCACGGCACCCTCGTTCGGCAGACGTCGACGTGGCCCACCGCCATTCGCGCGGTTACGCGCTCGGACGAGTCGGTCAGGATTCTGTGTGCGATGCCGTTCTTCTGGATCGGCGGGCTGCTTGCCACGACAGGTGCGTTGCACGAACCGGTGACGCTGCTCGTCCTCCCCCGGCTCGAGGCGGGTGCCGCACTCGATCTGATCGAGCGCGAGCGGGCCACCGGTATCGTCGGGTGGCCGGCCTTCACCCAGCGACTTCGCGAGCACCCGACATTCGCCGGCCGTGACCTGGCGAGCGCGCCGATGCTGCGCGACGGACCGCTCGACATTGCGATGACCGACGTGCCCGACGGATTTCCGGTGCACCGCACCATGTCTGAGACCGCGGGCGGCTTCGTGCACACCGAGATGCGAATCGTCGACGCCGACGGTGAACCGGTGCCCGACGGAACCGTGGGCGAACTGCTGGTCCGCGGCATCGGGGTGATGTCGGGATACAACAAGCGCGAGCGGTGCGAAACCTTCGACGCCGACGGCTGGTATCACACCGGCGACCTCGTCTACCGCAACGACGGCGACCCGCGCCTGTTCTACGTCGGGCGCACGAGCGAATTGATCAAGGCCGCCGGCGCCAACGTGTCACCGCTGGAGGTCGAGTCGGTCATCGAGCAGTTCGCCGACGTCGCCCAGTGCGTCGTGATCGGACTCGACGATCCGGTCCGCGGCGAGGAGGTGTGCGCGGTCGTCGTGCCGGCGCGCGACGACGTCGACGTCGAATCTCTCGCCGCCCGCACACGCGAGCAGTTGTCGGCGTACAAGGTGCCGACTCGGTGGGTGCGCACGAGCAGTGACCGCATCCCGACTCTGCCGAGCGGCAAGTTGAACCGAAAAGGCCTGCGCGCGCTGGTCACCGACGGAACGCTGCGTCAGTAGGCCCGCGCGACATAGGCGAGACCGTCTTCGTCATCGGGCACGCCGCCGTCGGCCGACTGCAGACAGCGCACGGTCACGCCTGCGGCGGCGAGATCCTGTTCGCCCGACGTTCCGACCACCCGCCACGGCACTCGCGCGACCCCCGCCAGCCCGGCGTCG
>JAEZKH010000189.1 GCA_023415515.1 Actinomycetes bacterium
GCGCAGGCGTTCGACGAGCTGGGGCAGCTGCGGCGCGCGTAGCTCAGAGCGTTCGCCGCAGCGACGGCACGACGATTCCGGCGAGCCCGCGCAACGGTGCCTTGACGAAGAAGTCGAACGCGTCGAAGTAGTCGCGCCACAGCGTGATCTGGCCGCTGTGCACTTCGAATGCGCCGCACACCCAGAACTGCAGTCGCAGGGGACCGAAGATCAACGCGTCGGTGCGCTCGGTCAACACCGCATTGCCCTCGGCGGCGATGCGATGGATCTTCACCTCGAAGCATCCACGCCCCTCGCCGCGGCGGAAGATGCTCATGATCCGCCTCCGGCCGCGGATGCTGGGATAGCCGACGTTCTGCCAGAGGATGTTGTCGGCCATCAGCGACTCGGCCTTGTCGAAGTCCTCATCCTGCAGTGCGTAGAGGAAGGTCTCCACGACACGCGCGTTGGCTGTGGTGTCCACTGCTGGTGTGCTTGCCGTCATGGCCCCCACCCTAGTGACAGGCCCTGTGGCAGGGTAGCCGCATGCGTGTCGCCGTGGTCGCCGGACCCGATCCCGGACATGCATTCCCCGCGCTCGCCCTGTGCCTGCGGTTTCTGGCTGCGGGCGACGCGCCTACGCTGCTGACCGGCACGGAATGGCTGGACACCGCCGGGTCGGCCGGGGTGGACGCGGTCGAACTCGTCGGGCTGAACCCCACCGAGTCCGACGACGACACCGACGCAGGTGCCAAGATCCACCAGCGCGCCGCGCGGATGGCGGTGCTCAACGCTCCGGTGCTGCGTGGCCTCGCGCCGGATCTCGTGGTGTCCGATGTGATCACCGCCTGCGGCGGGCTCGCCGCCGACCTGCTCGACATCCCGTGGATCGAGCTGAACCCCGCGCCGCTCTACCGGCCGTCGAAGGCGCTGCCGCCGATCGGCAGCGGGCTGGCCCCAGGCGTCGGCGTTCGCGGCAAGCTGCGCGACGCCGCGCTGCGCGCGCTCACCGCACGGGCGTGGCAGAAGGGAATCCGCCAGCGCTCGGCGGTCAGGGTCGACATCGGTTTGCCCGCAACCGATCCCGGACCGCTGCGTCGATTGATCGCGACGCTGCCCGCCCTCGAGGTGCCACGGCCGGACTGGCCGGAGGAAGCCGTTGTCGTCGGGCCGCTGCACTTCGAACCGACCGATGCGGTGCTCGACATTCCGCCGGGTGACGGACCTGTTGTCGTGGTCGCCCCGTCGCCGGCGGTGCCCGGTGCGCGCGGACTGACCGAGACGGCAGTGGAGACCCTGCGGCCGGGTGAGGCGCTCCCCAAGGGGGCACGTCTGGTGATCTCCCGGCTCGCAGGCGATGACATCGACATGCCGCCGTGGGCGGTCGTCGGGCTGGGACGACAGGACGAACTGCTGAGTCGTGCCGACCTGGTGATCTGCGGCGGCGGCCACGGCATGGTGTCCAAGACATTGCTGGCCGGCGTGCCGATGGTGGTGGTGCCCGGCGGTGGCGACCAGTGGGAGATTGCGAATCGCCTTGTGCGACAGGGTAGTGCGCAGCTGGTCCGGCCTCTCACGGCTGAGGCGCTGAGTGCTGCGGTCACAACGGTGTTGGCTTCACCGAGTTACGCAGAGGCCGCGCGCAGGGCAGCCGCGACGGCCGCCGACGTGGAAGATCCGGTACGGGTGTGCCATGAAGCGCTGGCACCGTCGGCGTAGGTTGACCCTGTGCGGTTGACCGAATTCCACGACCTCGTCGACGGTCAGTTCGGCCCGGCGCGGGGCCGGTCCCTTCTCGTCGACCATGTGCTGTCCGTATTCGGTGGGCGCACCGCCGCGCAGGCCATCGAGGACGGCGTCGAACCGCGCGATGTCTGGCGGGCGTTGTGTGCCGACTTCGACGTCCCGCGCGATCAGTGGTGACCGGGGCCATTAGGGGTCGGCGCGGTGTCGTCCTTCAGACGGGGCTCCCGAGGTGCGACCCTCGTAGGGCGGAACCGCCGGGTCGGCGTCCTGCGGAGGCTCGTTGGTGAATGTGGTGTCGACCTCGGGGTTCTCCGCGTCACCCATCGAGGGCACCGACTCGTCGCCCTGGTATTCGCCCGACGGGCGGTCCTCGCCACCTGACGGGACGTCGGCCCCGGTGTCCCGCGTTCCCGGCGCCGGTTCTCCTGCGAAGCGGTCCTGTGGGCTGCTCATGACTACTCCTTACGGTCGTCGCACGTCTGCGCGGCCAATGGACGGGGTTCCCGCAGAGCGGCAACCGAAACCGGGCGGGCCTAGCCCCGCTGTCCCAGCAGCGCGGCCGTCTCCCGGTGCAGTCGGCCGAAGTTGTAATACGCCGCACATGCGCCCTCGGGCGAGACCATGCACGTGCCGATCGGGGTCTCGGGCGTGCACGCCGTGCCGAACACCTTGCACTCCCACGGTTTGATGACGCCTTTGAGCACCTCACCGCACTGGCAGGCTTTCGGATCGGCGACCCGCACGCCGGGCATGTCGAAGATCTGCTCTGCGTCGAACTCGGCGTATTCGCGGTGCACCTTCAGCGCGCTCTGGGAGATGAAACCGAGCCCGCGCCACTCGAAGTGGGGCCGCAGTTCGAACGTCTCGGCCATCAGCTTGAGCGCCTGCGTATTGCCCTCCTGGCGCACCACGCGGGTGTACTGATTCTCGACTTCGCAGCGGCCGTCCCTGATCTGCTGCAGGAGCATGTGCACCGAGGCGAGGATGTCGAGCGGTTCGAAGCCGGCGACGACAATGGGTTTGGCGTACACATCGGTGACGAACCGGTAGGGGCGCAGACCCACCACCGTCGACACGTGTCCAGGACCGAGGAATCCCGACAGCCGCAGATCGGGTGACTCGAGGATCGCCTTGATGGGCGGCACGATCGTGACGTGGTTGCAGAAGATGCTGAAGTTCCGCACACCGAGTGCCCGCGCCCGCACCAACGTCACGGCGGTTGACGGTGCGGTGGTTTCGAATCCGACGGCGAAGAACACGATGTGTTTGTCGGGATTGTCGACGGCGATCTTCAACGCGTCGAGGGGGGAGTAGACGAAGCGCACGTCGGCACCGCGCGCCTTGGCCTCGATGAGGTTGCCTCTGGAGCCCGGCACCCGCATCATGTCGCCGAAAGTGGTGAAGATGATGTCGGGCTGCTCGGCGAGCCACATAGCGTCATCGACCCTCCCCATCGGGATGACGCAGACCGGACAACCCGGCCCGTGCACCAGTTCGACCGACTCGGGCAGCAGGTGTTCGATGCCGTGCCGGTAGATGGTGTGCGTGTGCCCGCCGCAGACCTCCATGAACTTGAACTCGTCCCCGGCCGCGAGTTCGGTGATGGATTTGACCAGTGCGCGTGCGGCCGCCGGATCACGGAATTCATCGACGAACTTCATGTCAAGCCTCTCAGGCGATTTCGGAAGAGTTGAATGCTTCGATCTCGTTGACGTAGTCGGCGCCCATCTTCTGCACCTGGGCCAGAGTCAGCTTCGCCTCGTGTTCGTCGATCTTGGCCATCGCGAAACCGACGTGGACGAGTACCCAGTCGCCGACCTGAACGTTGTCGTCGGCCAGCAGTCGCACGCTGATGATTCGACGCACACCGTTGACGTCGACCTTGGCCAACGACTGCTCCGCGTCGACGATGTCGACCACCTGGCCGGGTATCCCAAGACACATCGCCGGACTCCTTCCCTTTCCTGAGCTCAACAGATTCTCGGCAGCGGGTCACCGACGAGCATGTCGACGATTCGGCTGCCGCCGAACGAAGTACGAAGTGCGACGATCCCGTTGGGTTCGGGGATGATCTCCCCGATGATCGCCGCGCTGGCCCCCCGATGGTGCGTACGCATCGCGGCGACGGCCGCGTCGGCCTCGTCGGCGGCGACGACCGCGACGAACTTGCCCTCATTGGCCACATAGAGCGGGTCGATGCCGAGCATGTCGCAGGCGCCGAGCACCTGCGGCGCCACCGGCAGGCTCGCCTCGTCGAGCACGAGTGCGAACGGCGAGTCCTTGACCAGCTCATTGCACACCGTTCCGACACCGCCGCGGGTGGCGTCGCGCATCCACCGTGTCGACGGCGCCGCATGCAGCAGCAGTTCGACCAGTTCGGCGACCGGCGCGGTGTCCGAGACGATGTCGGCGTCGATGGCCAGATCGCCGCGCGCGAGCATCACCGCCATCCCGTGGTCACCGATCGTGCCGGAAACCAGCACCTTGTCGCCGGGCCGCACGAGGTCGCGCGACAGTTGTCTGTCGTCGGGCACCACGCCGACACCCGCGGTGGAGATGTAGACGCCGTCGGCGGCGCCCTTCCCGACGACCTTGGTGTCGCCTGCGACGATCTGCACGCCCGCGGCGGCAGCCGCTTCACTCATGTCGGCCACGATCTCGCGCAACTCGGAGATCGGGAAACCCTCCTCGATGACGAACGCGGCCGAAAGCCATTGCGGGCGGGCCCCGGACACGGCCAGGTCGTTCACCGTGCCGTGCACCGCGACGTGACCGATGGAGCCGCCGGGGAAGCGTCGTGGCGAGACCACGAACGAATCTGTCGAGAAGGCGAGCCGCTGACCAGAGGGGGTGCGCAGGCCGGCAGCGTCGCCGAGTTGTTCGAGTTCGTCGTTGCGAAAGGCCTCGAGGAACACCGCGTCGACGAGCGCGGCCGACGACTTACCGCCGGCACCGTGGGCGAGCGTGACCACGTCGTCGAGCAGTCGCGGCCGCCGCTGGCGGAACCTGTCGATCCGCTCCAACACGCGGTCTTCGCGTTCGGCGGCAGTCGCCGCATCGGAGGTACTCATGACGCATGGGCTCCATTACGGGGACGGGTCATGTGCTCCTGCGCGACCGACCAGAGTCGGTAGCCCAGCAGCGCATGGCTTTCCTGTATTCGGTGGATGCTCTGACTGTGCACGGTGAAGCAGTGGTCGAGGTCCTCGGCGACGGCCATCCGGCCGCCGTCGTGGCCGGCGAACCCGATCGTCAACAGCCCGCGCCGGTTGGCCTCGGTGATGGCGGTCATCAGGTCCTCGGAGTTGCCGGACGTCGACAGCGCGATCGCGACGTCGCGGTCGCGGGCATGGGCGATGATCTGCCGTTTGAAGATGAGCTCGAAGCCGACGTCGTTGCCGAGCGCGGTCACGACCGCTTCGTCGGCGGCCAGCGACCATGCCGCCACCGCGCGTCCCCGTGCCGGCCGGCTGAACAGCGACGCCAGCGTCGCCGCGTCGGTCGAACTGCCGCCGTTGCCCAAGGTGTAGAGCCGTCCGCCGCGCAGGAACCGCTCGGCCATTTCCGCGCCCGCGGCATCCAGTGCGGGCCCGTACTCCTGTAGCGACTCCCGTTGCAGCCGTGCGCTTTCAGCGGCCTTTCCTCGTGCGGAGGCCGCGAGATCATCGAGCAGGCTACCCGCGTCGGTCTCCTCGGAGTCGATGAACGGATACAGGAAACCGGTGCTCTCGGTGCCGCCGTCCGCCGCGCCAGGGGTGGTCATCGATCCACCTCCCCGCCATCCATCCGTGCGATCGCCGTGCCCGCGTGCACCAAGATCAGGTCGTTCGGCGCGGCGGCGCCGAGCACGCTGACGTCCACCCATTCCTCGCCCCCGGCGGTGCGAACCAGTGCCTGACCCAACGGATCGGAGGGTTCGAGGATCACCTCGGCGATCCGGCCTTCGTCATTGCACGTGACGCACACGTCGTCGGCGCATTCCTCCTGCGGTGTCTTCAACAGTCCCGGGTGCTCGAAGCAGACGTGGGTGAGCTCCCACAGCAGGTGATACAGCAGCACGAAGCGGCCGGTGGCCGGCACCATCGGATCGTCGGAGTCGACCCACAGGATGTGGTCGGATGCCCCCGCGGGTGGCCGCGGTCCGGAACCGATCCACAGCGTGCGGGCCCCCCAGGCAGGCGCCCGCCGCATCGCGTCGATGACCGCGGGCTCGTCCGCCGAGGCCACCGCAAGGAGGAGGTCACCCGGTTGGGTGGCCACGCGCGCCTGCGCCACCGGGTCGGGTTCGACGAGCGCCACCGACGGCAGCGCCCGCTTACCCATGATCACCGGATGGACGAACTCGACGGCGACGTGATGGGCGTGCGGCTCCCATTGCGGCGAGAGCACCCACAACGTCGCGCCCGCGTGAAACCTGCGCGCCATATGCAGCGCCGCCGCCGCCAGGTCCGTCGACAGATCAGCGTCGACGAAGCTCGGATCCGCAGTCACGGTCATCGGTTTCGCTCCTCCGTCCGGGTGGCGTTCACCAGCTCGAGTGTGGTCTGCGTCGCAGCGGCTAGCGCTGCGCACTCGGATTCGACGAGCACGCCGCAGGCCCAGTCCCAGTGCGCAGACACCACATCGCCGGGATGCGGCGATCCGATCAGTGTGACGTCGTCCTTGCGCCACCGCACGCGCTCCGGCCGTGGTTCGCCGAGGGCGAGGAGGCCGCCGCTATAGGTCAGCGGGCAGGAGGTGACCACGACGTGATCGCCGTCGACTGACTCGACCGTTCCCCATCGGATGCGGCAGTCCTGCAGCACTTTGAGCGCGGTGGTGCCGTCCCGGTCGAGGAAGCGCACCCAGGGATACACTGCGAACACGTGGAAGCTGTGGTGTGCCAGCGCATTCCGTGAAGCAGTGTCGCGGCCGAGCACTCCGGTGACCTGGCCCGTGAACGCGCGGCGCAACAATGCAACCAGGTGCGCGGGGTCGACGCGGCTCAGCAACGGCCCACCGATCCAATAGTGATGCACGACATCGGTGTCCAATGGGTCCGCGATGCCTGCCGCCTGAGCGATCGCGCGGAGATACGGCCACGCGCCGTCGAACGCTTTGGCGTGGGAGGCGATTTCCGCGGCGTCACCGCGGAGCAACACCTCCGGGTCCGCAGGGCCGCAGTATCCGAGTTCGTTGGGCGGAAAAGCGTACCGTGCGAACAGTGCGTATCCGGCGGGCAACTTCTGCTCGTGCAGCGCGGTCATCGCTAGCCCGCCGTCCCGACGAGGAGTTGACCGAGCGCTATGCCGCCGTCGTTTGGTGGCACATGACGATGCGTGATGACGCGAAAGCCGCTGACGCCGAGGCGCTCCCGGATGAGATGCAGCAGCAGCGGATTCTGGAACACGCCGCCGGACAGGGCGACCGGTGCACCGTCCTTGTTCTGCGATCCGGCGAGCTCGACCACCATGTCGGCGACCGCGCGATGGAACCGGGCGCCGATCGACGCCGGTGAGACGCCGGCTCGCACGTCGGCGACCACGGCCGAGAGAACAGGAGCGGGGTCGATGACGACCGGCAAGGTCGTATCGTCGATGCCGAACGCATATCCCGATCCGCCGCAGTCGCAGCCGCGCGCGACGCCTTCCAGTTCGATGGCCGCCTGAGCTTCGTATGCGACGGTCTGTCGGACGCCTGCCAGGGCGGACACCGCGTCGAACAACCGGCCCATGCTTGACGTCGGGACGCAACCGAGGCCGCTGTCGAACTGGCGGGCCAGCACGCGGCGCTCGTCGGCCGGGCACGCGCGCACCGGTGGCAGGTCGTCGTCCCACCTGATTCCTGCCGCCCACAGATGCGCGAGCGCCATCCGGTAGGGGCGCAGCACACTGGCGTCACCGCCCGCCAGCGGCACATATTTCAGATGCCCGAGGCGTTCGAACCCCTTGTAGTCGGCGAGCAGGATCTCGCCACCCCAAACTGCACCGTCCGGGCCGAATCCGGTTCCGTCGAACGCGAACCCGAGCACGCGCTGTGATCCGTCGAGGCCGTGTTCGGCCATCGTTGCGGCGATGTGTGCGTGGTGGTGCTGCACCGCCCGCACCGGGCGCCCCCTGGCATTGCGGTGCGCCCACGCCGTGGACCGGTAGCCCGGATGCGAATCCACGACGACGATCTCCGGGCCGACGCCGGTCAACGACTCGAGGTGGCGTTCGGCGGAGTCGAATGCGGACAGCGTGGCCAGGTCGTCCATGTCACCGATGTGCTGGCTGAGCCAGGCATAGGACCCGTCGGCGACCGCAAGGGCGTTCTTCAGATCTCCACCGACGGCAAGCGTCGGCGGCACAGGTACCGGAAGCGCCACCGGCATCGGCGCATAACCGCGCGAGCGCCGGATGGGAAGTTCCGCGCCGTCGACCACCCGCAGCACCGAGTCGTCGCAGGGCACCAGGATGGCGCGGTCATGGGTCAGCCAGCCGTCGGCGAGATGGGACAACCGTTGTAACGCGTCCGCATCGGTGTGACAGATCGGTTCGCCGCCGAGATTGCCCGACGTCATGACGAGCACAGAGGGGCCGGCGTCGTCGCCGGGCAGGCCGAACAGCAACGTGTGCAGCGGGGCGTAGGTCAGCATCACACCGATGTCCGCGTTGTGCGGCGCGACGGAGCCTGCGACGGGTGCTCCCGGTCGGCGGGAAAGCAGCACGATCGGACGCTGCGGCCCGCAGAGCAGTCGCCGTGACGCGTCGTCGATATCGGCGAGCGTGTCCGCGACGTCCAGATCGGCAACCATGACCGCGAACGGTTTGTCGCCGCGGCGTTTCCTGGCACGCAGGCCGGCGACAGCGTCCTCGTTGCTCGCGTCGCACGCCAGGTGGTATCCGCCGACGCCCTTGACGGCCAGCACACCGCCCTCGCGCAGTACCCGTCGGGCCTGCCTCATCGCCGCTTCGTCGACTGTCGCGGTGCCGTCAGCGCTCTGGTACCGCAGCGTCGGCCCGCACTTCGGGCAGCAGACCGGCTGTGCGTGGAACCGGCGGTCGGTCGGGTCGCGGTATTCACGCGCACAGTCGGGGCACATCGGGAAGCCGGCCATGGTGGTGCTCGCGCGGTCGTAGGGCAGCGACGCGATGATCGTGAAGCGCGGCCCGCAGTTGGTGCAGTTGATGAAGGCGTGTCGATAGCGGCGATTCGTCGGGTCCTGTTGCTCGGCGGCGCATTCCGCGCACATGGCGACGTCGGGGGAAGCAAGCGTGCGGCCGCCGTCGGACCGTGACGTGTCCGCGATGGAAAACCCGGTGC
This sequence comes from Actinomycetes bacterium, assembly GCA_023415515.1. Lineage (GTDB taxonomy): Bacteria > Actinomycetota > Actinomycetes > Mycobacteriales > Mycobacteriaceae > Mycobacterium. Next base: position 9,010 of record JAEZKH010000189.1, read on the forward strand.
CGCCGACGACGGGAACTTCGCACGTTTCGATCGATTCGACGACCGCAAGAGGTGGCGCACTGTTCGTGAGCCGGGCGATGAAGTCGTCGAGATCCCCTGCAGCACCCTCCACTTCGATGACGGCGCCGGAGCTGTCGTTGCGCACGGTGCCGGTCAGGGTCAGCGCCGCGGCGCAGGTGTAGACGAAGGGCCGAAAGCCAACGCCCTGCACGACGCCGCGCACGCAGATCCGCAGCCGCCGCCTCGTGGCCGCGGTCATGTCGTGGCCTCCACGTCCTCGCCGCTGCCCATCATCTTCAGACCGGCCATTGCCGCCTCGGCGCCCGCCTCGTCGGTCTTCTCGACGACGAAACCCATGTGGATGATCACCCAGTCGCCGGGCTCGAACGTCTCCTCCGGCAGCATGCCGACGTTGACCTTGCGGTTCTCACCTGCGACATCGACC
>JAEZKH010000218.1 GCA_023415515.1 Actinomycetes bacterium
GGGGTGAAGTCGGGACCCTCCGGCGGCAGCGGGCCGACCGGCACCGTGCGCGCACCCGGGGGGGCGGGCGGCAACGGTGCGGGCACCCCGCCCATGTCCGGCGGCAGCTGACCGGGAACGGCGGCGGCGGGCACGCCGGGCGTGAAGCCGGGGCCGTTCGGGTTCGGCGGCGAGGTGATCACGTCGGGCAGGGTGTAACCCTCACCAGGCGGGCTCGAGTACGGGTTCGGGCCGAACGGTCCGGTCGACAGGTGCGAGCACGGCAACGGATCGCCGGGGCGCGGCAGGTTCTCCGGCGTCGGGGTGTACGAGCACGGGTGGCCTGCGACCACGGCGGGCCCCGGATGTTCTGGCGTGCCCTCGAGCACCTCCGGGCCGGGCGGCGGTGCGCCGTTGGGCTGGCGCGCGCCGTTGGGGTCGGGGAACCGCCACGACGGCAGGCCCGCGTTGCGCCAGAACTCTTCGGGGTCGATCCCGCGCTTCTTGAAGGCGGAGTCGACGAACGGCTGCAGCAGCCACGGCGGCAGCAGGTTGACGAGCATGACCTTGAAGAACGGACCCGACGCGATGGCCTCGGCCAGCGATGCGGTGAACTTGCTCAACGTGGACAGCACGTCGACGAAGTCGAACTTGCGGTCCTTGAGGATGTCGCTGATCGTGCGCAACTGCTCGAGCACGTGGTTGAGGTTCGGGTTGTCGTTGACGAAACCCGCTACCTGCGTCGAGAACTCGCTGACGCGTTCCAGCAGCATGCTGACGGCGTAGCTGCGCTCGTTGACCGCGGCGAGCAGGGTCTGCGCATTGACCAGCAGTGCGTTGATCTGCTCGGAGCGGTTACCGAGAACGCCGGCGATCTTGTTCGCGTTGGCCAGCAGCTTGCGCACGTCTTCGTCGCGCTTGCCGATGGTGTCGGAGAAGCGGGCCACCCCGTCGAGGGCGGCGCTCAGATGCGGGTAGGTCTGGTCGATGGTCTCCGACAGCACGTTGAGCGAACGCTTGACGGTCTCGGTGTCCCAGCCCGACGCCGCCTTCGTCACGTCGAAGAACGCGTCGTAGATCTGGTACGGGGTGGTCGTCTGCCCCAGCGGCAGGACCCCGTTTGCGCGCAGCGCGGTCGTGCCGCGCGGCTCGATCTCGAGTGTCTTCCGACCCAGGATCGTGTCGGTGCGGATGGCGGCGCGGCTGTCGGTGCCGATCTGGGTGCCGCCGAGGGTGTAGCCGATCTTGACCTTGTCGCCCTCGATCTCGAACGACTTCACCAGCCCGATGTCGACGCCTGCGACCCGCACCTTGTCGCCGCCGGACAGGCCGCCGGTGTCGGAGAACTGCGCGTAGTACGTCGGCTCGGCGAACAGCATCGGCACGCTGGTGAAGCTCTGCCCGACACCGATGACGAGCAGGGTGATGAGAATGCCCATCAAACCGGCCCGGATGCGGTTCGAGCCCTCGAGAACTCTCATTGCGGCGTGCACCTACCCGTGGGCTGCGACCAGACCTTCACCGTGCGGACCGGACCACCGGGCTGCAGACCCGGCAGCTTGAGCGTGACGTCGCAGGCGTAGAAGTTGAAGAAGTCGCCGTAGACGCCGCCGGCTCGGCCGATGATCTTCAAGGCCGTCGGAAGGCGCGTCAGGGTGTCGTTCAATTCGTCCTTCTGGTCGACGATCGGCTGCTGGATCACCTCGAGCTGGCCGATCGTGCTCTGCAGCAGCGGCCGGTTGTCGGCGAACAGGTCTCCGATGGTGCCCGCCGCGTCGCTGATGTCGGCGACGGACGTGGCGATCGGATCGGCCCGGTTCTTCAACCCGGTGATCAGCTTCTCGAAATCGACGACGGTCTCGTCGAACTGCTTCTGGTGCTTGACCGTGGTGTCGAGGACGTTGTTCAGATTGCGGATCACGTCGCCGATGGCCTGGTCGCGGTCGGCCAGCGCGGACGTGAGCTGACCCGTCTGATCCAGGATGTCGTTGATGGTGCCGCCCTGGCCCTGGAAGATCGTGATGATCGACTGGGCGATGTTGTTGACCTTGTCGGGGTCCAACGCCCGGAACAGCGGGCGGAAGCCGCCGATCAGGGCGTCCAGATCGAGCGCGGGTTCGGTGCGCTCCAGCGGGATGGTCGAGCCCGCGGGCAGGCGCCTGTTGTCGTCGCCGCGCTTGAGCTCGAGATAGCGGTCGCCGATCAGGTTCAGGTAGCGGATCGACGCCGTCGTGCCCTGGAACAGTTCCAGGTCACGCTCGACGTCGAAGTCCACCTTGGCGAACCGTCCGCCGTCCTGAAGTTCGACCTTGGAGACCTTGCCGACCTCGACACCAGACGCGCGGACGAACTGGCCGGCGCGCAACCCGCTGGCGTTGCTGAAAATCGCGGAGTAGCCGTTGGTGCGGTCGAACCGGATCTGGCCGAACACCACGATGATGATCGCGGTGAACAGCAACAGCACCAACGCGAAGATGCCGAGTTTGATGGCGGTACCGGTGATTTTCATGGGTTGATCGTGTGCTCCCCAAGCTGGCGGCCCCAGATGTACTCCGATCCCGGGAAGATCAGCGGCACCACTGCGGGAATGGCCAGCAGCGGCGGCGGCCCGGGAACCGCGATCGGGAGAAGGCACGGCGGAAGCCCTGCGCAACCGAACGGCGAGGCGAGCTCGATGTGGTTGTACGGGGCGATCGAGGCGCCGGTGTCCATCACCAGGTACGGGCTCGGCCACAGGTCCTTGGTGACGGGCTGCCAGCAGCCCGGCCTGCCCTCTGGTCCGCCCTTGGCGTTCACCCGGGGCAGGTTGTCGGGGTACACGTAGGCGTTGCTCGCGCCGAGCACCAGCGAGTGGGTGTTCAGCGAGTAGCCGTTGCCACCGAGGACGGCCGCGAACTTCGGCTGGACGTCGTGGTAGTTGCGGATCGTGCAGAACAGCGCCGGGCTGTACTCGTCGAGCAGGGCCGACGTCGGCAGCAGGTCCTCGGCGCCGCGGACCAGGTACGGTCCGCCCTTCTCGAAGATCTCGCCGCCGGTGTTGCCGAAGCCGATCGACGCCATCAGCGCCGCGTCGATGTTGCCCCGCTGCTCGTTGAGGGTGCGCGCGGTCGTGACGGCGTTCTCGAGGCCGTCGAACAGGTCGGGTGCGGCGTTGGCGTACGTCTCACCGAGGTCGGCGAGCAGTTGGTTGTCGCGCCGGATCTGCGGCATCTTCGGGTTCAGGTCGCCGAGGATCTCGTTGCCGTTGATGACCGACTGGCCGAACCGCTCGCCGAGGCCCTGCAGCGCCTGTGCGCTGGCGCTCAGCGTCTGGTTCAGCTTGATCGGGTCGACCTTCTCCGCGATCGAGGTGAGGGTCTCGAAGAGCGTGTTGAACTCCGTCGTGACATGGGTCGCGTCGATGACGTCGGCCGACGTGATCCGTTGCGGACTGGGGTTCTTGGGCGACGTGAACGAGACGTACTTGTTGCCGAACACCGTGGTCGCGTTGATCTTGGCGTCGACGTTGCGCGGGATCAGGTCGAGGTACTTCTTGTCGACCTCGAGCAGGATCTTCGCCCGCGTCTGGTCGCCGACGGCGACCTCGCTGACCTCGGACACCCGGCCGACCTCGACCCCGTTGAAGGTGACCTTCGAACCCGGGTCCATCACGAGGCCCGCGCGGTCGGACAACATCGTGATCTGCTCGCGGTTGAGGAAGTCGCCGCGGAACTGCAGATAGACCAGCACGATCGCGACGATCGTCAACAGGGTCAGCACGAGGCCGGCCAGCTTGTAGGGCGGTGTGCGCGATTCGTTCAGTGGGGCCGTCATGCCGCTACACCGTGAGGTTGAAGTTCGGGTCGGTGCCGTAGAGCGCCAACGAAGCGAACAGGACAACACACACGATCGCCACCAGCGAGGCGCGCATCGATCGGCCGACGGCCTCGCCGACGCCGACCGGACCGCCGCTGGCGAAGTAGCCGTAGTAGCAGTGGTTGAGCATCACGATCACCGAGATGATGATCGCCTGCACGAAGGACCAGAACACGTCGTCGGGGCGAAGGAAGGTCCGGAAGTAATGCTCGTAGGTGCCGATCGACTGCCCGTAGAAGAAGGTCGTCGTCACCTGGGCCGACAGGAAGCTCATGATGATCGCCATCGCGTAGAGCGGGATGATCACCACGAATCCGGCCATGATGCGGGTCGATACCAGATACGAGATGGACTTGATGCCCATCACCTCGAGGGCGTCGATCTCCTCGCTGATCCGCATGGCGCCGAGTTCGGCGGTGGCGCCCGCGCCGACGGTGGCCGCCAACGCCTGGCCGGCGACGACGGGAGCGGCGATGCGGACGTTGATCATCGCGGCGAAGAATCCGGTGAACGCCTCGACGCCGATGTTGCCCAGCGAGGCGAAGCCCTGGATCGCGACCAGCGAGGATCCCGACAGGGTGACGAAGCCGACGATGGCGACGGTGCCGCCGACGACCGCCATGGCGCCGGTGCCCATGCCGATCTCGGCGATCAGCCGCAGCGTCTCCTTGCGGTAGTAGCGCAGCGCGTGGCCGATGGAACCGATCGCGGTGACGACGAACCATGCGACGTGTCCGACGCTGTCGAGAAAGCGCGCAGGCGCGCCCGCCAATTTCTCGGTGCGGGCGTAACCGCGCGGGAAGCGGGACTTGAGGACGTTCGTCGTGCTCATCTCAGGACCCCGTCCCGAACCGGACACCGATGGTGGTGAGCACCACGTTGACCGCGAACAGGGCGATGACGCAGAGCACCAGCGTCTCGTTCACCGCGGTGCCGACACCCTTGGCGCCGCCTGCCACTGTGAGACCGCGGTAGCAGCCGACGAGGCCGGCGATCAGGCCGAAGGTGGTGGCCTTGACGACGGAGATCAGCACCTCGGGCAGTCCGGTCACCAGCGTCAGCGTGGACACGTAGGCGCCCGCGGACACGTTCTGCAGATAGACGCCGAAGATGAAGCCTCCGACGAGGCCGATGGTGATCACCGCGCCGTTGAGGAGAAGCGCGACGAAGGTCGACGCGACCACACGGGGCACCACGAGGCGGTGGATGGGGTCGATGCCGAGCACCTCGAGGGCGTCGATCTCCTCGCGGATGGTGCGGGCGCCGAGGTCCGCGCAGATGGCCGTCGAGCCTGCGCCCGCGACGACCAGCACCGTCACCAGGGGTCCGAGCTGGGTCACGGCGGCGAGCGCCGCGCCTGCGCCGGAGATGTCGGCTGCGCCGAACTCCGTCAACAAGATGTTGAGCGTGAAGATGAGCAGCACGGTGAGCGGGATGGAGACGGCGAGGGTGGGCAGGAAGGAGACCTTGAAGAGGAACCAGCCCTGGAGGATGAACTCGCGCCACTGGAAGTCGCGACGGAAGAGAGCCTTGCCGGTCAGCACGCACATGCGCACGAAGCCGCCGACTGCCTGCAGCGCGGGCCGGGCCTGATTGGCGACGTAGTCGCCGAGCCCCTGCTGCGTGGCCGTCACCGGCGCGCTCCCACGCTCAGGCCGACGTGGCCGTACGGCAGTACCTGTCGCACGCCCCCTCCTTGCACTGAACCCGTGTCTGTGACACCCATCTCCCTACCCGCGGGTAGTAAGACGGACCACAGGACTGTACCCGATGCCAGCGGCGGGTTGCACTGCATCCGGCGGATTGAGCCTACAACCGTTAGCAAACGCATCTCCTCTGGTCAGCGCTCGGCCTGCGCGGCAGAAACCGTTGCAGCAGAGGAACTTTCGTCGGCGTCAACTGGTTTGTGGTCTCCGAACCGAATTCTCAGTTCCGTTTTGAGGACTTTGCCGGCGGGGTTTCGGGGGAGGGCGTCGACGACCTCCAGGTGCTTCGGATGCTTGTACCGCGCGAGCCGTTCGGTGAGGAATTCTTCAAGATCGGCAAGCCGGAGGGGTTGTCTCGACCCCGCACCGCGGTCGACCACGACCGCGACGGGCACCTCGCCCCACTTCTCGTGACTTCGCCCGATCACCGCCACCTCGACGATCGCCGGGTGGGCGGCGAGGACGTTCTCGACCTCGGCGCAATAGATGTTCTCCCCGCCGGAGATGATCATGTCCTTCTTGCGGTCGACGACCCAGATGTAGCCCTCCTCGTCCTGGCGGACCAGGTCACCGGAGTGGAACCATCCACCGGCAAACGCTTCCGCGGTGGCCTTCGGATTGTTCCAATAGCCTTCCATCAGCGTCGGCGCGCGGTAGACGATCTCGCCGACCTGGCCGATCGGGACGTCGTTCATATCCTCGTCGACGATCCGCGCGCTGACCGTCGGGATGACCTTGCCGACGGAGCCGAGCTTGCGAATTGCGTCGTCCCCCAACAACATGCACGTCACCGGCGACATCTCGGTCTGGCCGAAGGCCGCGAGAATCTGGGTGCCGGGGAACGTCTCGGACATGGCGCGAAGCAGGGTGTCCGACGCAGGTGCGGCGCCCCATGACAGCACGCGGAGACAGAGCCGGCGCGGATTGTTGCGCTGTTCAGCGCAAACCGCCTGCCATTGCGCTGGCACCAGGAAGATGCTCGTCACCCTCTCGGCTTCGAGCACGTCGAGCAGCGCGCCGGGATCGAAGTCGCCGAGGGGATACACGACCGTCGGACGGCCGAGGAGCAGCCCGATGATCATGTTGCCGATGCCGGCGATGTGGAACAGCGGCACCCCGATGAAGCCGACGTCGTTGTTGATGTCGGCGCCGTTGGTGAACAGGAACGTCATCGCCTGGCCGGCGAGGTTGGTGTGGGTCAGCACCGCGCCCTTGGGCCGCCCGGTGGTGCCCGAGGTGTACATGATCAGCGCGGCGGAATCGTTCGGTATGTCCACTGACGGCGCCGGCTCGCCGGGTTCGGACAGCAGCTCTTCGTACCCCAGCACACCGTCGTCGGTCGGCGCACCGGCGACGATGATCGTGCCCAGCCTCGGCTCGAGGCCAGCGACCGCCGTCGCCACGTTGGCCAGCACGGGTTCGGTGATCATCACCGCGGCCTCGCAGTCGCCGACCAGATACGCGATCTCGGGCGGGGTCATCCGGAAGTTGACCGGAACCGCGATGGCGCCGAGCCGGTTGGCGGCCAGGAACGACTCGATGAACTCGGACCGGTTCAGCATGAGGATCAGCACCCGGTCGCCGAACGCGACGCCGCGGCGGCTCAGTGCGGCTGCCAGCGCCGACACCCTGTCGTCGAGTTCACGCCAGGTGGTCGTCTGCCCGAGATGGCGCAGCGCCGTCTCGCCGGGCTGCATCAGCGCGTGCCGAGCCAGCTGGTTGGACCAGTTCTGCCTTCTCGCGAGATACGGCTGATCGGCCGGCGACTGCTGATCGGTCAACGCGTCGATCTCCCGGTTGCGTGAGCTTGATATTTGATCAAACATTGAGGTGCGAGGGTCACACTATGGCCTCGGCGGTCATGGGACAACCCCTCGAATGGAGGCCGAGTGAACGCTCTGGCGAAGGCCGTTCACCGCGCGCGCCGCACCGCGCGACGCGAGCAGATGTCAGACGAGGTCGCCGGCCATCTACGCGGCGCGATCATGTCCGGGTCACTGTTGCCGGGAACGTTCATCCGGCTCGACGAGACCGCAGCCGAACTCGGCGTGAGCATCACTCCGGTGCGGGAGGCGCTCCGGACGCTGCGCGGCGAGGGCATGGTGCTGCTCGAGCCGCACCGCGGCCACGTCGTCGCCCCGCTGAGCCGCCGCGACGTCGCCGATATCTTCTGGCTGCAGGCCACCATCGCCAAGGAACTGGCCGCCACCGCGACAGAACGGATGACCGACGAGCAGATCGCGGAACTGGAACGTCTCAACGACGAGCTGGCCGAAGCCGTCGAGACCGGCGCCGCCGAAGCCATCGCGGCCGCCGAGTTCAGCTTCCACCGCTGGCTCAACCACACGACCGGCCGCATCAAGCTCGCGTGGTTCCTCCTGCACGTCGCGCGCTACATGCCGCCGCTGATCTACGCCTCCGACCCGCAGTGGGGCGTGGCCGCCGTCGACAACCACCGAGCGCTGATCGCCGCGCTGCGACGCCGCGACGTCACCGAGGTCGTCCGGCTGACCGAATGGCAGTTCGACGACGGCGCGCGCAGGCTGACCGAGCGCCTGCAGGAAACCGGGATCTGGAGCTGAGAAGTACCCGCCATCGAACGTGAATCGTCTGCGATTTTCAGGTCGATTTTTCGCAGTGGGCGCACGTTGGGCGCTGTGACTAGCGTGCGGCGAGCTGCTCGGCGCGGGCCTTGAGGTTGCCTGCGAGGTAGTCGAGGGTGTCGCCGATCGCCTTCTTCACCACCGTCTTCGGGATCGGCAGCTTGGTCTCCACGTCGAGGTCGACCGTCAGCAGCGACGTCGGCCCCATCGCCACCACCGAGAACTTCTGCTCCTGCTTGTCGAAATGGTCGCCCTGCTGCAGGACCGTGTAGATCTCGTTCGGCGACGGGTAATAGACCGCGGTGATGAACATCCCCGACTGGCCCTGCACCGTGACGTCCAGCCGCAGTTGGCTGGGCCTGCCGTCGTCGTAGCGGGCAAGCACCCAGCAGCCCTTGATCTCCTCGTTCCACTCGGGATAGGCCTCGAAGTCCGCGACGATCGAAAGGATCGCTTCGGCCGGGGCCTCGACCTCGACGGTCTTGCTCACCAACGGCATTACTGTCCGGCTTTCTCTACGTCGACGCCCAGCGGCGCTTCCACCCGCACCACCTCGTCGCGGATCAGGCCGCGAAGAAGCGCGGTGCTGAACTCCGCCGCGATCTCCTGGGCCGTGCGCCTGCCCTGCGGGCGCAACCAACGGTACGAGCCGAGCGTCATACCGATATAACCCAGCGCCAGCACATGGGAGTCGCAGTCGAAGAACTCGCCGCTGGCGATACCCCTGTCGATGACGTCGCGCACATGCTCGTAGACCTGTGTCTCCTTCTCCCGGATGTAGGCCACCTGCTCGTCGGTGAACCACTCCGTGATGTAGGGCCCCTCCTGGAAGTACACCGCCGCCCGCTCCAGGTCGCTCGCGATGCCCGTCAGCAGCCTGCGGGTGAAGTGGTAGATCGTCTCGCGGGCCGATGCCGACGGGTCGTCGTGCAGCGCGGCCACCGTGAAGTCCGCGGCCCCCTTGTAGATGTCGTAGAGGATCAGCGACTTGCTCGCG
>JAEZKH010000258.1 GCA_023415515.1 Actinomycetes bacterium
GTAATCCGACAGCCGGCTCCAGCAGGCTTCGGCATCAATGTGTTCGCTCAGTCCGACCAGGCCAAACCAGTCAGAATACTGACAACGCATTAACGCGGTGATTATCTCCCGGGCATTATCCGGCAGACTCCCCCAGCGGACTGCGCCAATACATGTCTGGTGATAAAGGCGGTCAATGGTCTTTATCGTCTCTTCATCCAGTACGGCATCTTTTACCAGCAGCCCCAGCCACTGTTCAAATGCCTGGTTAGCCGGAGATGACATCCCCGTTCCGTGACGAACCAGCGCCGGATATGGTGGATACTGCGTCGTCCGGGTGGGCTTCACCAGCCCTGCACAACCGGCCAGAAACAGCTGTATACTCTGCTGTATGGCATGGCGGTAACGCGGTGTCTCACATCCTTCAATCCACTGAGTCAGCACATCCAGACAGACTGACTTACCGGTAATTTCAAAACGATTCTGGCACCATTCAGACATGGTTTACGCTCCTCTTTTTGTATCAGATGTAAAAAGAGGGCACTGTCCCGTGAGGAACAATGCCCTCACGGGATGAATGGCGGTCAGGTTACCCCCTCCGCCAGCGGTTCAGATTATGCGCCCCGCGCCTGCGAAGCCCGCTGCATCAGTAAATACTCTGATGCTTCACGTGCCTGCCGGCAGGCGCGAAACAGCGCTTTTTTGTCAGACTTCAGGACGTTAAGCCATCCGTCAATATAACTTTCGTGCTGTACGTCACCGGTAATCCCCAGATGTGCGCACAGAAAAGCACTGCCCATCTCGGCAATCAGCTCTTCGAACGCATATTCCGGGCTTTTACGGCCGGCAAAAGAACTTATCCCGGCCCGCCGCAGACGCTTTTCATGACCGGTACTGTGTACCAGTTCATGCAGCAGGGTGGTCCAGTAATCGGCCACCGAATAAAACTGTGACGACAAAGGCATCACGATACGGTCAGTGTCAGGCCGGTAGAATGCCCTGTCCTGTGGAAGTGACGAAACACTGACGCCACTGCCATTCAGTACCGGTAGCACCCGCTCACTGATGGTATCAGCCGGCAGTGCATCCGCGCTGCCTTCCGCCTTCACCATCAGATGCTCAGGTAAACCGTCGCACTGTCCCACATTAAACAGAGGATTCGCTTTCAGTACCGGTACCGTTTCCATGAGCGGTTCCCCCTCACTGTCCGTCAGCCGGTTACCGTGTTCATCCACGGCCTGTCTTTTCCAGTCTTTGTAAATCACCGCCAGTGTGGCCACCTCTCCTTTACGGACGTGGCCACCCAGTTGTTGCGCCTGACGGTACGTCAGCCAGTGATTACTGGCGTACCCGGCTTCATCCGCAGTCAGCCACAACAACAGGACATTCACGCCCGTATAAGGCTTCCCGGTCAGGGCGTTTACCGGCATCATCTCCGGCTCGCCCGCGCCGTTACGCGCAGAGCGCCAGGGACGTTTCCAGGGTGGCACACCATTTTCAATGGCCGTCACAATCCTGTCGGTCACCAGTTGATACAGGTCACGTTCCGGCGTTTTATTCACGGCACGTGAAGTATGTTTTTTCGTTTTCATAAGAGCACGCTCCATAAAAAAGATGCATGCTCCCCGTACGGTGAACATGCACCGTACGGTTAAATTAATAACGAAAATCAGACAGGCCGGACTTACCACAACGCCAGCATCACCAGTGAACGACGTTCAAAATCAAACGTCCTCAGCGTATCGCTGACCCACGCTTTTACGTCATTCACGTCATACCAGTAGTCATCAGCATAGTCTTCCCCCCGTAAACGCGAGTTTCTGACATAAGGAAACAGGCTGTGGCAGTTTCCCGGCGTCAGCATACTGAGGTCACGCAATAATGCAGTCAGTGACCGGCGTGTTACCGGGAAAGTATGCTGCTCATCTGAAGCATCAGTATGGTTACGGAACCATGTCAGAAGCGGCATCACCTTACGGAAAGTCCCCACTTCCTGATGTTCCTGTGTTTCCACAACGGCACTATTCTGATGGTTATCACGAGCCATAAAGTAAATATCGAGTCCCATAACAATTCTCCTGAATAACGCAGGGACTCTCCCCACAGGGATATGTCCCTGCCGGGTTATATGAATGACGGAATACGCGATGGCGTTATTCCGGGTAAATGAAAAGAAACAACGGTGTTCTGTCAGTGTCCACCGGCAAGTGCCCGCAGCCAGTAAAGATGATGTTCAGCCTCTTCCAGCGCTGACCAGTCATCCGGGGATAACTGTCGCCCCTGACCGGACAGAAACTGCAGCAGTAAACAGTCAAACACATCTCCCCTTACCGGGGTGGTTAATACAGACTCCGGAGCAGAAAAATTCTCATACCCCAGGAACCGTTTTATCCATTTCAGCGGCACTGACCAGCTGGCACCACCGGCAGTGGAATGAATGCGGAAACAATCCGGACACAGATTGTGCAGCAGCACAAACACCGTACGGGCAAAGAAATCCCCCGGCTGGCGTCCGAAATTCAGCTCCTTAAGCACCAGAATGTTCTGACGATACTCCCGTTCAATGGTGACATTCACCGACCACAGCCCGTCTGCAGACCGGCTGTAAAACGCCAGTGTGTC
>JAEZKH010000325.1 GCA_023415515.1 Actinomycetes bacterium
TCCGTGCGGGCATGATCGCCCGCACACCGCGGGGGCGGGTGGCCACCGCGTCGGCGTGGACACATCTGGGAATGAGCCCACCGAGCGGTGTGTCCGGTTTGGGCCAGCAGGGCCTGTTCGAATAGGAGGCGTAATGCTCACCGCGGGAATGATTTTCGCGGCACTTGCCGCATTGCTGCATGTCTACATCTTCGTGATGGAATCACTGACGTGGACATCGCCGCGCACCCGCGCGACCTTCGGCACCACGCCAGAAGAGGCCGAGACCACCAAGCTGCTGGCCTTCAACCAGGGTTTCTACAACCTGTTTCTGGCGGTTGTGACCGCTGTCGGAATCGTCGCGATCTGCCTGGGGCACAACGCCGTCGGCGCAGCACTGATCTTCGCGGGTGCCGGGTCGATGCTTGCGGCCGCGGCCGTGCTGCTCGCATCGTCACCCGACAAGGCGCGCGCAGCCATCACGCAAGGAGCCTTTCCGCTGGTGGCGGTCGTGCTCCTTGCGGTGGCTGTCGCGCGGTAGGTCAGAGCAGTCCGAGCAGTTCCAGGTCGGTGACGTATTTGACGATGATCGCCGGCGTGATATGGGGAATATCCTTGTCGCGCCCGACTTTTGCGCCCTGCACAGCAGCGCGGAACCGGTCGGTGGGTGCGATCGACCCGCGGACGGGTTTCTCCGGCCGTTGGTAGTTGTGGAGTAGGGGCAGCAGCGAGGCCTGGCGCTGCGTTTCCGGCAGCGCGCGGATCGCCGTCTCGAACCGGGCCAGCCACGTCGCGTAGTCACCGACGCGCTTGATCGGGTAGCCCGCGGAGATCAGCCAGTCGACGAACTCGTCGAGCCCGATGCCGTCGTCGTAGGGGTTCATCACGTGGAACGTCTCGAAACCGTCGACGACGCCTGCCCCGAGTGTCGAGATCGCCTCGGCGATGAACTCGACCGGCAGGCCGTCATAGTGTGCTCTCTGCCGGTTACCGCCGGCGTCGACCTCGTAGAACGACGCGGGTGCGACGCCGGTGGCGACCAGGCTCAACATCATCCTGGTGAACATGTCCGGCAGGTTGAGCTGACCGGCGTATGTGGTGTCGGCGAGGATCATGTCGCAGCGGAACACCGACACCGGCAGGCCGCACAGATCGTGCGCCTCGCGCAGCAGCACCTCTCCTGCCCACTTGCTGTTCGAGTAGCCGTTGGCGTAGCTGTCGTCGACAGCGCGGGTCGCGCTGACGATCCGGATGTCGGCGTCCTCGGTGAACCGGCCAGGTTCGATGCCCGCACCGACCCCGATGGTCGACACATAGGCGAACGGTTTGATCCTCGTGGTCAGTGCGATGCGAATGAGTTCGGCGGTGCCGAGCGCATTGGGCCCGAACAGCTGCTCGTACGGCAGCACGTGGTTGACCAGGGCGGCCGGGTCGACGATGAGGTCGACGGTGTCGGCGAGCCGTTGCCAGGTGTGATCGTCGAGGCCGAGGTTGGCTTCTCCCTTGTCGCCTGCGAGCACCTCGAGGTGTTCGGCCGACAGCCGGCGGTACGTCCGCAACAGCTCGGGGTCGCCGCTGTCGAAGACGCCGTCGAGGCGTGCGCGCGCGGCATCGTCGTCCTTCGCGCGAACCAGGCAGATCACCTTTCCGTCGACGAGGTCCATCCGTCGCAGCCACTCCAGGGCCAGATACCGACCGAGGAATCCCGTTGCGCCGGTGAGCAGTACGGTGCGCGCCTCGCCGCTCGGGCCTGGCAGAGACGACGCGCCGGCGAGCGTGGACGCGTCGATGAACGTGTCGAGCGTCAGATCTGCCGCGTGCACCTGGGTGGCGCCGCGGCCGTGCACCGACGCGAACGTCGGGCGCTTGGCACCGGTCTGACGTTCGGCGTCGATGTAGGCGGCCAGCGCGGCCAGGTCGTTGGCCGGGCTGACGATCACGCCAACCGGGACCTCGATGTCGAAGATCTCGTTGAGCAGGTTGGCGAACGTCAACGCGGACAGCGAATCCCCGCCGAGATCGGTGAATTGGGCGTCGGCTCGCACATCGGCGGCCGACGCGCCGAGCAACGCGCCCGCAGCGCGGATGACGGTGTCGAGCACTGGGCCCTCCGCACCGCTGCGCCGGAGCGCGCGCAGCTCGTCGGCCTGGCCCTCGGCCAGCTCGGCGTAGAGCTGTTCGAGGCGCTCGCCATACCGTTCCTTGAGTTTCGGACGGGCCAGCTTGCGGATTCCGGTCAGTAGGCCGTTCTCCAGCGTGAACGGGGACGTCTCGATCAGGAAGTCGCGCGGCACCTCGTAGGACTGCAGGCCGGCGGTTTTCGCGACGTCCTGAAGCGATTGGCCGACAACCGATTTCAGCGAACTCTCGTCGTACCGGCGCAAGGCGTCCTCGGTTGGCACGATGACCGCGAGCAGGTAGGACCGGGCGCTGTTGCCGTAGACGTAGATCTGTCGGATCACCGGGCTGTCGCCGAAAGCGGCTTCCAGCTTGGAGACCGTGACGAATTCGCCCTGCGACAGCTTGAGCACGTTGTTCCGCCGGTCGAGATAGGCCAGTTGATCGGCGCCGAGTTCGGCGACGATGTCGCCGGTGCGGTAATAGCCCTCGGCGTCGAACATCTCGGCGGTGATCTCGGGGCGCTTGTAGTAACCGGGGAACAGGGTCTCCGATTTGACCAGCAGCTCACCCCGCGGGAACGGCCGGTCGGTGTGGAAATAGCCGAGTTCGGGGACATCGGCCAGCTTGTAGTCGATCACCGGCGGCCGCTGCACGCGTCCGTCGACGAACAAGGCACCGGCCTCGGTCGATCCGTAACCGTCGATCAGATGGATGTCCAGGAACGACTCGACGAACGCTTTCATCTCCGGTGAGATCGGTGCGGACCCCGTCATCGCCGTGACGTACCGACCGCCGAGCAACCGCACCCGCAAGTCGGCCAGCACCGCGTCGGCGTCCTCGGCGGCCCTGCGATCCAATTCGCTCTGCACCTCGGCGAAGATCATGTCCCACACCCGCGGGACGAAGCTGAGCTGCGTCGGCCGAACGAGTGCGAGATCGTCCAGGAACGTCGAAAGATCGCTCTTGGCCGCGAAATACGCAGTGCCACCGGCGGCGAGGGTGCCATACAGCAGGCCGCGGCCCATCATATGGCTCATCGGCAGGAAGCTCAGCGAGATCGACGGGTGGGCGCCGTCGTCGC
Organism: Actinomycetes bacterium; assembly: GCA_023415515.1. GTDB lineage: Bacteria > Actinomycetota > Actinomycetes > Mycobacteriales > Mycobacteriaceae > Mycobacterium. The sequence continues at coordinate 3,182 of JAEZKH010000325.1, forward strand.
CCCACGAACTGCGTACCGACCTGCGCCACGAGGTGGCCACCAGACGCTCCGGGTACATCGCGCCCTTAGGCGTCCCTGTGCTGCCCGAGGTGTAGACGAGCAGCATCAGCGAATCAGGATCATCGGCGATGAACGGCTGTGCCGCAGGCAGTCTCGCGCCGTTGTCGATGACGTCGGCGAGTGTGTCGACGCGCACTCCCGCCTCGGTCAACCGTGCCTTCGCCGACGCGAGGGCCTCGCGGTGGTCGTCGACCTGCGGACGGTAGTCGAACACGATCAACCGGACCGGCGCGGATGCCGACACGATGAGATCGACTGCATCGGTCAGGAAGTCAACGCTCGACGCGATCACCGTTGGCTCTGTCTCGGCGACGATCGGGCGCAGCACGCTGACCGGCGCGCTGGTCTGGAGCGGCACCGACACGGCGCCGAGGCCGACAAGCGCGATGTCGACGGTGGTGTAGTCGATGCTGGTGAAGCCCAGCAGTGCCACGCGATCGCCCGGCTGCACAGGATCGGCTGTGAGTGCGTTGGCCACCGCCTGCACACGGCCCGCCAATTCGCTGTAGGTGATGGTGTCGAAGCGGGGGAGCAGGCCGACCGTGGTGCGGCCGGTCGCAGGGTCGGTGGTGAACTCGACCGCTCTGGCACCCAGGGCGGGGCGGTCGGCGTAGCCGTCGAAGACCGTGCGGATGATCTGCGGTAGCCGGAGGCCGGGTTGCTCGATGGCCGCCGAGACCGCCTCGTCGGGCAAGGCGGCGACGAACTGCGGGTCAGACGCTTTCAAGCCGGCGATGCGGCTGGCGAGTCGCTCGTCGCGGGTGTCAATCGGCATCAGGATGTCCTCGAGAAGGGGAGCGGGTAATGGCGACGCGACGCTGCGCCTACGAATGATAAGCATTGCTAACCTATGCGTATTCCCGCAGGCCGGTCCCCGCCCGGTTATCCCCGGGCCGATTGGGGGTATCCGGGCGCGCGTCGGGGTACCCCGTCGGGGACCGAGGAGGCAACAATGACTGACACACGTGGTCACGGCGGTCGCGGCAGGGCCCACATGCCGCGAAGCCGCGGCGCCCTGAGCGGCTTTCTGCTGATTCTGTTGGGCATCTGGGGAGCGCTGATCCCGTTCGTCGGCCCGCTGTTCGACTTCGCGTTCAGTCCAGACCGGGAATGGGTGTGGACCACCTCCCGTGGCTGGCTCGAAGTGCTGCCGGGCGCCGTCACCGTAATCGGTGGCCTGCTGCTGCTGAGCTCGCGTAATCGGTTCACCGCCATGCTCGGCGGCTGGTTGACGGTTCTGGCAGGTGCATGGTTCGTCGTCGGGCGTGCACTGGCAGGCCCGTTGGGCCTCGGTGAGCCCGGTGCCCCGGTGGCGGCGACCGAGACCAAGCGCGTGGCTCTGGAGCTGGCTTACTTCTACGGGCTCGGGGCGTTGGTCATCTTCCTCGGCGCCCTGGCGCTCGGGCGGTTGTCCATCCGCAGCGCGCGTGACATCCGTTACGCGCAGCGCTCGGCGATCGCGACGACCGAGCCCGCCGCGGCCGAGCCCGTGGCAAACGACGAGGTGACCGAGATCCAGCCTGCGACCGAGATCCACCAGCGGCCCAGCGGGGAGACGGATGAGCGGCGGCACCGGTCGCTCGGCGGACTCTTCCGTCGCGGAGACCGCCTCGCCCACCGCTGAGGTTTTGCGTCTGCCGACGCGTGGTGAGGTTTTGCGTCTGCCGACGCGTGGTGGCACTGTGCCTTAGTGCGTCTGATCAGGTGGCTCTACCGGCGACTGGCGCGGGTGATGTCGCTGCGCATCATCGTCATCGTGGCGGCGGTGTCGGTGGTCGGTCTGGTCATCATCCTCGGCGCCTGGGTCTGGTTCGGCGTGACCAACGACCAGTACAGCCAGCTCGACCGTCGCCTCGACTCGGTCAGCAGCCTCGGCGACATCAGCTCGCTGTTGCGCGACTCCGCCGGCGTCGGGCTCGAGCAGCCTTCTCCGAACAGCGAACTGGTCCGCACCGCACGCGTCGACGGAATCACGATCTCACTGCCCGCCGACGTCGTCCTGCCGAAGTTCGACGACGGCTACGACACCACGACGATCGACGGTGTCGAGTACAGGGTCCGTACCTTCACCGCGGGCAAGGCGTCGATCGCAGTAGGCGCTCCGCTGGCTGAAACCCAAAGGCGGATAGACGAACTGCACCGGCGTGTCCTGCTGATCTGCGGCGGTGTCATCGTGGGCACCGTCGTGGTCGCCTCAGTGCTGTGGCTGATCATGATCAACCCGTTCCGGGTGCTCGCCCAGCAGGCCCGGGTGATCAACGCCCAGTCCAATCCGGACGAGGTGAAGGTGCGCGGCGTCCAGGAGGCCGTCGAGATCGCCGAGGCCGTCGAGGGGATGCTCGCGCGCATCGGCGACGAACAGCAGCGCACGAAGGCCGCTTTGGAGTCCGCCCGTGATTTCGCCGCCGTGGCGTCCCACGAACTGCGCACACCGTTGACCGCGATGCGCACCAATCTCGAAGTGCTCTCCACCCTCGACCTTCCCGAGGAGCAGCGCAAGGAAGTCATCGCCGACGTCATCCGCACGCAGAGCCGGATCGAGGCGACGCTGTCGGCGCTGGAGCGCCTGGCACAAGGCGAACTGACCACCGTCGACGATTTCGTCCCGGTGGACATCACCGAACTGCTCGACCGGGCCGCCCACGACGCGATGCGCAACTATCCGGGCCTGGAAGTGTCGCTGGCGTCGTCGACGACCGTGCTCATGGTCGGCATGCCCGCAGGCCTACGACTCGTGATCGACAACGCCATCACCAACGCCGTCAAGCACGGCGGCGCCACCGAGATCCGGCTTGCCGCGATCAGTTCCGTCGACGGCGTCGAGATCACCGTCGACGACAACGGTCAGGGCGTGCCCGAGGAGGAGCGGACCGCTGTCTTCGACAGGTTCTCGCGCGGTTCCACCGCGGCGCGCTCGGGCTCGGGGCTCGGGCTCGCTCTGGTGGCCCAGCAGGCCGAGATCCACGGCGGGACGGCCAGTCTCGGCACGAGCCCGATGGGCGGCGCGAGGCTGCTGTTGAAGCTGCCGCCACCGACCTAGGCGCGGGAGCCCTCGGGGTCCAGCCCGCCAACGAGGCCCATGGCGGCCGGGATCGCGGGGAGAACTACAGGTCGGCGAGGACGAGCGCCAGCACGTCGAGCGCCTCGACGAGCAGGTCATCGGAGATGCTCAGCGGCGGCAGGAACCGCAACACGTTGCCGTAGGTGCCGCAGGTCAGCACGATCACACCCGCGGTGTGGCAGCCGACGGCCAGCTTCATCGTCAGCTCGCCGTCGGGTTCCGTGGACCTGGACTTGACCATCTCCATCGCGATCATGGCGCCGCGGCCGCGGACATCGCCGATGCGGTCGTCCTCCGCCTGCATGCGGTGCAGGCGGTCCTTCATCAGCTGCTCGATCTCGGCGGCCCTGGCGACCAATCCCTCCGACTCGATCGTCTCGATCGTGGCCAACGCCGCCGCGCACGCCACCGGGTTGCCGCCGTACGTCCCGCCGAGCCCGCTGACATGCGGTGCGTCCATGATCTCCGCGCGGCCCGTCACCGCCGACAGCGGAAGCCCGTCGGCGATTCCCTTGGCGGTCACGATCAGGTCGGGGACGATGCCCTCGTGTTCGCAGGCGAACATCGCGCCGGTCCTGGCGAAGCCGGTCTGGACCTCGTCGGCGATGAACACCACGTCGTTCTTCGCGCACCAGTCCGACAGCGCGGGTAGAAATCCTTCGGCGGGCACGATGAACCCGCCTTCGCCCTGGATCGGCTCGATGATGACCGCAGCCAGGTTGTCGGCGCCGACCTGCTTGTCCATGATGTTGATGGCCCGCCGCGCCGCCAGTTCGCCGTCGGTGGCCATCTCCTTGCCGAACTCCGCGTCGCGGAACGGGTAGGACAGCGGTGCGCGGTAGATCTCCGGCGCGAACGGACCGAAGCCGTGCTTGTAGGGCATCGACTTCGCGGTCAGCGCCATCGTCAGGTTCGTGCGGCCGTGATAGGCGTGGTCGAAGGCCACCACCGCCTGCTTGCGCGTGTACGTCCTGGCGATCTTGATGGCGTTCTCCACCGCCTCGGAGCCGGAGTTGAACAGCGCCGAACGCTTGTCGTGGTCGCCGGGGGTGAGGCGGTTGAGCGCTTCGGCCACGGCAACGTACTCCTCGTACGGCGTGATCATGAAGCAGGTGTGGGTGAAATCGGCGACCTGCCGGCGCACCGCATCGACGACGCGCGGCGAGGCGTTGCCGATCGTGGTCACCGCGATGCCGGAGCCGAGGTCAATCAGCCGGTTGCCGTCGACGTCCTCGACGATGCCTCCGCCCGCGCGGGCGGTGTACACCGGCATGGTGTTGCCGATGCCACGGGAGACCGCGGCGGTCTTGCGGTCGATCAGCTCCTTCGAGCGCGGACCGGGGATGGAGGTGGCGAGATGGCGGCTCTGCTCGACGGTGCTCACGGGTTGTGAGCCTAGTCGTGCGAGATCGTCTGTCAGAGCCGATCGAGACGACGGATTCCGTAGCTTTGCGCCGGTGTCGAAGGGGCCGCTCGGTCTTCAGCTGCGGCAATGGCACACTGGTCGGTTAGAAGGCTCCCAGCGATCGCTCCGGCGGTCCGGGGCCATCCTCGCCAACACGAGCCGAAACGATACGAAAGCAGTTGCCGTCATGGATCTTGTCGCGTTATTGCCCCTGCTCATCATCTTGGGCGCATTCATGTTCTTCGCATCGCGCCGGCAGAAGAAGGCGATGCAGGCGACGATCGACCTGCACAACTCGCTTCGGGTCGGCGACCGCGTGCACACCACGTCGGGCCTGCAGGGCGAGATCAAGGCCATCACCGACGACAACGTGGAACTCGAGATCGCGCCAGGCGTGGTGACCACCTGGATGAAGCTCGCCGTGCGCGACCGGATCACGCCGGACGACGAATTCGACGACGACGTCGCAGAGCCGGAATCCACGGCCACCGAGATCACGGACAGCACCGACCAGAACCGACTGAGCTGACCACCGACGGTCGGGGACTCAGCTCCGACACGTACCCTTTGCGGTGCTGACGACCTGAATTTCGAGGAGACCAAAGAAACGTGGCATCGCCTTCGACGCCGGTGCACCCTGCCCGCTACCTGGCACTCTTCCTCGCGCTGCTGATCGGCGTGTACCTCCTGGTCTTTCTGACCGGCGACAAGAAGGCCGAGCCCAAGCTCGGCATCGACCTGCAGGGCGGCACCAGGGTCACGCTGACGGCCCGCACCCCCGACGGCTCCCGGCCGACCAAGGAGGCGCTGGACCAGGCGCAGCAGATCATCTCGTCGCGCGTCAACGGCCTCGGCGTCTCGGGGTCCGAGGTGGTGATCGACGGTGACAACCTGGTCATCACGGTGCCCGGCAACGACAGCAACGAGGCCCGCAACCTCGGCCAGACGGCGCGGCTCTACATCCGCCCGGTGATCCACGTGATCGCGGCTCAGCAGCCGCAGCAACCCGGGGCGCCGGCGGGTCCGGCGCCGGGCGGCGCCCCGCCTGCGGGCCAACCACCGGCTCCGGAGGGTTCGCCGCCGGCACCGGAGGCACCGCCAGCGCCCGCGGAGGACGGGTCCGCACCCGCGGCCCCGGTCGAGCAG
>JAEZKH010000358.1 GCA_023415515.1 Actinomycetes bacterium
ACCAGGCACCTGTCGAGGAGGCTCCCGCCGACGAATCACCCGCCGACGAAGCACCCGCCGCGGATGCGCCGGTCGAGGATGCGCCTGCGAAGAAGAGGGCTCGCTGGAAGCTCTCGCGGCGTGCGAAAAATCAACCGGCCGAAGATAGTTCACCCGTAACCGGTGAGGCGGCCGACGCGCAGACATCGACAGAAGCGCCGGCTGAGGCGGCGGCGACACCCGAGGCGCAGGACCCGTCGACACCCGAGGCGCAGGCCCCGCCGACACCCGACGCGGTCCCCGCGGCGCAGGAACCGGTTCTCGTCGCCCACCAGCCCGCGGGAAAGCGGCTGAAGACCGCGGCGGTGGCGGCCGCCGTCCTGTTCGTGGCGGGCGGCGCCTTCCTCGGCGCGACGGCGCAGCCGGTGATCGCGAACAACGCACTCGTCGAGACGAAGCTGACCATCGCCCGCACGGCGGCCAACGCGATCACGACGCTGTGGTCGTACACGCCGGAGAACATGGACACGCTCGGCGAGCGGTCGGCCCGCTACCTCACCGGTGACTTCGCGTTCCAGTACAAGAAGTTCATCGATTCGATCGCCGCGACCAACAAGCAGGCGCAGGTCACCAACACCACGTCGGTGCTCGGCACGGCGGTCGAATCGGTGAACCAGACGGACGCCTCGGCCATCGTGTATACGAATTCGATTGCCACCAGCCCGGTCTCGAAGAACATCCCGTCGCTGCGCTACCTGTCCTACCGGTTGGAGATGAAGCGCGACCACTCCGACTGGCGGATCACAAGGATGACGACGATAACCACGCTGGATCTCACCCCGCAGCTGTAAGGCAGTCGACGTGCCCGTCACCTCCCCGATCTCGCATCGGCTCACCGTGACCGGGCTGCTGCTGCTGACCTTCGGCACCGGGATGATCGACGCGATCAGTGTGTTGGTGCTCGGGCACGTGTTCGTCGCCAACATGACAGGCAACGTCGTGTTCCTGGGCTTCTGGTTCGCCCAGCAGAATGTGGTGGACATGACGGCCGCGGTCGTCGCGTTCGTCAGCTTCCTGTCGGGTGCGGTACTGGGTGGGCGGTTCTCCCGGCACCTGCAGCACGACACCCGACGTTGGGTCGCGGTGGCGCTCGGGGTGGAATGTGTTCTGCTGGCGGCGTTGTCGATCCTGGCGGGCGCCGGTGTGCTCGATTACCACGACGACAGGAAGCTGATTCTGATCGCGGCGCTGGCGGTGGCGTTCGGCAGCCAGAACGCGACCGCGCGGCAGTTCGGCATCCAGGAGCTCAGCACGACGGTGCTGACGTCGACGATCGTCGGACTCGGGGTGGACAGCAGGCTGGCGGGCGGCAAGGGCGAACGCGGCCCGCTGCGCATCTCGGTGGTCCTGACGATGTGCGCGGGTGCGGTCGTCGGCGCGACGCTCTCGCGGTTCACGGTCGCGCCGGTGATCGCGATCGTCGCGGCCTTGGTCGCGGCGACCGCGGTTCTGTTCTGGTTCGGGCCGCCCGAACCGGCCCACGGCTAAGGTCACCGTATGCCCACAGTTCTCGTCACCGGCGCCGCCAGGGGTATCGGCAAGGCGATCGTCGAACATCTCGCGTCGACCGGCTGGGATGTCATCGCAGGCGTGCGCAGTGAAGCCGATGCCGACGCGATCACCGGCGTCGATCCGCAGCGGGTGTCCGCGGTCATCCTCGACATCACCAACGCCGACCACATCGCCCAACTCGCCGACGCGCTGCCACCGCGGCTGGACGCGGTGATCAACAACGCGGGAGTCGCGGTCGGCGGCCCGGTCGAGACCGTGACGGTCGAGGACTGGCGGAAGGTATTGGACGTCAACGTCGTCGGGCAGTTCTCGGTGACCCGCGCGGTGCTGCCGAAGTTGCGTGAGTCGCGGGGCCGGGCGCTGTTCATCTCCAGCGTGAACGGCAGGATCGCGACGCCGATGCTCGGGCCGTATTCGGCGTCGAAATTCGCGCTGGAGGCGGCATGCGACGCGCTGCGTGTCGAACTGCGCGGCTGGGGTGTCTCGGTCGTGCTGATCGAACCGGCGCAGACCGATACCGACATGTGGCGTACGGCCGACGACATGGTGAACCGGATCGAAGCCGACATGTCGGCCCACGATCGGGACCTGTACGCCAAGCACATCGTCGGCATGAAGAAATTCGTCCCGCGGGCACGCGGCATGGCCTCGCCGACGTCAAAGGTCGTCGCCGTCGTGGTGGAGGCGCTGACGGCACGCAGACCGCGGGCGCGCTATGTGGTGGCGCTGCTGCCGAAGATTCAAACCGCCGTGGTACCGCTGATTCCCACGGCGCTGCGTGATCGACTGATGGCGGTACTGGTCGGAATACCGCGTCGGCCGCGTGACTGACTACGTCAAGCGAAACGACGACGCGCCTGCGGGATTCTTCGAGCTGGAGGCTTGCGGGCTGCGGTGGCTCGCCGTGCAGGGCGGTGTGCCGTGCGCTCGGGTGCTCGCACACGACGAACGGTCTCTGACGCTGCAGCGGTTGGTTGCGGCGGCGCCGACCCGTGATGCGGCAAGGGAGTTCGGCTCCCGCCTGGCCGTGACGCACGACGCAGGCGCTCCGCTGTTCGGGTCGGGACCTGACGGCTGGGTGGGCGACGGGTATTTCGGCCCGCTCTCCGCGCCGCTTCCGATGTCGCTGCGGGAACACGAGAGCTGGGGGACGTTCTATGCCAGGGAGCGCCTGCTACCGATGCTGCGGCGCGCCGAGCCCAGGCTCGGCGATGCGGCGAGTCGCGCGGTGGAAGCGGTCATCGAGCGCTGCGATGCGGGTGATCTCGACGATAACGACCCACCGGCGCGCATTCACGGCGATCTCTGGAGTGGCAACGTGATGTGGACAGCCGATGGCTCGGTGTTGATCGACCCGGCCGCGCACGGGGGGCATCGGGAGACGGACCTCGCGATGCTGGCCCTGTTCGGGTGCCCGTACCGCGACGAGGTGCTGGCGGGGTACGAGTCGGTTCACCCACTGCGGCCCCGGTGGCGGGACCGAGTCGGGTTGCACCAGTTGTACCCGCTGCTCGCGCACGTGGTGCTGTTCGGATCCGGATACGCCGAGCAGACCGACAGTGCGGCGCGGAGCGCGGTGGCGTGTCCGCGCGGGTGAGGCGGTGGCCAGCTAACTACGGAATCGTGTTTGCCCCGTGCGAACTAATTAACTGAGGCGCTATTTTCAGCGGCTGTCCCGCAGCTGGGACACCTGTTTCGCAGAGGGTCGGCCCGTGCGATATGCGAAACGGCGGTCGAGCTTGACGCGACGGGCAACCGTGTCGCCGGCGGCCCATACTAGCAACTTAGCTTCGCGCAGAAAGTGACAGTCGCTGCCATGAGTCGCCGGATGCCGTCGTCCCAGCGCTACCTCGCCGTTTGGCGTGGACGGACCCGCCGCCCACGCGCTTGTCTTGCGCTCTGCGGATAATGGTGCGTTCGCTCAGCAACTCTGTGACAGCCGTCACAAGCGTGCTACGGTGCCTGAGAGCAACCTGAGATCCGCGACGGAAGGACCGGTCCAGATGGGCAAGCACCGCAAGGTGAGCAGCACGTCGAAGAAGTTCGCCGCACTGGGCGCGGCCGCAATCACCACGACAGCTCTGACCACGGCGATCGTGCCGGACACGAATGCCGACAGGTCGCGGGAGGAACTGCTGCGACTGCGCGCGGACATCCGGCCGTTCCCGGCGCCGGACCAGATCCCCGACGTGACCTTCGGGCTCGGCTCGCTCGGCTCGGATCTCTCTCAAGCGGCGGCCGATCAGTTGATCCGATTGATCGTCGAGAACGTCAATCTGGCAGCGCTGGCGAACGCTGTCGGCCTCGACCCGGAGAGCCTGCTCGACGGGCTGGTCGGCGGTCTGGTGGGCGGCGTGGCTGACGACACGATCGGCGCTGTTCTCGGGCAGGCGGGCATCACGCCGATCTCGTCGGTACTGCTCGCTCCTGTCCTCAATTCCGTGTTGACGCCGGTGTTCCAGGATCTGCTCGGCGACCCGGCAGGTGCGGCTCTCGGCGGCGCGGTCTCGGGGCTCTTGGCGCCGCTTCTGGGCAGCAAGCTGAACGCGAACAACGTCGGTGGCCTATTGGGGCAATTGGGCATCGACCTCAGCAACCCGCTGGATCTGTCCGGCGTCGACGTACCCGGGGTGAACCCGGTGACGGCTGGACCGCTCTTCACGCTGCTGAAGGTTCTCGGCGTCGATGCGGGCTGGGTGCCTGCGCTGACCAACTCGGTGGCCGACGAGATCAACAACACCGAGTATCTGACGTTGGGGCTCGACGACGTGCTCGGATCGGGCGGGCTGGCCGACCTGCTCAAGCTCCTGGCGCCGTTGGGGCTCGATCTGGACCAACTCCCCGACGCGGTGTCGGTTCGTCTGATCCCGGTCGTCGGTGTCGGGCTCGGCGCCTTCGCCGCCGGTGCCGCCTACCAGCAGGTCGTCGCGGACCTGGAGAACCAGCCGGGTGGTGTGAACGGCGCCGACTCGCTGCTCGGCAGCTACACCGTGTTGCCGTTGGTCCTGCTGTTCAACCCGGGCCGCGCGAACGGTGGTCCGCTGGCCCGGGCTTATCCGTTCTTCGGCCTGTTCGGCATCGACACGGTGACGCCGGAAACCGAGGTGCAGTCCAACGGGCAGGGCCTGCCGATCAAGATCGGCAATCTCGACACCGGACTGACGGTCGGCGGTGCGAACCTGATTCCGGTCAAGCTCGACATCGGTATCCAGAACTTCCCCGCCTCGGACTTCGCGGCTTGGCCGAACCCGGTGACGCTCGCGAACAACGCTGCGGCGCTGCTGTTCCCGACCTACATCATCCGCGGACTCGATGCCACAGACGTCACCACGTCGCTTCTTGCGCAGATCGTCCGTCAGACGCCTGCCACATTGCCGACGGCGGACAAGAACCTGTCGTTCAACTACTACCTGACCATCCCGGTCAACGGCGCTCCGGTGCTGGAGCCGACGTATCTCCTCGTCGACGCCGTCAATCTCGTGACAGGGGTCGGCTTCAACAATCCGATCGGAACGGCGCTCAACCCCGTCCTGGAAAGCGCAGGGAACCTGGGTTACACCGATGTGGAGCGCGTGCAGAACTCCGATGGGGATTGGGAGTACGTCCGCACCTTCGACGACACGGAAGTTCCGACCGCGTTCGGATCGCTTCCCGACGTCGAGTGGGGCAATGTCCCAGGCGATCTGCTCAACCTGCTGGGCGTCGGATTCCAGCAGGCGATCGCCGACGGCCTCGTGGGTAACCCCACCACGAATGCTCTTGCAGCACTGCTTGGTCTACTCGGCCTGGACAACCTGACCCCTCTCGCCGGCGGAGCGGGCCTTGGCCTGACTGCCGTCGCCGACCTCGCCGAGAGCCTCGTCGGCAACGCGCTGGGATCCAGCCTGCAGGCTCAAGGCGCCGATACCCAGGCTCTGAAGACGGGCTTCACGCCGTCGGACGCCGCGTCGACGTCGACGGGAACCGGCCAGACGGTCCCGCTGTCGACAGCGGCCGTCGATTCCGGCGCCGAAAAGGCTGCCGGCGTTCCCCCCGCCGCGAAAACCGCCGAGCAGCGCAGGGCCCCGGTCGCGGATCTGTTGACAGATCTCGGCAATTCGCTTGTCCCACCGGCGAAGACGACGGGGACGAACCCCAAGGGCGCCGGCCGCGCGACACCGGTCAAGGACGCGGTCAAACAGGTCGGCGCCGAGGTGAAGAAGACCGTCGACAACGTCAACGACGGACTCCGGAAGGCCGCCGACGGCGTGACGAAGGCCGTCAACGACACCGCCGACAACCTCAAGAAGGGCGCGTCCGCACAGGCCAAGAAGACCGAGAAGGCGGCCACATCGAGCTAGCGAGCGGGCCCTAGGGGTGAGGCCAGGGCCCGCTCGACCATCTCCGACAACAGCGGCGCGAGCACCCCCGCGTACTCGGTCGTCACATGGTTGTCGTCGCGGTAGACCAACGTGTTGCCGACGATCACCGGGCACCGCTGCGTCGTGCAGAACAGCTGCGACAGATCGAAGTATCGACCACCGCCCGCCGCCGTCGCCGCGGCCTCCGCAGCGATGCCGCCGTCATCGAGACCGTCAGCGCGTGACGGCGCGCAGGCCGCCGCGTCGTCCATGTGCGCCGACACGCACGTCGGCACCGTCGAATGCGGATCCGCCACCGGCCCGAGCACCAAAACCTCTGCGCCCGTTCGTCGCAGCGTCTGCACCACAAGGGTGAGTTTGTCCAGCCAGTCCTTGTCGTAGCTCGTGAAGCCGAAGTCGGCGCCATAGCGACGCGACATGTCCAGCACGATCGCCTGCGGCCGCTCCCTGTACAGCCGCGCCATCACAGCGCCACGCCACTGGTCGCACTCGGTGAACGCTCGGCCGAGGTAGGGACTGTTGGTGGGCAGGTCGAGAAACGGGCACAGCACCTTGCTCATCGTCTCCAGCCGCCAATGACGTTGCCGCGCCACCGGTTCGAGCGCCGGCTGCCACATCGCCGCATGCGAGTCGCCGACCAGCGCCACGGTCGTCGGCGAGGTGACGTCACCTGATGCGCACTCGGGTTGGGCCACGTCCTTCCACGACAGCACGCATCCGTTGACGAACACGTCCGGCTTCGCGATGGCATTCAGGCCCGGCGTCAGATTCGCCGGGACCGGGCCGCCCGCAGCCGATTTCGCGACGGCCGCCAGCACCTGATCGCGCACCGAGATCGGTGGCGGGGCCGCCGTGTCCGACGAGGCGGTTCGCTCAACCGGAGCGACCGGCGCCGCCGCCATCCCGTGGCCCACCGGAACAGGCCGCGCGACCATCAATGCCGTACACGTCGCCACCGCGACGGCCGTCAGGACACCGCCGACGGCCAGCCTCCGCCGCGCGGAGTCCTTCATCGACGGCGCGAACCGTGCCGGGTTCTCGATCGCGTACAGGGTCACGGCCGCCAGCGCGAACGACACCGTCGCCATCGCCAGCCTGCCCGCGAGGCTGAGCGGCGCACCGAACACGATCGGCGCGAGCAGCAGTACCGGCCAGTGCCACAGGTACCACGAATACGACAGCCGCCCGATGAACCCCATCACGGGCTTCGACAGAACCCGACCGACGCCGAGATCTGGTGTCGCACAGCCGGCCCCGATGATCAGCGCGGTTCCGAGCACCGGCAGCAACGCCGCGGTACCCGGATACGGCGCGTCTTCGCCGATCTGCGTGCAGGTCACGACGATCAGCAGGAATCCGCCCCATCCCGCCACGGCGGCCGACGGCCCGGGCAGTCGCCGCCACGCGCCCGCGGTCAACGCCACCAACCCGCCGACGGCCAACTCCCACGCCCGCGTCGGAAGCGAGAAGAATGCCCACGACGGCCAGTTGTGCGTCCATGCCGTCGACACCGCGAACGACGCCGCCGCCAGCAACGCGAGCACGACGACGTACGGCCCGACCGAGCGCTCACCGGGCCAACCGCCGTCCCGTCGGGCCGACCGCGCCAGCAGCCATGCCGTGCCGATGATCAGTGCAGGCCACAGCAGGTAGAACTGCTCTTCGACGCCGAGGGACCAATAGTGCTGCAGCGGCGACGGCGGCGCGTCGGCGGCGAGGTAGTCGGTGCCCGCTATCGCGAACCGGTAGTTGCCGATGTACAGGGCGCTCGCGATCCCGTCGCCGATCACGCGCCGCGCCTGCAGCGGCGGCAACAGCACCGCCGCCGCCGCGCACGTCACCACCAGGACCGTGACCGCCGCGGGCAGCAGTCGCCGCGCGCGCGCCCCGTAGAACCGGGCCAGTCGCACCGTCCCGGTGTCCGACGCCTCGCGCCACAGCAGCCCGGTGATCAGAAAGCCCGAGACGACGAAGAACACGTCGACCCCGATGAAGCCGCCGCCGACGCCGGGCACCCCGGCATGGAAGAGCACCACCGCGATGATCGCGACCGCCCGCAGCCCTTCGATGTCGGGCCGGAAGCGCTGTCGCGACGCCATCGTCCGCCCGCTCGCTGGGGGTTCGCGTCGGGAAACAGGGTGGGGTGCTGTCACAACTCTGTTCACTCCAGCAACGATCGTCCCACGACACCCACACGTAACGCGGGATCGACTCGCTACCGCGCCAGCCAGGCCAACTCTCTGGGTAACTTCTCCTGCCAGGCCGCCACATCGTGGCCGCCGATGAACGACACCCCGGACGGGGGTCTGCGCAACGACGCGACGAACTGCTTGGTGGCCTCGTAGAACCGGTCGTTGGCGCCGCAGTCGATGCGCAGCGGAATCTCCGACAGCGCCGACGTCCCGTAGACCGAGTATGCGAACCAGTCGGCCGGACCGTCGAAGGCTCTCTCCTGTATCGCTTCGGCATAGTCGGTGAACAGGGCCGGGGCAACGGCACAGATCGCCGCCGTCCGCCGCGCGCCGAGTGCCCCGCCGAGCAGGAGCGCGCCGTAGCCACCCATCGACCATCCGATGAAGCTGACCCGCGACGTGTCGAGGCCCTTGGCCGCCAGCATCGGCAACAGTTCGCCAAGCACCATCGCGCCGGAGTCCTCACCCGTCACGCGTCGGTGCCACCAACCATTGCCGCCATCGACCGCCACCACCGCGAACGGCGGATAGCCCGCGCGCGCCAACTCGGCCAGGCCGGCTTCCACACCCATGGCCATGACGCCGTCGGCGGTCATGTCGCGGCCGTGCAGTGCGATGACGGGGCGCAGCGGCCGGGTGAAGTGACCGGGCGGAAGTGCGATGGCCCACCTGGTCTCGACGCCGCCGCGCGCGGCCGATACGAACGAACCCGTCACCATCGTCGCGGTGGCCGTCGCCGACGAGGGCGTCGGCTGGTCCGGCGGTGCGCCCGATGCGGTCGCCAGGCCCAGTTGCAGTATCGGGTCGAACGCGCACGCTCCCGCGAGGCCGGCCCCCAGCCGCAGGACGGTGCGGCGCGTCAACTCGTGCATCGGCGGGTCAGGCGAACGCGAGCCAGCTGGGGAGCGCGCGCTCGCGGGAATCGCACAGCACCTGCCGGGTGTCGCAACTGCCCTTGGGAACGCCTGCGCCACTCCACATTCCGCCGGTGTCGCGCCTCAGCACGATCGCCGACGACCCGCCCCCGTCCAGCAGCACGGCGGTGTCGGAGCCGAGGCCGCGGAACAGGTCCTGGATCTGGTCGGGGGTGTAGCTGCCGCCCTGGAAGACATACAGCTGGTCGCTGGTGCGGTTGTAGGCGATCGCGGTGCGCGCGGCGCTGGGCCCCCCGTCGTTGAGCTGTCCGGTGTCGCCCGGTGCCAGCAGGCCGATGCCCGCGACCGCGACGAAGCGCGCGTTCTGGTCCAACAGCTTCTGGATCACCGGGGAGGCGGAGTCATAGTCCTGCGGCCCCTTGGGCATGACGACGTAGGGTGCGCCACCCGCGGGCAGAATCATGGTGGCCAGCGACGACCAGTGCTCATTGCCGCCGGACAGCCCCTGCTTGCCCGCGTAGGCCAGTGTGCCGGTCACGGCCGCGTTGGCTCTGCCTTGTCCGCGGGTGTTGTCGACGTACGCGCCGAGCGGCGAACTGCATTTCGTGTCGCGCCACGAGCCGCCCTTCTGACCGCGCACATCGAAGAAGTTCGCGTTGATCGCGATCGTCGGCTGGCCGAGTGCCTGCCACGCCTCCAGCGGCGCGTAGATCTCCGATGCCTGCCAGAGGCCCTCGCCCGTGCGCGCGCCAGGGTCGCGCTCACACCGGCCCTGGTAGCCCTGGTGGCTGTCGACCAGCAGCCGGGGCTGCAGTCGGCCGGAGGCGTTCTTGATCGTCATCAGGTGCCCGCCGCTGTTCATCTCGTACCAGCCGCCGCCGGCGTTGAGCATCGGGGCGGGGTGCCTGTCGCCGAAGTTGTAGACCAGATAGGACCCGCGGGTATTGGCGATCGCACCGGCGAGCAGGCTGCGGCCGTCGGCCCGCGCGACGGGCGCGGCCGTCGCCGACAAACCCGCACACAGCGTCAGCGCGGCGGCGCACGCAAGAAGCGCTCGGCTTCTGGCGCGCACAGCGAACCGCCGGCTGACTGCGGCACGTGTCGACACGACTGCCCCTTGCGCAAAAGACCTGAATACAAGACAACATTCATCACACCAACCTCACAGTCAACTTCAGTAACACCGTGGTCACGATTCGGTATCGGCTGCGAAAGGGGTGAATTCTGCCGCTGAGCGGGTAGTCCGATTCAGGTCGGACACCTCGGAAAGGGGCGGACAATGATCGGAACCATCATCAGCGCGCTGATCGTCGGCTTGATCGTCGGCGCGCTCGCGCGGCTCATCATGCCCGGCAAGCAGAACATCGGCGTGATCATGACCATCGTGCTCGGCGCGCTCGGTTCGCTGATCGGCTCGTGGCTGACCTACCAGTTCGGCTACCACAATTCCAACGGCGGCTGGGAGGTCATCCCGTTCCTCGTCGGAATCGTCGTCGCGATCGTCCTGATCGCGATCTACGTGGCCGTCACGGGACGCCGGGGTACCAAGACTCCGATGACGCGCTAACGACCAGGGGGTGCCAGCCGGTAGACGGCGCCCGCGTAGTCGTCGGTGACGTAGACGGCGCCGTCCGGTCCGGTCACCGCCGCGACCGGGCGTCCCCACCGCGAACCGTCGGCGGCCTGAAAACCGCCGACGAGTGTCTGTTGATCGCCGAGCGTTCCGTTGCGGTAGGGGAAGAACGACACCTCGGGCGCGCGCGGCGGCTGACGGTTCCACGAGCCGTGGATGCCGACCAGCGCGCCGTCGGTGTACGGCGCGGGTAACACGCCTTCGGTGAACGCGAGGCCCAGAGGTGCCGAATGGGCGCCCATGCTCTGTTCGACCGGCGGCAGCGCGGCGCAATCCATCCGGGACCCGTCACTGTTGGTCGACATGTCCCGGATGAACGCAAGGTCGGTCGGGCCTCCATCGGGATTGCAGTAGGGCCAACCCAATTCGCGGCCTGCAGTCAGCCGCGCCAGCGCTTCCGGCGGATGTTCGTTGACGTACTGCGGGTCGACGTCGCCGTTCTCGTCGGGTGCGTTGTCGCGATTGTTGACCGCCGTCCAGATCGAACCGTCCGGTGCGACGGCCAAACCGGTGCCGTTGCGCACACCGGTCGCGAACGGTTCGGCAGCGCCGCCGCCGGGCGGGATGCGCATGATCGTCGCGCGGGGAGGATCGGCAGTGCGGTCCTCGGCGGAGATGTTGCCAGTCGAACCGATCGAGAAGTACACCGCGCCGTCGGGACCCACGGCGACACTCTTCAGCGCGTGCGCGTAGGCGCCGTTGAGTTCGGGACTGCGCGCGTCGGGAAGGTCGGCGGCGACGATGCGCGGATTGACCGCGGCGCCGTCGATGAAGTCGTATGCGTCGATCTGGTCGCTCTCGGCGACGTACAGCGTCGGCCCCGCCAACGCCATCCCGTGCGGTTGATCGAGCCCGTCGAGCAACGTCGACTGCTCGGGCGGCCCACCGGGTTTCGGTGCCAACTTCACGATCTGGCCGGTCGCGGGCAGGGATACCAGCAGGGCACCGTCGGGCGTCCAGGTCGCCAGCCGCGCTTTGGGAACCCGCGCCCACACCTCGATCGTCCAGCCCTCGGGAATCAACGCATGGCGCGGTTCGTCGAAGGGCGACTGGGCGAGGTCGCCGGGGACGTTCAGCGGCGTCGACACGAGTGTCGGTGAGCCCGGGGCGGGCGAGGCAGGGGCCGTCGACGATGCCGACGACTGCTGCGGCGCGGCGTCGGTCGAACATCCCGCCAGCGCGAGAAGACCGACGAGGCCGAGGGCGAACGGGCTACGTAGCGGCCAGCTCGGCATGCATCTCCCAGACGAGGATCTCCGACGGCTCCGACGCGGTGACCCGGCGACTGCCTGCGGCGGTCAATCGGGCCGCGTCGCCCGCGTGCAGGGGACCGGCGTCTTCGAGTGTCACGGCGCCGCTTGCGACGAACAGATGGACAAACGGTGCATCCGGCAGGTCGACGACCCCACCGTCGGCCAACCGCGCCGCGTGCAACGCCGCGTTCTTGTTGTTGATGCCGACCGCCGCGTCGCCCATGCCCGACGCGATCGTCGCGAGCCTGCCCGCCAGCAGGCTGTCGTCGACCTCGGCCTGCTGGTAGCCAGGCTCGATGCCTGTCTCATCGGGCACGACCCACATCTGCACGAAATGCACACGCTCGCTTGATGATCCGTTCTTCTCCGAATGCAGCACACCGGTTCCCGCTGACATCCGCTGCGCGAGCCCCGGATAGATCACGCCCGAGTTGCCCATCGAGTCGCGGTGCTCGAGCGCGCCTTCCAGCACCCAGGTGACGATCTCCATGTCGCGGTGCGGGTGGGTGTCGAAGCCGGCGCCCGCGGCAACGATGTCGTCGTTGTTGACCAGCAGCAGCCCGTGATGGGTGTTGTCGGGGTCGTAGTAGCCGGCGAACGAGAACGAGTGCTTGGAGTCGAGCCACTCCGTCGTGCTCGCGCCGCGATCAGCCGCGCGGCGGATGTCCACGGATGACGTCATCCACCCCAGGGTAGCGATCGGCAGCGACCACCCGCGGGGCTCACAGCGCGGACGGCAGACCGAAACTCGCGAACAGACCGTCGCCGGCATGGAACGCCACCACGTGGGCGATGCCGCCGGGGCGCACGTCGAGCACGTGCAGTTGGAACTCCTCGTGGGCACCGGTCTCGCGGTTGAGCATGTACAGCGCCGCCGCGGGCTGGCCGTTGGCGGTGACGGCGGTGAAGCGGATATCGCCCGGCCCTTCTGCGGGGCAATGCGTTTTCGACAGTTCCACGATGTCGGCCGGTCCCTGATACCAGCTGTCGAACGGCGGCATCTCGAAGATCGCGTCGTCGGTGAAAAGCCGGACCAGCTTGGCCATGTCGTAGGACTCGAATGCGTCGATGTAGTCGGCGAGCTGGTCCTTGGCCGCCTGCGACTCAGGGGCGAGGGCCTCGCCGTCGTGCGTCGGCTGAACGGCGTCGAGTTGCGCGCGCGCCCGCTGCAGCAGGCTGTTGACCGCGGCCGTCGAGGCGCCGATCGCCTCACCGACCTCGGCGGCCTTCCACTGCAGCACCTCGCGCAGCACCAGCACCGCGCGCTGCCGCGCCGACAGATGCTGAAGGGCCGCGACGAACGCCAACCGGACGGACTCGCGGGACTCGACGATCACCGACGGGTCGGACGGGTCTTCCTTCGGCGAGTCGGGCAACGGCTCCAGCCAGGTGATCTCGCGGTGCTCGGCGATGTCGCCCCTCGGGTCCGACGGGCCCTGCCCAAGCCCCGATGGCAGCGGGCGCCGCTGCCTGCCCTCGAGCGCGGTGAGGCTGGTGTTGGTCGCGATCCGGTACAGCCACGTCCGCACCGAGGATCTGCCCTGGAAGTTCTTGTACGACTTCCACGCGCGCAGATAGGTGTCCTGAACCAGATCCTCGGCGTCGTGCACCGACCCGGTCATCCGGTAGCAGTGCGCCAGCAGTTCGCGCCGATAGCGCTGGGCGTCGGCGATGAAGGCATCTGCGGCGGCCGTTGAATCGTTCGAGTCAGCGGGTTCCAGGTCTTCTGCGAGCACGCTCACTCCGACGAGCTTACGCAGCGGGTCGGACATGCCAGGCGCGGGAACGACCCGCGACAACTCGCACCGACCGGTTTCCAAGGGGTTGGCTAGTCTGCGCTGATGGTCAGTAGCCGAAACGAGCGGTCCTTCGAGGGAGTCGGCGGCGTCCGCATCGTCTATGACGTGTGGGAGCCCGTGGAAGAGGACTGCCGCGGTGTGGTGGTCCTGTGTCACGGGTACGCCGAGCACGCCCGCCGCTACGACCACGTCGCCGAGCGGTTCGGCGCGTCAGGGCTTGCCGTGTACGCCCTCGACCTGCGCGGTCACGGCCGCTCCGGCGGCAGACGCGTGTACGTGAAAGACATCTCCGAGTACACCGAGGACTTCCACACCCTGGTGGACATCGCGGCGGCCGAGTATCCCCAACTGGAGCGTGTCGTGCTGGGCCACAGCATGGGCGGCGGCGTCGTGTTCGCCTACGGCGCCGAGCATCCCGACGCCTACGCGGCGATGGTGCTCTCCGGGCCTGCCGTCGCCGCCCAGGACGGGGTGTCGCCGGTGATGAAGATCGCGGCCAAGGTGCTCGGCCGGCTGGTGCCGGGTCTGCCGGTCGAGGACCTGCCTGCCGATGCGGTGTCGCGCGACCCCGCCGTCGTCGCCGCCTACGAGAACGACCCGCTGGTGCATCACGGCAAGCTGCCCGCGGGCGTGGCCAGGGCGCTCATCGGCGTCGGCGAGACCATGCCGCAGCGCGCCAGGGCGCTGACGGCGCCGCTGCTGGTCGTGCACGGCGAGCAGGACAAGCTGATACCGGTGGCAGGCAGCAGACGCCTGCTGGAGTGCGTCGGGTCGACCGACACGGAACTCAAGGTCTATCCGGGGCTCTATCACGAGGTCTTCAACGAGCCCGAGCAGGCCGAGGTGCTCGACGACGTCGTCGCATGGATCGAGGCACGGATTTGAAAGCCGTTGCCGCACTGGCGTTCGCCGTGCTCCTGCTGTTGACCGGCTGCTCGTCCGGCGACAAGTCCCAGCAGCAGTGGGTCGAAGACGAGGTCAGCTTCCAATCAGACGGCCTGACCATCCACGGCACATACCGCCATCAGAAGGATGCGCCGCCCGGGCCCGCCGCGCTGCTGATCTCCGAGAGCGGCAACACCGACCGCAACGGCGACAACGTCGTCGTCGGCAAGATCGGCAACATGCGCCAGCTCGCCGAGGCGCTGTCCGACCAGCCGGATGGGAAAGGAGTCGCCAGCCTGCGCTACGACAAGGTCGGCACAGGGGCGACCGGTCTCGGGCCGTTCCAGCAGCGCCCCACCGAGGTGGTCAGCGCCGTCTACACCGCAGGCGCCGAGTCCGCGGCCCGATTCCTCGCCGATCAGCCCGGGACCGACAAGAACCGGTTGTCGGTGTACGCGCTGGGGGAGGGCACCGTGCACGCGATGGCGTTGGCCGCCGACACCTCGCCGGGCGCGCCGAAGATCCACTCGCTCGGCCTGCTGCAACCGCTGTCAGGCCGCTACCTGGACATCATCACCAACCGGGTGCGCTCCGACGCCAGCCCCGAGACGCTGGCCACCTGGCTGGCCGCCGTCGACGAGGTCCGCACCACGGGCACGGTGCCCAAGGACCTGCCCGAGGGACTGGGCGCGATCCTCAACCCCGGCAATGCGAAGGCCATCGTCGAGGCCGACAAGATCGACCCGGTCGCACTCGCGGCCAAGATCCCCGCGGGCACGCCGGTCCTGCTGACGTGTTCGGACACCGATCGGCAGGCCTTGTGCAACACGATGAAGCCGCTGATCGACGCGCTGGCCCACACCGCGCTGACCGTCGTCGAACTCAAGGGTGTCAACCACGTGCTGCGCGACGACCCCACCGACAGCATCGCCAACCTCGCCACTGACGCCCCCCTTTCTCCACAGCTTGTGGATGCGTTGAACGGGTTTGTCACGAAGTAGTTCTAGTCTGGGCCGCGATGACCCCGAGCGAGAGGCGGAGCGGATCCGCGCATGACTGACGACAAGATGCTCGCCCGCATCGCCGCGCTGCTGCGCCAGGCCGAGGGCACCGACAACGCGCACGAAGCCGAGGCCTTCATGGCCGCCGCCCAGCGCCTGGCGACGGCAACGTCGATCGATCTCGCCGTCGCCCGTTCGCACTCCACGGAGCGCACCAAGGCGCAGACGCCGGTGCAGCGCACCATCACCATCGGCAATGCGGGCACCAGGGGCCTGCGGACCTACGTGCAGCTGTTCACCGTCATCGCCCACGCCAACGACGTGAAATGCGACATCGCGTCCAACTCGACATTCGTCTACGCCTACGGCTTCGCCGAGGACATCGACGCCAGCCACGCGCTCTACGCGAGCCTGATCACGCAGATGGTCAAGGCGTCGGAGGCCTACATCGCGTCGGGCGCACACAGGCCGACGCCGACCATCACCGCGCGGATCAACTTCCAGTTGGCGTTCGGCGCCCGCATCGGTCAGCGGCTTGCGGAGGCGCGCGAGCAAGCCAGGCGCGAGGCGACCAAGAGCGGGACACGGGCACCCGGTACGGCGATTGCGTTGCGGGACAAGGATATCGAGCTCAAGGACTTCTACCGCGAAACGTCGCAGGCACGCGGGACGTGGCGGGCCACCAGCGCCACGGCGGGTTATTCGTCGTCGGCGCGGCGGGCCGGTGACCGCGCGGGTCGACGGGCCAGACTGGGCGGCAGCGGCGAGATCAACGGCGCGCGTACCGCGCTGAACCGGTGACCGCGCGCGACACCCAGCGCTCCAGGGTCTACGCCGCCGAAGAGTTCGTCCGAACACTGTTCGACCGCGCCGCAGAGCACGGCCACCGCACGATCGAGTTCTTCGGGACGAACCTGACATTGCCGCCGGAGGCCCGGTTCGCATCGGTCGAGTCCGTGCAGCGATACGTCGACGAGGTGCTCACGCTCGGTTCTGTCCGTGCACGCTGGCCCGAGGCCTCGGCGCTTTCGGTCAGGCCGCGGCGCGGGGTCACCGCCGCGCACTACGAACGCGTCGGCGACGAGGCCGCGATCGCGGTGCCCGAGCGACGGACGACGTCGGAACCGGACCGCAGGCGACATGAGGCGTGGGCGCTGCGCGAATTGGTCGTGCTGCACGAGATCGCCCATCACCTCTGCGAGGCGACCCCGCCGCACGGCCACGAGTTCGTCACGACGTTCTGCGAACTCGCCGAAGCGGTGATGGGCCCCGAGGTCGCCCACGTGCTGCGGGTCGTCTACGCCAAGGAGGGCGTGCGGTAGCGTCGGGCGATGAGCGACCCCGGCCCGCAGGCCCTCGACGAGGTGTTCACCCGCGTGCTGCACACCGAGGACGACGCGCTGCGTGCCGCACGGGAATCCGCTGCCGCAGCGGACATGCCCGCGATCGAGGTGTCGGCGCAACACGGCCGACTGCTGCAACTCATCGCGCGGATGTCCAACGCCAGACGGGTTTTGGAGATCGGCACGCTGGCCGGCTACAGCACCATCAACCTGGCCCGCGGGGTCGGCGCCGACGGGCGG
>JAEZKH010000422.1 GCA_023415515.1 Actinomycetes bacterium
GTCATCCTCAGCGTGACCTAGCGCGCCGAAATCGCAGAGTGGTGACGGCCGGCACGACGCGGGTATGGCATCGCGTCGCGGTGCGGCGCCATCGGGATCGCCACCAGCCCGACCAGGAACGCCGTCAGGTGCCCGATCTCGGTGAAGGTGGGGCGGGCGAGCGCGTTGGCGGTCAACGCGACGACAGCTGCGAGTTGGCAGCGGCGTCGCCAGTGCGGGCGCACGTATCCGGTCAAGGTGCCGCCGACGCCGAGAAGGAAATAGCTGACGCCGACGTCGCGCGCGTTCGCCAGCCGCTTCGGGGCGTGACCGCGGCCGATCATCACCCGTAGGTAACCCTGGCCCGCGTAGGTGCCGATGATGTGGGCCCCGATTCCGACGAGAAGCCAACGCCACCACCGCAATCGACGCTCAGCAGGGGCGACGACACCCGCGAAGAGGCCTACGTAGGGCCACCATCTTCGGTCGTCGAGCCAGAACAGACTCGCGGCGAGGACCCGGGTCGGCTCGTTGTCCAGGCCGCGCAGGTTCGTCGAATGCGTTCGTTGGATCTGCTTGGCCCCGCGTCGCCCGGCCGACCGCTGGATGCGGGTCGTGACGAACAGAATGGCCAGCCACGCGAGGCTCAGTGGTGCATCGAGGCGATCTCCGCGGCGACGCTCGTCACCGCCCTCGGGCGGCGCCTCGGGAATCTCCTTGCGGATCGACTGCAGCAGCGGCCGTGGCGCGAATGGCATGGGCCCATCTTGCTCCTGAAAGCTGGGGGCCGAGCCGACGAGCTCACGCTGCGGACGAAGCGACGTCAGTTGATCGCGCCGTTGATCACCGGCTTGGCGATCATGCCTTTCTCCACACCCCACTTGGTCGCGATCGCCTTGTACTCACCGCTGGCGATGACGTGCTCCATCGCCTGCCGTAGCGACTCGGCCAGCGGCGACCCCTTCTGTACCGGCCAGCCGTAGGGCGCGGTGTCGAAGATCTCGCCGGCGGGTGCCAGCGCGCCGTTGCTTCCCTTGATCGCAAAGCCGGTCACCGGCGAATCCGCTGACATGGCGTCGATCTCGCCGTTGATCACCGCCGCGGTGAGTTCGTCCTGACGCGCATAGACGACGGCTTGCACCGGCGGCAGACCCGCGGCGACACACTGGTCGCTCTTGGCCGGGATCTCCACCGTCTCGTGGGTCGATCCCGGCGTCATGCCGATCCGGAGTCCGCACGCCGCATTCGGGTCGACGTTCGACCCGGCGCGCTGCGCCCACAGCGTTCCCGCCTCGAAGTACGTCACGAAGTCGACCTGTTCCTGGCGCTCCAGCGTGTCGGTGAACGACGACATGCCGACGTTGATCTCCCCGCGCTGCACGGTCGGGATGATGTCTTCGAAGAGGAACTCGCGGTATTCGGGGAGAAGGCCGAGCGTCCGCGCGACGGCATTGATCAAATCGACGTCGAAGCCGACGATGTCGCCGGCCGAGTTCTTGAATTCGTTTGGCGCGTAAGGCACATTGACACCGACCGTCAGCCGGCCGGTGTCCCTGATCTCGGGCGGCAGCGTGGCGGCGATCGCGGGCACGAGACCGCTCGGATCCGCCGACGGTCCCGGTGTCGCCGCCACCGACGTCGGTCCCGCCGACCCGCCGCCCTTTCCCCCGCCCCAGACCTGCCACGCACCGAAGGCGAGCGCCACGCCCGCCAGCACCGCTGCGCCGAGGATCGCCAACGTGCGCGCCGATACTCCCGCGCCGGGGCTCTGCGTCACACGGTGCGCCGAGTGGCGTCCGGACCGGCCCGTCGTGCGCACCGGAACGGCCAGCGCCTTTCGCGCCGCGGCAGCCAACTCTCCCGCTGTCTGATAACGCCTGCCCGGCTTCTTGGACATGCCCTTGGCGATGACGTCGTCGAAGGCGGCCAGTTTCCGGTCGATCGTCGACGGCTTCGGGGCGGGGGCGTTGATGTGCTTGGCGATCTGCTCCTCGAGGCTGTCGACCGGGTACGGCCGCGAGCCGGTCAGGCATTCGTAGAGAACGCAGGTCAGTGCGTAGACGTCGGACCGCGGGTCGATGTCGCCGCCCTCGAACCGCTCGGGCGACATGTAGGCCATCGTGCCGAGCGTGCTGCCCGCGGTCGTCAGCCCTTGCTGGCCCGCCGTGCGCGCCAGCCCGAAATCGATCAGATACGCGAAGTCGTTCCTGGTGACAAGGATGTTCGACGGCTTCACGTCGCGGTGGATCAGCCCGAGTTCGTGCGCGGCGTCCAACGCGGCGGCGACCTGCTCGATGATCGACACCGCCAGCGCCGGTTCGAGCGGACGCTTCTGGCCGTTGTCGTCCTCCAGCATGGCGCCGAGGTTGCGCCCCTCGATCAGCCGCATGTCCAGGTAGAGGCGGTCGTCGATTTCCCCGAAACCGTGGATCGGCACGACATGCGGTTCGTTGATGCCGGCAGCGGCCTGCGATTCGCGGCGGAACCGCTGCTGGAAGACCTCGTCCTTGGCCAGATGCGACGGCAGCAGCTTCAGCGCAACGGTGCGGTCGGTCCTGGTGTCGAAGGCCTTGTAGACCTCACCCATCCCGCCCCGACCGATCAGCTCCTGCAGCTGATATTGCCCGAATGGTGTCGCATCCACCGCGTTTACTCCTCGGCACGCGAACCCGCGCTGATGTGTCGCTTGAAGCTACACCACGTTTGCCGAGATTGTCCGGCCGTGCGTCAATCCGGATTCAGACGCCGGTGACACCGTCGATTCGCTCCCGGATCATGTCGGCGTGGCCGCAATGCCTGGCGTATTCGCCGATCATGTGCGTGTAGATCCAGCGCAGGCTGACCGACGCCCCGTGCAACGGGCTGGTGTCGTCGAGCGCCCGGCCCGCGCAGTTGGCGCGCGCCCGGGTGATCTCGTGCCGCCACGTGTCGAAGGCGGCGCGGTAGGTGGACTGCTCGGTGATGTCGAAGCCGCCGTCGTGGCCCTCGGGATGCAGGTTCGACCCGTGAATCGGTGGGATCGGCTCCCCGGCCAGCACCCGGCGAAACCAGTTGCGCTCGACCTCGGCCGCGTGCTGCAGCAGACCCAGCAGCGTCATCGTGGAGGGCGGCACCGAGGCGGTTCGAAGCCGGTGGTCGTCGAGCCCCGCGCACTTCATCGCGAGCGTGTCCCGATAGAAGTCCAGCCAACTCTCGAGCGTCGTCCGTTCGTCGCCGCTCATCGGCGGCATATGCCGCTCGGGCCGCGTCACGTCTCGTCGGCGACCTGATGTCGCGTCTGGTGGCCGCCGGGGGCATCCGGGTCGTCGTTCCGGTGCTCGAGTTCGTCCTGGAGTTCGCGCTGCTCCTCGGTCGGTTCCCGCGCGTCGCGGGGGTGCTCGGGCGGGTCGTTGCGGTCGTTCATATCGTGCAGTGTTGGCGCTTTCACGATCGGCTAAACGCGCAGGCCTACCGCGACCCGTACTGCAGCGCGGGCTCGTCGGAGTCGACGCCGCCGTTGCTGAGGATGCGCAGCCGGTCCGGACGGACCTCATATCGCGCACCGTCGGCGGGGTTGACCGCGTCGAACCCGCCTCCTGCCGGTGTGGCGTTGTCCAGTTGGATGTTCGCTCCGTCCCGTAGCCGCTCGCCGCGGTACTGGTACGTCCCCGGCGACGTCTCACAGATCACGGCCTGAGACAGCGACGTCTGGATCGCGGCAACGGGCCTGGCCCCTTGGTCACAGCGCGTGGTGTGCCCGATGAAGCCCTGCCCGTCCATCCCCGTCATGCCTGCCAACGGCGCAGCGCTGGTCGTCGGAGACGTCGAGGTGGTCGTCGATGACGTCGATGTCGTCGATGTCGTCGACGTCTCGCCCGACGGCGGCGTCGTGGTGACCGTCGTCGTCCTCGGCGGCGCGGCCAGCGACGACCGGGGCGTCGTATCCGTGTCGTCGCCGCTGAAAATCAGCAGGGACGCGAGGAT
>JAEZKH010000489.1 GCA_023415515.1 Actinomycetes bacterium
GGGCCAAGCAGTGCCGCGGGCTGGCGGGCGAGGTCGCTCTGGCGCGGCGCGATTCACCGGTGCGCGGCGGGCGGCATCTGGGGTTCGCCACCGCGTTGGTGTTCGAGATGCCCCACACCCTGGACGCGCTGGAGTGCGGGGCGCTCTCGGAATGGCGGGCCACCCTGATCGTGCGCGAATCGGCGTGTCTGAGTGTGGAGCACCGCCGCGCCCTGGATGCCGAGATGTGCACCGACATCCGCTCACTGGATGGGCTCGGGGACAAGCGGATCACCGCGAAGGCCAAGGCGATCGCCTACCGGCTGGACCCGCAGGCGGTGGTGGACCGGGCGGCCAAGGCCGAATCCGAACGCACGGTGAGCATCCGGCCCGCCCCTGATGCGATGGCCTGGGTCAGCGTGCTGCTGCCGATGACCAAAGGCGTCGGGGTGTACGCCGCGTTGAAGCGCGCCGCCGACACCACCTTCGATGACCGCACCCGCGGGCAGGTGATGGCCGACACCGCCTTTGAGCGCATCACCGGCCGGCCCGCCGAGGTCGCCGACCCGGTCGCCGTGGACATGGTGATCTCCGATGAGACCCTGCTCGGCGGTGACGACGCCGCGGCGGTCATCAGCGGCTACGGCCCGATCCCGGCTGCGGTGGCCCGCCGCCTGATCGACAACGCCGTGGGCGACAAGCGCTCGCGGGCCACCCTGCGCCGGCTGTATCGCCACCCGAAGTCCGGTGCCTTGGTGGCGATGGAATCGCGGGCCCGGACTTTTCCCAAAGCGTTGGCCAAATTCATCGAGCTACGCGACCAGAGTTGCCGAACCCCCTACTGCGATGCCCCGATCCGCCACCACGACCACGCCCAACCCCACAGTCGCGGTGGAGCCACCAGTGCCGTCAACGGGCTCGGCGCCTGCGAACACTGCAACTACACCAAAGAGACACCGGGTTGGCAGGTCAGCACCGCCATCGACGAAACCGGCGTCCACACCGCCGAATACAGCACCCCCACCAAACACCGATACCGATCCAGCGCCCCACCAACACCCGGCACACCCACAATCGAGGCCACCGAACTCGAAGTCACAATCGGCATCGCACTCGCCCAATACAAAGCCGCCTGACTCTGCGGATACGCGGACAGCGTCCGAACTCGGGTAGGGCGCTGCGCGTAATCGGGGTGGAGCAATATCAACTACTTGTGATTATGGGTCGAAGCAGATACCGTCAGCCACAACAGCCCCGCAGAACGGAGAAGGCGATGGCGCGTTTTCCCAAACCGGCAGAAGGCAGTTGGACCCAGCACTACCCCCAACTGGGAACCGAGCCAGTGTCATATGAGGACTCGATCAGCCCGGAGTTCTACGAAGCCGAGCGCAAGGCCGTGTTCAGGCGCGCGTGGCTCAACGTCGGTAGGGTCGAACAGCTCCCGCGTAAGGGCAGCTACTTCACCAAGGAACTGAAGGTCGTCAACACGTCGATCATCCTGGTGCGCAACAACGCGGGCGAAGTGAAGGCGTTCCACAACATCTGCAGGCATCGAGGCAACAAGCTGGTGTGGAACGACATGCCGCTGGAGGAAACCAGTGGCTTCTGCAAGCAGTTCACCTGCAAGTACCACGCCTGGCGCTACGACCTCGACGGCAACCTCACGTTCGTTCAGCAGGAGGGCGAGTTCTTCGACCTGGACAAAAGCCGGTACGGCCTGGTCCCGGTGCACTGCGAGGTGTGGGAAGGCTTCATCTTCGTCAACTTCGCCGCCGAACCCGAACAGGGCCTGCGCGAGTTCCTCGGCCCGATGATCACCGGCCTGGAAGGCTATCCGTTCGCCGAGATGACATCGCGGTTCTATTACCGCTCGGAGGTCAAGGCCAACTGGAAGCTCTACATGGACGCGTTCCAGGAGTTCTATCACGCACCCGTGTTGCACGCGAACCAGTCGCCGGCCAAATACTCCAAGGCCGCCGCGGAAGCCGGCTTCGAGGCGCCGCATTACCGGATCGAGGGTCCGCACCGATTGGTCAGCACGTCGGGTATTCGCGCATGGGAGATGGACTCCGACATGCGTAAGCCGATCGAGGAAATCTGCCAGAGCGGGCTGTTCGGGCCATGGGACGCACCGGATCTCGGCGAGATGCCCGAGGGGCTCAACCCCGCCAAATGCGATCCGTGGGGCCTTGATTCGTTCCAGCTGTTCCCGAACTTCGTGATCCTGGTCTGGGGCCAGGGGTGGTATCTGACCTATCACTACTGGCCGACGTCGTTCAACACGCACATCTTCGAAGGCACGCTGTACTTCCCCGCACCGCGCACGCCAAGGGAGCGCATCGCACAGGAACTGGCCGCGGTGTCGTTCAAGGAGTACGGGCTGCAGGACGCGAACACCCTCGAGGCGACGCAGACGATGATCGAATCGCAAGTCGTGGACAGGTTCCTGCTGTGCGACCAGGAGGTGCTCATCCGCCACCTGCACCAGGAAACCGCCGCGTGGGTGGACGACTACCAGCGCAAGACCGCGGGGGTTTAGGACATGACCGCGATGCTGCCGACCGAATTCGCCGACCTCGAACCGTTCAACGATTGGTGCCTGCCCACCGAGGCCGAGCGCTATGCCAAGCGGCTGGCCAGTTCGATGGCCGAGATGCAGGCGTTCTACGACGCGATCACGCCGCGAGCGGAGGAGGCCATCTCCTACTGCGACAAGTTCCCGCTCGACGATCTCCCCGAAGACGTGCTGAACCTCATGCACCTTCTCTACTCGATGATCATGGTCTCGTTCCCAGTCGAGTGCTGGAAGCAGCCACGCGTACCGGATTCCGGTGCCGCAGCGCTGGATTGCCTCTCCGGCCCGGTGCCGTGACGGAAACGATTGTCCTGCGCGCTGCGCGCTGGGCCGATGTCGAAACAGGTGTGGTGTGCTCGCCTGCGGTCGTCGTGATCGACGGGGACCGTATTCAATCGGTGAATCCCGCGGACATGCCGGCTGATTCGACCGAGATCGATCTCGGCGACGTCACCCTGGTGCCGGGCCTGATGGACATGGAGCTCAACCTGCTCATCGGGGGACCGGGCGAGCCGGAGGGCCTGCCCAACCCGATGCACGGTGTGCAGGATGACCCCGTCTACCGCACGTTGCGTGGCGCGGTGAACGCTCGCACCACACTGGAAGCGGGCTTCACGACCGTGCGCAACCTCGGGCTGATGGTGAAGACCGGCGGCTATCTGCTCGACGTCGCATTGCAGCGCGCGATCGACGAAGGCTGGCATGTCGGGCCACGCATCTATCCCGCAGGCCACGCCGTCACCCCATACGGCGGGCACCTCGATCCAACGGTGTTCCAACGCCTGGCGCCGGGAATCATGCCGCTGTCGGTCGCCGAGGGCATCGCCAACGGCGTCGATGACGTGCGCGCATGCGTGCGCTATCAGATCCGGCACGGCGCCAAGCTGATCAAGGTGTCCGCGTCGGGCGGCGTGATGTCGCACAGCACCGCACCCGGCGCGCAACAGTACTCCGACGAGGAATTCGCCGCGATCGCCGACGAGGCCCATCGCGCCGGTGTCCGCGTTGCCGCGCATGCAGTGGGGGACAGCGCCATTCGGGCGTGTATCCGCGCGGGCATCGACTGTATCGAGCACGGCTTCCTCGCCTCCGACGAAACCATTCAGATGATGGTCGACCACGACACGTTCCTCGTGTCGACGACGTATCTCACCGAGGCGATGGCCGTCGACCGCATCGCTCCCGAACTGCGCAAGAAGGCCAAGCAGGTCTTCCCGCGGGCGCAGGCCATGCTGCCGAAAGCGATCGCCGCCGGCGTGCGGATCGCCTGCGGAACCGATGCGCCGGCAATTCCCCACGGGCAGAACGCCAAAGAGCTCTGCGCGCTCGTCGACCGCGGCATGAGCCCGATGCAGGCGCTGCGCGCGGCGACGATCACCAGCGCGGAGCTGATCGAAGCCGACGACGAGCTCGGCCGCATCGCACCCGGGTATCTCGCCGACATCATCGCCGTGCCCGGCGATCCATCCAAGGACATCGCCACCACGCTCGACGTCCGGTTCGTGATGAAAAACGGAACGGTCTACAAGCGGTAGCGGAGGAAGTGAGCGACGTGGAACAGACCGACAACATCCTCTGGCTGCTCAAGCAGGCGTGGTACTTCTCCCTCACGAAGGTCAACGACGCGGTCAGCGACCACGGCGTCAGCACCGCACAGATCGGCATGCTGCGCCAACTCGCCGCCGAGCCGGGACTGTCCGGCGCCGATCTGGCCCGCCGTCTGCTGATCAGTCCGCAGGGAGTCCAACTCGCGCTCAAAGAGCTCGAGCGACGCGGGCTGGTGGAGCGAAAACAGGACCCACAGCACGGCCGGATCCTGCAGGCTTTCCTGACCGACCGGGGGCGCAAGGTCGCCGGGGCAGTCGTCAGCGACGCCATCTCCGCCCACGCCGAAGTGTTCGGCGTTCTCAGCGCCGAGGAACAAAAAACCCTGCGTGAACTGCTTGGCCGGGTGATCGAACAGGGCACGGGCCACAAGCTGCACACCGACCACATCGGTCGGCGATGAGCGAAGACAGCGCGACCGAGGTCGCCGTCGTTGCGACCGAAGAGGTCGTCATCGAACTCGATGGCAAGACGACCACCGCGAAGTACCGCACCGGCGACACGCTCCTTCAGGTGGCGCGCTCGCAGGCGCTGCAGGCGCCGTACTCATGCGAAACGGGTTCGTGCGGGACCTGTATGGGATTGATCCGCGAAGGCAGCGCCCGAATGGTGAACAATGACGCCCTCGAGGACGACGAAGTAGCCGAGGGCTATGTGTTGACGTGTCAGGCGCTGCCGACCAGCCGGACAGTGCGGGTGACCTATGACTACTGAGGACATCAGCCGGGTGGCGGTGGTGACGGGCGGTGCGTCCGGGATGGGCGAGGCGACCTGTCATGAACTCGGTCGGCGCGGATGCAAGGTCGCCGTGCTAGACATCGACGGCCAAGCCGCGCAAGGGGTTTGCGACGACTTGCGGTCCGATGGCGTGACCGCGCTTGCCGTCGCCGCTGACGTGACCGACCGGGCGGCGGTGGAGGAGGCGTTCGCCAAGGTCCGCTCCGAGCTCGGCCCGGTGCACATCCTGGTCACCAGCGCAGGCCTCGTGGACTTCGCGCCGTTCGCCGAGATCACCGTCGAAGCGTGGGAGCGTCTGATCGCGGTCAACCTGACCGGAACATTTCACTGCTGCCAGGTCGCGGTGCCCGACATGCTGGAGGCGGGGTGGGGCCGCATCGTGATGATCTCGTCGTCGAGCGCGCAACGCGGCTCGCCGAAGATGGCGCACTACGCCGCCAGCAAGGGCGCGCTGCTGTCGCTGACCAAATCGCTTGCCCGCGAATACGGTCCGCACGGAATCACGGTCAACAACATTCCGCCATCGGGTATCGAGACGCCGATGCAGCACAGGGGACAGGCCGCCGGCCATCTGCCGTCCAATGAGCAGATGGCTGCGAGCATTCCGGTCGGCCACCTCGGCACCGGCGACGACATCGCCGCCGCGGTCGGGTTTCTGTGCTCCGCGCAGGCAGGCTTCATCACCGGTCAGGTTCTCGGCGTCAACGGAGGGCAGGTGCTGTGACAACCCGTAAGTGGCCAAAACCCGCGGAGGGCAGTTGGACCGAGCACTACCCGGAACTCGGGACCGGTCCCGTGTCGTTCCGCGACTCGACGTCGCCGGAGTTCTACGAACTCGAACGCGAAGCCATCTTCAAGCGGGCCTGGCTCAACGTCGGTCGCGTGGAAGAACTTCCACGCGTCGGTAGCTATTTCACCAAGGAAATCGAGAGCGCCAAGACATCGGTGATCATTGTCAAGGGCAAGGACCGCAACGTCCGGGCGTTCTACAACGTCTGTCGACACCGCGGAAACAAGCTGGTGTGGAACGACTTTCCCAATGAAGAGGTGGCAGGCGCGTGTCGGCAGTTCACCTGCAAGTACCACGGGTGGCGCTATGATCTCGAGGGCCAGTTGACCTACGTCCAGCAGCAGGGCGAGTTCTTCGACCTCGACGCGTCCCAATACGGGCTGCGGCCGGTGAACTGCGACATCTGGAACGGCTTCATCTTCATCAACTTCGATCCCGAACCGCGCCAGAGTCTGCGTGAGTTCCTCGGGCCGATGATCACGGCACTCGACGACTATCCATTCGAGATGATGACCGAGCGTTACGATTTCGTCGCCCACAACAACAGCAACTGGAAGATCTTCGCCGACGCCTTCCAGGAGTACTACCACGTCCCCTCGCTGCACAGCCAGCAGGTGCCCTCGGCCGTGCGTCAGCCGAATGCCACCTTCGAGTGCGGGCACTTCCAGATCGACGGACCGCATCGGCTGGTGTCGACGGCAGGCACCCGCAGATGGCTGCTCGATCCGGAGTACATGTATCCGGTCGAACGGGCGACGCGCAGCGGGCTTGTCGGGCCCTGGCGCACACCGGAGACACACCAGTCCGCAGGACTCAACCCGGGCGGCATCGAACCGTGGGGGATCACCAACTTCCAGATCTTCCCGAACCTCGAAATCCTCATCTACCACGGGTGGTATCTGCTGTACCGCTACTGGCCGACATCGCACAACACCCATAAGTTCGAGGCGTACAACGCATTTCACCCTGCCCGTACAGTCCGCGAGCGCATCGAGCACGAAGTGGCGTCGGTGGTGCTCAAGGAGTTCGCATTGCAGGACGCGGGCATGCTGGGCGGCACGCAGGCGGCATTGGAATACGGCGTCGTCGACGAGTACCCGCTCAACGACCAGGAGATCCTGGTCCGGCATCTGCACAAGGTGGCCGTCGACTGGGTCGAAGAGTACAAGCGCGAGCGCATCCCGGCGGAGGTCTGACGATGTCCGACAAACGTCTTCCCCCTGCCTTCGCCGAATTCGAACGGTTCGCCGACAAGTGGTGCCTGCCAACCGAACCCGAGCGATGGGAGACCCGACTGTCCACGCCGATGCTCGAACTGCGGGATTTCTACGACGCGTTCACGCCCCGGTTCGAGGAAGCCATCGACTACTGCGACAAGTTTCCGCTCGACGATCTGCCCGACGACGTGCTGAACCTGCTGCACCTGGTCTACTCGATGATCATGGTGTCGATGGCCATCGAGGTCTTCGGCCAGCAGAAGCCCACAGATTCCGCCGACGCCGTGATCAACCGGGTGGGAGCGCCTGTGCCATGAGCCTGCTGACGATCAACAAGCTCAACGCGTCCGTCGGCGCCGAGGTGCTCGGTGTGGACTCCGACCGCTTGGCGGGCGACGAGTCACTCGGCGCGACGGTCCTCGAGGCGCTCGAGCGCAATGGCGTGCTGGTCTTTCCCGGGCTTGGGCTGAAGCCCGAAGCGCAGGTGGCGTTCTGCCGCTTGCTCGGCGACATCGACCACTCATCAGACGGACGTCATCCCGTCGCGGGCATCTATCCCGTCACGTTGGACAAGTCCAAGAACGCCTCCGCGGACTACCTGCGCGCGACCTTCGACTGGCACATCGACGGCTGCACCCCGATCGAGGAGACGTTTCCGCAGAAGGCCACCGTGCTGTCGGCCAAGCAGGTCGCCGAGTCCGGCGGGGAGACCGAGTTCGCGAGTTCGTACGCGGCGTACGACGCGCTTTCGGCGGCCGAGAAGCAGCGGTTCGCGTCGCTACGCGTCGTGCACTCGCTCGAGGCGTCCCAGCGTCGGGTCACCCCCGATCCGTCGCCTGAGGTGTTGGCCATGTGGCGGGCCAGGCCGACGCACACCCATCCGCTGGTGTGGACGCATCGCAGCGGGCGGCGGTCGCTGGTGCTCGGCGCCTCGGCCGACTACGTCGTGGGCATGGATCGCGACGAGGGCAGGGCCCTGCTGGCTGGACTGCTCGACCGCGCCACCGTCGCCGACAAGGTCTACAGCCATACCTGGTCGGTTGGGGACACCGTCATCTGGGACAACCGCGGCGTGCTGCATCGGGCGGCCCCCTACGACCCCGATTCGCCGCGATTGATGCTTCGCACGACGGTGCTCGGCGACGAGCCGATTCAGTAGCCCGACCCCTCGTTGACGGCGGTCGATCACTATGGAAATCTAATGCCCACAGATGAGAATCACATTCTCCTCAGTCGAGATCATGGAGTAGCAATGTCGGAGGACCTCACCTCGGTCGACTTCTTCCGGGACGGCCGTCTGACGGACGATCCGTACACGTTCTACGCCGCGCTTCGCGACAAATGCCCTGTCACCACGGAAAGCCACTACGGCGTCACGATGGTGACGGGTTGGCAGGAGGCCGTCGACGTCTACAACGACGCCGAGACGTTCTCTTCGTGCATCTCCGTGACGGGACCGTTCCCCGGGTTCCCGGTGCCGCTGGAAGGCGACGACGTCACCGAGCTGATAAAGGAGCACCGCGACGACATCCCGTTCAGCGATCAGCTTCCGACGCTCGACCCTCCGACGCACACCAACCACCGTGCACTGCTGATGCGGCTGATCACGCCGAAGCGCCTCAAGGAGAACGAGGATGCGATGTGGCAACTCGCCGACGACATCCTCGACGACTTCCTCGTGCCTGCGGACGCGAGGAGCAATTCAGGCACCGGCGAGGGCGAGTTCATCAAGGGCTTCGCCGGACCGTTCACGTTGCGGGTCATCGCCGACCTGCTCGGGGTGCCTGACCAGGATCGGCCCGAACTGCTCGAGCGACTGGCCCGCGGGACCCACGGCAGCGGGTTGGGCAACGCGGACAAGACGCTGGCCAAGACGCCGCTCGAATACCTCTACGAGGTCTTCGCGACGTATGTGGAGGATCGGCGCGCGCAACCACGTGACGATGTGCTGACCGGCCTCGCCACCGCGAGCTTCCCGGACGGCACCATGCCGGAGGTCGGCGACGTCGTGCGGGTGGCGACGAACGTGTTCTCGGCGGGGCAGGAGACCACGGTGCGGCTGCTGTCCACCGCGTTGAAGGTGCTCGGCGATCAACCCGACATCCAGCAGAAGTTGCGCAACGACCGCAGCCTGCTTCCGAACTTCATCGAGGAATGCCTTCGCATAGAAAGCCCGGTGAAGGGCGACTTCCGATTGTCGCGGACGCCGACGACGATCGGCGACCGAGAACTGGGTGCGGGCTGCACGGTGATGGTCGTCAACGGCGCGGCCAACCGCGATCCCCGCCGGTTCGAAGACCCCGACACGTTCGATCCCGAGCGCAAGAACGCCCGCCAGCACCTCGCATTCGGGCGCGGCATTCACAGTTGCCCCGGCGCGCCGCTGGCCCGCGCCGAGACGCGCGTCGGGCTGGAGCGGTTGCTGGACCGGACCACCGACATCCGGATCAGCGAGGCGCATCACGGGCCCGCCGGAGATCGCCGCTACCAATACATTCCGACCTACATCCTGCGTGGTCTCACCGAACTGCACCTCGAGTTCGACGTCGCCGGTGGTGTGTCATGAAGGTGACCGTCGACGAGGATCGGTGCCGTGGCCACGGCATGTGCCTGACGCTGTGCCCAGAGGTCTTCAGCATGACCGACGACGGCTATGCGATCGCCGACCCGGAACAGGTGCCCGCCGGCCTCGAGGATGCGGCCCGGGAGGCCATCGTCAACTGTCCCGAACAAGCCATCGTCGAAACGTAGTGAGAAATCAGGAGGTTCGAGTGCCAAAAGGCTACGTGGTCATCACCGAGGACGTGAAGGATCCGGCGGGGATGGGTGAGTACGCGAAACTTGCCGGCAAGACGATGGCGAACGCCAAGATCCTCGCGTTCGACACCAATGCCGAGCAGATCGAAGGGGAGTGGCACGGCACCCAGACCGTCCTGCTCGAGTTCGAGTCGGTGGAGGCCGCGCGCGAGTGGTACAACTCCGACGGTTACCAGGAGGCGCTGAAGCTGCGGCAGGCGGCCGCCGACTGCAATGGCGCCATCCTGCACGGCCTGGGCTGACACGCCCCGGGTTCTCTACTCCTCGCGGATCGAGATGGCCTGGCGCGGGCACTGCCGCACCGATTCGCGAACCCCTTCTTCGTTCTCGGGGGTCACCTCGTCCTGCAGGACGTGCAGGTAGTCCTGCTCGTCGAGATCGAAGACCTCGGGGATGATGCCCATGCACACCCCATTGCTCTCGCACAGGCCGAAATCGACTTCGATTTTCTGTGTCACTTCAACACCTTCACCGGTACGTGCTTCCAACCGATCACATTCTGCATCTGCACGCGCTTGCAATTGTCGTAATCGACTTCGTAACGCGGCATGAAGTCGAGCAGCCTGTCCAGCGCGATCGTGCTCTCCAGGCGGGCCAGCGCCGCTCCGAGGCAGCTGTGAATCCCGTAGCCCAGGCCCAAGTTCTGCGCCTCGGTGCGATCACGGTTGATGTCGAATGTGTCGGCATCGGTCCACGCGCGCTCGTCGCGGTTGGCCGAGCCGCCGATGAGGAACACCGGACTGCCCTCGGGGATCGTCGTGCCGTGCAGGTGAACGTCCTTCATCGACCGCCTCACCTGGTACTGGGACGGGGCCTCGTAGCGCAGCAGTTCTTCGACCGCGGCGGGAATCTTGCTGCGGTCTTCCCGCAGCGCCTGCCATTGGTCCTGGTGCTTGCCGAACAAGTACACCGCGTTACCGACGAGCTTGGTCACGGTCTCCGCGCCCGCTCCGCCGAGAAGGCTTGCGAAGGCGGCGATTTCGATATCGTCGAGCTTGTCGTAGGTGCCGTCTTCACGCTGGACTTCGGCCTGCACCAGCTTGGTGAACAGATCGTTGCCTGGATCCGCCCGGCGCTTGGCGACCAGGTCGAAGTAGAACATCGCCTGCTCGACGTTGGCCTGCATGGCCTTCTCTCCGACGTCGACCTGACCGACCTCGCGGGTGAGCGAATCGTCGATCCAATGGCGGACCTGTTGGGCCTGGTGTTCCGGCACCCCGAGCATCGTGGTGATCACCTCGACGGGGAACGGCGCGGTGAACTCCTGTACGGCGTCGAACTCATCGCCCTCGATGCGCCCGATGTACTTCTCGACCTTGTCGATGACGTTGTCGCGCTGTGCCTGGATCGCACGCGGGGTGAACACCTTGTTGAGCAGGCTCCGCATGTTCCTGTGCTCGGGCGGGTCCATGAAGATGATCATGCGAAGGCCGGTCTCCGCCGGCAGGCCGTTGCGGATGGTCGCCAGGTCGATGCCGTACTTGGAGGAGTAGGTCTCGAAGTCCTTGAACCCAGGGGCGACGTCCGCGTGCCGGGTCAGCGCGTAGAAGTCGTGCTCCTCGTTGTAGTAGACCGGTGCCTCGTTGCGCATCCGCCGATACGTCTCGTACGCCCCGTTGAAGAAGTCCTCTGAGAACGGGTCGAAAACGAGCTTCGCCTTGGTCATAGCGCTCCTGAGCTGTGTGGATAGGTTGATATCCGTTACGAAGGACTGTTGACCTGTAACCCTAGCGGTAATGCCGTTTTCATAAAAGAGAATGAGACATTCGGGTGCAGTGTCTCATCCTCTGAGGCCGACGTCGACCACGGCGTCCAGGGCTCCGAGGTCCGTGTCGAGTGCGGCAAGTGACTGGCGAACCACCGCCACGTCCTTACCGACGAAACCGCCGACGGCATCGGTGAAGGCGGCCGTCGATCCGGCACGCGCGATCATGCTCAGCGCGCGGCTTGCCGCGCTGCCATGGCTGAGCGCGTCCAGCAGCGCAGGCTCGGCGATACCGAGGCGGCCGCCCAGCCGAACCCCCTCTGCCACGAGCCCGATCTGCGCGGCGAACAACGCGTTGTTGATCAGCTTCACCGACTGGCCCGCGCCGAGGCCCCCGACATGCAGCACCGGATCGCCGTAACAGGACAGCAGCGGACGTACCCGTTGTACGGCGTCATCGTCGCCGCCGACGAACAGCGTCACCTGTCCGGCGGCCACATCGTGGGGGCCGCCGCTGACCGGCGCATCGATGATGGCGACGCCGTGAGCGGCGATCGCAGCGGCGGTGTCCGGGCTGCCTGTGGTGTGGAGGACCAGCACGGCTTCGGGCGACATCGCGGCGACGAGCCCGTCGTCGAGGCAGACGCGTTGCACCTGCTCGTCGGTGAACACGCAGACGATGACGGCGTCGGCGCCGTCGGCGACCTCGGTCAGTTCCGCTGCGGCCTGCGCCCCGAGACCCTCGATTTCCCTGCCCTTCTCGGGAGTGCGGGCGAGAACCCGGACCTCGTGTCCGGCTTTCGCGAGGCGTTGCACCATCGGTGTACCCATGCGGCCTGCGCCGACAAAGCCGATGTTCGTCACCGCGGGTGCTCCATCGCATTCAGTGCCGTGTCGGCGGCGTCGAACACCGTTCCCTTCGGCGCCGACGCGCTGTCGGCGAGGCTGGCCGCGTGTCGCACGTCTTTCTGCAGCAGAGCGCCGGCGAGGGGCGCGAGCGCGTCCAGCGTGCCGCCGAAGCCGGCGATGCTGCCGAGTGCCGCGCTGGCCGCTGAACCGCTGCCCAGCACATCGCACAGCCGACCGCGGTCGATGCCAAGGGATTCGCCGAGTGCCAGGGTGCTGATCGCACTGCCCAGGTTGGCGGTGAACAGCACGTTGTTCAAGATCTTGGCGACCTGCGCGTTGCCGAGGGGACCGAGGTGCACGATGGGGTCGGCGTAGGTCGCGAACACCGGGCGGCAACGATCGACGACTTCTTCGTCGCCGCCGACCATGACCAGCAGCTTGCCCCCCGCGGCAGCAGGTGCGCCACCGCTGACCGGCGCGTCGATCAGCGAAACACCTTGCTGCGCAGCCGATTCGGATAATTCCCTGCACGTGTCGGGGTGCACGGTGCTGTGCACTGCCACGATTCCGCCCGACGCCAGGCCTGCGAGCACGCCGGTGTCGCCGCGCAACACCTCGCGGACATCGTCGTCACCGACAACGCATACGCAGACCAGTTCGCTCGCGGCGGCCAACTCGGCCGGCGACTGCGCGGTCTTGGCGGCGGTGTCGGCGAACGGTTCGAGCGTTGCCGGTCTGCGTGCCCACAGCGTGAGGTCGAACCCACCCTCGACGATCCGGCGCGCCATCGGCGCCCCCTGGTTGCCCAACCCGATGAAGCCGACGCGCATCAACCCGCCTCCAACTCGTTGCGTGCGGCGCATTCGTCGAGGAAGGCCAGCACCCGGCGGTGGTATTCGCCCGCGGTCCAGCCGACGCTGAGATTGTGTCCGCTGGCGGGCATTTCGTTGATGACGACCCGCGGCGACGACGTGAACAGGGCGGCGATCGCATCGGCTGCCCCGCCGGAGGACTCCCACACCTGTTCGTGTTCGGCCACGCTGAACTCGACGGGCACAGTCACCTGGCCTGCGACCTCAGGGAAGTCGCGGCGAGGCCAGTTCGCCGTGACGTCGACTTCATACGGTGCGCCCGGTGCAGAGAGGCCGCCGGTCAGCACCTCGGGTGGATAGATGTCGGTCGGCTGCCACAGCAGATCCCGCAGCCCAGCAGGCCGCGACGTGACGGTGGCGGCGGCGATGACGGCCTTGGCATCCTCGCTGTAACGCAGGCCCGTTCCCGACAGCTCGACACCGAGAATGTCGGTGGTCCGGTCGTCAATTGCCAGCCGCAGTCCCAGCTCGCAGCCCGCCGAGTGCGCCAGCACGAAAATGCCTGCACCGCGGGCGGTTTCGCCGAGCATCTTGTCCACCGCGCCCAGTGCGAAACCGACCCGCGTCGCGGGATCGGTCATCCGGTCGTGATAGAACGCCGACGCGCCGTAGCCGGGGC
The DNA here is from genome assembly GCA_023415515.1 of Actinomycetes bacterium. Classification (GTDB taxonomy): domain Bacteria; phylum Actinomycetota; class Actinomycetes; order Mycobacteriales; family Mycobacteriaceae; genus Mycobacterium. The sequence goes on from JAEZKH010000489.1 coordinate 13,767, forward strand.
GATCCAGTGCGATAGCCGTGACGCCGTCGGCGGCGGCCGCGCGCAGCAGCGACAGCTCCGGATGCCCCGGGCAGTCGAAGTACGCCGCCGAGGTGGCCCCGCCGTGGATGGCCACGAGCACCGCCCTGGGGTCGGGCGCCGTCGCGACCAAAGCCGACATCGGCACGCCGTCGACGAGCACGACGCGCGGTCGCGGGGATGGACTCACGAATCGGTCCGCAGCAGAATCGCCCCGCTCGGCGTCAGCCCGCCGCTGCTGACGACGCCGACCCGCGCGTCTTTCACCTGGCGCTCGCCCGCATCGCCGCGCAACTGGACGACCGCTTCGTGAATCAGCCCCATGCCGTGCGTGCGCCCGTGCGAAAGCTGGCCGCCGTGGGTGTTCAACGGAATCAGACCGTCGCGGCCGATGGCCTTGCCGCCGTCGAGGAAGTCCCGCGCCTCGCCGATACCGCAGAAGCCGAGCCCCTCCAACCACGACAGGCAATTGAACGTGAAGCCGTCGTACAGCTCGGCGACGTCGACGTCGCTGGGCCGCAGCGATGTTCGCGTCCACATGTGCGCGGATTGGCCGAGGACCTGCGGTTCGTGCGTCAGCGTCGTCTGGTCCCAGTCCGTCCGTTCGATGATCTGGGTGCCGACGGCCTCGAACAACACGGGCTTGCGTGGCATGTCCTTCGCGGCATCGACCGCCGACACCACAACGGCGACCGCACCATCGCAGGGCACGTCGCAGTCATACAGCCCGAACGGAGTGGTGATCGGCCTGGCGTTCATGTAGTCGTCCATGGACATCGGATCGCGGTAGATCGCGGTCGGATTCAACGCCGCATTCGCTCTCTGGTTCAAGGCGATCCAGCCGAGCGTCTCCTTCGTGGTGCCATACCGGGCGAAGTGGCGTTGCGCGTTGAGCGCCAGCGTGTGCGCGGCCGAGGTGGCGCCGAACGGCATCTGCCAGCTGGGCGTGCGCGCACCGCCCGGCGGCGACATCTTGCCTTCCTTCATCAACTGCTGGAAGGTCGCCTCCCACAGCGTGCGGAAGCACAACACGTGTCGCGCCATACCCGTCGCGATCGCCATCACCGCCGCGATCACGGAGCCACCTGGTCCGAAGGTGTCCATCCCACCGTTGATCCATGTCGGACGCAGGCCGAGCGCCCCTTCGAGCACGGTGACCCCGCCTTCGCCCATACCCGCGATGTCGAGCCCCGGATACGTTGAGAGACCGTCGATGTCGTCGAACGTCAGGCCCGCGTCGGCCACCGCCTGCTGGCAGGCGTCGATCGTCAGCGACAGCGGCGGCACCATCTGCCGCCTGCCGATCTTCGACATGCCGATCCCGGTGATCGCCGCGGCATCCTCGAATTTCTCCTCGGTGAGCATCGGCGAGACGTGCTTGGCGAAATCCTGCGGTGCGATCTCGTCTACGGGCTGCGGCCCGGTCTTCTTCTCCGCCGTCGGCGTGAAGACCGGCAGCCAGACGGTGCCGATCTTGTCCTCGAGCTTCTCGAACTGGACAGCCACTGTCTGGCCGAGTTCCAGGTCATCGGGTTCGCAGTCGACAATGTTGGTGGTCAACCGGACTCGAGGATCCTCGACGATCGCGACCTGGGCAACGATGTAGGGCGGCGGCAGATCGGGGAACCCGAACCTGTGGTTCACCGTGAACGCCGACAACGTCGCCTCGCCCGATACGTCGCGCACACCCATGTTGCGGCCGCGGCAGTACCGGCACACCGGCTGCGGCGGGTGGATCAGCGCATCGCACTCACGGCACTGCTGGATCCGCAGTACCCCATCGGCGCCCGCGGTCCAGAAGAACTCGTTCTGCGCGTTGAGTTCCGGCAGTGGTCTTGTCATCGCACGAATTCCGATATCGCTTCGTTGTCGTCGGTCGCAGGATGGGGCTCCGGCGCTTCTCGGGGGTCGGAATGTGCGGTTCCGTCCCGGGAGGGCCGGTGTCGGCCCATCTCGATGATGGCGTGCACGGGGCAGTCGAGCAGCGCCCGCATCACCGCCTGCTGGTCACTTTCGGGGATCGTGCCGTTGCCCTCCAGGGACGCGTATCCCCAGTCGTCGAGCGAGAAGTATTGCGGAGCGTGTTTGGCGCACAGACCGAAGCCGTCACACATCGTCCGATCGAGACGAATCCTCATACCGCTGCCTCGATCTCGTAGGGCCGCAACGCCTTGTAGGCGCCTGCGCGGCAGGCGTCGCAGTCGTTGTCCAGGTGGCGCTCGACCACTTGTGGGAATGCCGAAAGCAGACTGGCCGCGACGTTCGTCGCGGCATCCAACGTCGCGCAGGCGCCGCGTCCGCGCAGCACCACCGACCACCGCTCCAGACGCGCGAGATCCTCGCTGGTGGCAACGCCGTCGCGAAGCGCTTCGGTGACCGCGGACATCGCGGCCGTGCCGTTGAAGCACGATCCGCACTGGCCCGCGTTCTCCCGGTCGAAGTACGACATCACCGAAGCCGCGACGGCCAACGGACAATCGTCGGTGAGGATCGTGATGGCGCCGCAGCCCAGTCCGCTGTTGAGCCTGCGCAGCGATTCGTGGTCGAGCGTGACGTCGAGGACGTCGCGATTCAGCAGACCGGCGAAGTAACCGCCCATCAGCACGCCCCGCACGTGATCGGCCGGCACACCGTGGAATTCGAGCAAGTCGGCGAAGGCAAGGCCGTGCGGGATCTCATACAACGCCGCAGGCCGACCGCCCCCGGTGATCGTCGCAAGGAATGTGCCCGGTGACGCCGACGTGCCCTGGCTGCGGAACGCCTCCGCGCCGTGTCGCGCGATGAACGGGATCAGCGCGAGCGTCTCGACGTTGCTCACCATTGTCGGAAGGCCGCCGACGCCCTCTTCGTAGGGCCGGGGCGGCTTGTCGGTCGGCTTGGCAGGCCCGCCGTTCAGCGCGCGCACGGCCGCTGTCTCCTCGCCTGCGACGTAGCCGGCCTCAACCGTCCTCAGGTGGATCGGCAGGTCGCCGAACACCCCGTCGTCGACCTCGGCGAGCGCGGACCGCACGGCGTCGGCGCAGGATTGGTCGGAAACGTAGACGTGCGCACTCTCGGCGGACACCACCTTGGCCGCGAGTCGGAGTCCGTCGAGAACCAGGTGCGGACGGTTGCGCAGCAGCCAGCGGTCCTTGATCGAGGCGGGCTCGCCCTCTTCTCCGTTGGCGACCACCACCGACCCGCCCGCGCTTCTGCCGTTGTCGCGCACCGCCGTCAGCTTGACAGCGAGCGGAAACGCCGCCCCGCCCCTGCCGAGCACACCGGACAGATCGATCCGGCTCAACAGCCCGTCAGCATCGTCGATGCGCTGGTATCCGCCCGCGTTGCGGTAGTCGGAGAAATCCTCTGCGCCCGTGCGCAGCAGCCGCGCCTCGACACCCGGCCATGTCGTGACCGCGAGATCCGCAGCGGCCCTCATGTCGTGATCCCGTCCGCGGATAGGGTTGCAGTCATGAGAACGGCGGTGGTGCGTGTGCAGGTGGACCCGTCGGGCCGTCTGCTGTCCGACCAGTTAACCGACGGCATGGCACGCCTCCGCGCTCTCGTCGACGCGACGGGTATCGAGGTGCTCCACAACGAGCTCGCCGCGATGCCGGCGGGTCGAAGGGAGGTGCAGCTGCTGATGCCGGGCAGCGACGCCGAGGAGCTGAAGCGGGACGCGGTTACGTTGTGCGCCAGGGCTTTCGGTACCCAGCCAGTGCCCGGCGTGGTCACCTATGTCAGTAGGGGTACTGACGACGACGCCCGCGGCGTGCTGGCCGGCTTCGGACTGGCCGGCGAGATCGCCCGCACTATGGGCGACGACGGTGTGGACGTGGTCTCGGTGACACTGCGCAAGTCCGACCTCGAAAGAGTGCCGGAGAGCCGAATCCACACCGCGCTCGAAGCGTCGCTCAACTGCGAAGTGCGCATCCGAACAGTGTGAAATCATTTCGCGTCCAGGAACTTCAGGATCTCGGGTGCGGCCTGCACCCACGTATCGAACAGGCAGAACTTCTTGCCCCCGCTTGCGGCGAACTTCTCGCCCGCGCGTTCCCACGCGTCTTCCGGCCACGGCGGGTCGATCAGCTTCGACCCCTTGATGAGGCAGTTCACCTCGAACGACGTGCGCTTGGGGTGATCCCAATCGTTCTCGCCGCCGCGGATGATCAACGTCGGCACCGTGATGTTGTCGAACATCTCGTCCTCGACACCCGGGATGGTCTGACCGGGCTTGGAGACGAAGGCGTTGAGCCACCGCAACATGACCTTGAGAAACTCGTCGACGTCCAACGCGCGGAATCGTGCCTCGTTGGCCGGGTTCTCGGCGATGCGCTCCTTCCACTCGCCGACGCGGAGGAGGCCGTTGATGCCTGCACCCCGTGCGGCGAGGATGCTCGGCACCACGTAGTGGCCGCCGAGAACGAACGAACCGTAGACGCCGCCGACGATGTTCCACACCACCAGTTTTCGTACGATCTCCGGATAGAGCATCGTGGTAAGCATCGAGTCGCGGGCCCCGCCGGAGCCGCCTGCGATGACGCACGGCCCGATGTCCAGACCGGTGATCAACGCGTGCAGCGTCTCGGCGCGCATGTGTGACTCGCTCTTGCCGTAGAACTGCACGTCGGATTTGCCGCAGTTCGGCCGGTCCCACAGCAGCACGCGGTAGCCACCCTTGACCAACGCGTTCGCCAACGGCCGCAGGCCGGGAATGTCCTTGCTGAACCGGCCGCCGGGGGTGAGGGTGATGAACTCACCCTCCTTGCCGAGGATCTCGTAGACGACGTTGCCGCCGTTGATCTCCATGACCTTCTCGCCGCGCTTGAGCTTGGGCCCGAGCTTCTCCGCGTCGCTCACGCCATCACCAGCACATCGTTGCCGACGACGCGCACCGGATAGGTGCGGATACTCCACTCGGGTTTGACGGCGGTCGTGCCCGTGGCGAGTTCGAATCCCCATTGGTGCCAAGGACAGTAGATGAATTCGAGATCGCGGACCATGACCGCGTCACCGGGCACCTCCTCGTCGACGACCGTGCGGCCGCGGGCCCGGCCCGAACACAAGGGTCCGCCCTCGTGTGGACAGTAATTCGCAATCGCGTAGAACGTGCCGTTGACGTTGTACACGCCGACGCCGTGACGGCCGATCGGCACCAATTTGTGCTTCCCGGGCGGGATCTCGTCGACAGTGGCGACGACGTGCTCACGCCCCTGGGCAAGTCGGGGTGTTTTCGATTGCTCTGCCACCGTCTCAGAACACCCGAACTTGGCCCTCGAGGGCCGGGACCGTATCGGGAAGGTGGTAGGTCGCAATGCCGTTGCGGAACATCACGGCCTCGCGGGCATGTTCCGGCAGGTGCTTGACCAGCCAGCGCGGGTCATCGAAGGTCCAGTGCGGATAGTCCGAGCTGAACAGCAGAATCTTCTCGCACTCCATCCACTCGAAGGCCCTGCTGAGTTCGGTCTTGTCCTCCGGATAGTCCAGCGGCTGCGTGGTGAACTTGATGTGGTCCTTCACGTATTCCGAAGGCTTGCGCTTGATGTCCACCCAGGATTTGCGTGCGGTGTAGATGGCATCCATCCGCCACATCAGCGGCAGGATCCAGGTGAAAGCATGCTCCACCAACACGATTCGCAGCGTCGGAAAGCGGTCGAAGACCCCATCGAAGATCAGACTCATCACCTGGTTGGCGGCCAGCAGCGAGTAGGTGACCATGAAATCGTGGTTGTAGCTGGGGAAGCCGACCGGTGGCTGCGGCAGTTCCTCGTGATGGCTGCGTGACAGGTGGCAGCTGACGGTGATGTCGTGCTTGGTCGCCGCCGCCCAGATCGGGTCGTACTTGGGATCGCCCCACGACGGACGCGGCTCGGCCTTGATCAGGATCTGGCCCATGTACGGGTGCCCGGCCCAACGTTCGATCTCGCGGACCGAAGCCTCGGGCTCTTCGATAGCCAGGCAGATCGATCCGCGCCACCGTTCGTGCCAGTTGTTGTGGCTGTCCAGCCAGTGGTTGGCCTGCCAATCGTTCAGTGCGACGCTCATCGCGTGATTGGCCTCCCGGAAGCGCGCCGGGTAGGCGGCCGGTTCCAGGATGGCGATGTCGGCTCCTGCCTCCATGATCAACTGCTTGAACGCCAGGTCCGGATCGCTGCCGGGGAACTGGCCGTCGGCCGGGAAGGTGTCCACGCGCATCGCATAGGCATGCGCATAGTCGGGCGCGTCGTAGTAGATCTGGTCGCCGATCTTGCGCGTCAGGAAGTACTTGCTGCGCCACGGCTCGGGGATGTACTGCGTCAACTCGCCGGTCTTCGGCGTCGGGTGCACGTCAGAGTCGACGCATCGAACGGCGATGCGCTCTGCGGCGGGCTTGCGCTCTGTTGCTGTCACCGTCATCGGGGTCTCCTTCGATCCAAGCCTCTGCCCATCACTGTGCGCCGATGTCCGCCCCGACGTCTATCCCGTAGAGGTCCGCGGCGTTGCGCCAGCACAGCTTGTCGCGCTGTTCGGCCGTGTACGCGCTTGGCACGCTGAGCTTGTTGTCCTGCCAGTGTGGGTAACTGGAGCCGTACATCACCATGTTCTCCTTGCCGGTGAAGCCCAGCCATTCGCCGGCGAAGTCGACGTCGCCGGGTCCGTCCGGCGCGCCCTCGACGAAGTAGACGTGGCCCGGCAGGTAGTCGCTCGGCATCTTCGGCGCCCACGGCGTCTGCTCGAGGTGCGGACGGCCGAAGCAGTCCATCCGCCAGATGAATGGTGTCAGAAGGTCGGCGGCGCCGTCGGCCCAGACGAACTTCAGATCGGGCATCCGCTCGAACACGCCCTCGGCGATCATGTTCATCAGGTGGTACAGGTAGTTCAGCGCCATGAAGCCGACGTATTGCTCGTAGGTTCTCGTCGTGCCGGACGGGGTGGGGGAGAACTGCGTGCCCGCACCGACCTCGATGTGGGCCGCGACCGGCAGACCGGCGTCCACGGCCGCCTCCCACAACGGCCAGAACTGCGGCTTGCCGTACACCTCGTGCGACTGGAGCGGAATTCCGATCTGCACGACCTTCGGGTGGTCCCGGTACTTCTCGATCTCGCGCAGCGCACCGGCGATGTCGTCGGGGTTCACCCTGATGGTGCCGCGGAACCGGTCGCGGTAAGCACCCTCATCGAGCCACCGTGTCACGAGCATGTCGTTGTGCCCGGCGGCGATCGCCGTCCCGAGATGGCGGTCGGGCATCATGCCGCGCGTCATCGGATGCAGGATCGCCACATCCACGCCGCGCTCTTCGAACAGGTGGCCGCCGACGATCTCCGGGTCCGATCCCGGATACCGGCGGTCGGGTCCCTCGGTGCCGCTTGCGTACTCACCGCCCGGTGCGCCGTACCAGTCCATTTCGTAGTCCGGGAAACCGCGGCTGCGGTACGGCTCGGCCATGTAGTTCATCCGGAGGTCCTTGTTGGACTTCGCGAAGATGTGGACGCTGGCGTCGATGACAGGGGTGGTGGCTCCGTCACTGTGCTCGATCACAAAAGTCGCCTCCGATGCTGATCCGACGACCCGCCGGCACACCCACTGTCGGGGGCGCGTAGACGCCTCCTCCGACCCAGTGTAAAGGGAAGTTCTTCAATGGCAAGAATTGGGTTCTCCAGCGCGGCGCTTACTTCTCCGCAGGTCAGAGTGTGCGCTGGTCACGCAGTCCGCGGCTGTCGGCCGAAACGCGGTAGTCGTATTTGGAGAACAGTTACGACATCTAAGGAGAATGTTATTCTCGTCGGAGGACGGGCGATCACCAGGAGGCGGTGGATGCTACTCGAGTTCGATGCGGACCAGCGGCTGTGGCAGGACACCGTCCGCGACGCCGTCGGAAAGCAGTGTCCCCCCTCCCTGGTGCGCGAGGTCGCGGAAAACGGCGTCGATCCCGCTCCGCTGTGGCGGGCCTACATCGACGCGGGCTGGACCGAGCTGACCGATCCGGAGAACGCCGTCGAGTTGGCGATCGTGCTGGAAGAACTCGGCCGCGCCACCGACCCGACACCGTTCTTGGCGACGCTGACCCAGTTCGCCCCGCTGGTCGGCGACCGCTTCGACCCGCAACAGGCCGGCGCGGCGGTCTACGACGGCATCACCGCCCACCGGGACGCCGACGGATGGGTGCTCGACGGAACGGCGCGGCATGTGCTCGACGCCGACCGCGCGGAGCGGTTGGCAGTGGTCACCGACGGCGGCGTCTTCGTCGTCGACGCGGGCCAGGCGACGGTGCGACCCAGCAAGGTGTTCGACCCGGTGCTGCACATCGCCGATGTGTCCTTCTCGGGTGTCCGGCTGGCCGACTCCGAGCGTCTGCACACCGACGCCGAGAAGGCTCGGCATCTCGCGCTCACCGGAATCGCGGTCACCACCGTAGGAGCGTGCCAACGAATCATCGATCTCGTGCTCGAGCACATCAAGCAGCGCCACCAGTTCGGCGTCGCGATCGGCTCCTTCCAAGCCGTGCAGCACAAGGCCGTCGACATGCACGTCGCAACCGAACGTGCCCGTGCCCTCTCGTATTTCGCGGCGTTGACGATCTCCGCCGACGATCCCCGGCGGCGGCTGGCTGCCGCGATGGCCAAGGCTTCGGCAGGCGAGGCGCAGGCCCTGGTGTTCCGGCACGGCCTGCAGCTGTTCGGCGCGATGGGATTCACCTGGGAGAACGATCTGCAGTTCGCACTGAAGCGGGCCAAGGCGGGCGAGTTGCTGCTTGGCGGCGCCGCCGAACATCGCGAAGTGATATGGAAGGAATACCGGGCTTTCTGATGCAGCTGACATTCGATTCCGACGTCGAGGAGTTTCGGGCCGACTTCGCGAAGTTCCTCGACGAGCACCTGCCGCCTGAAGCGGAAACGCTGGAGCGGCCGCGATCGGTGTCACACATGCCGCAATGGGCCCGCGCGTGGCAGCGGCTGCTGTTCGACAACGGCTGGTTGCTACCCGCCCAGCCACCCGAGTTCGGTGGCCGCAACGCGACCGTGCTGCAACAGTTCGTCCATCTCGACGAACTGTGCAGGCGGCGCATCTACCACAGCTTCAACCCTCAGGGTGTCAACATCGTTGCCGCATCGCTGATCTCGTTCGGCTCCGACGAACAGAAGTACCGCTGGGCGGTGCCGGTGCTCAAGGGCGAGCTCACCGCGTCGTTGGGAATGAGCGAGCCGAGCGCCGGTTCCGACCTCGCATCGCTACGCACGCGCGCTGAGCTTGTTTCTGACGTCGACGAGCCCTACTTCGTCGTCAACGGCCAGAAGGTGTGGACGTCCGGAGCCCACGACGCCGACTTCCTGTTGGCGTTCGTGCGCACCGACCCGGATGCCCCCAAGCACAAGGGAATCAGCGCGCTGATCATCCCGACCGACACACCGGGCGTGGTGTGCAGGCCGTTCGCCGATATGACCGGTCAGCAGAACCTGGACTTCAACGAGGTTTTCTTCACCGATGCCAAGGTGCCCGCTGAGAACCTCGTTGGCCCGCTGAACGGCGGGTGGGGGGTGGCCAACGGATCGCTCGGGCACGAGCGCACCATGATGTGGCTCGGCTTCGCCGATCGCATCGACAACATGATTGCCGACTTCCAGCCACGCACCGCGCTGGAACGCGATCAGTACGCCACCACGGTGATGGATTATCAGGCGCTGCGCGCCATGGGTTCGGCGGCGCTGGCCAAGGCGGCACGCGGCGAGATGGACACCGCGTCGGTCTCGGTGCTCAAACTGTTCGGCTCGGAAGCCGAGCGGCAGGCGATGGAGAACGCGCTGACCGCGGCGGGCGCCGATGGGCTGATCCACCCGGGAACTTCCGGTCCCTACGCGCACATGAACCTCGACCATTACTTCGCGAGCTGGTTCGAGCGTTACGCCAGAAGCTTCGGCGGCACGATCGCGGGCGGCACGTCCGAGATCCAGCGGAACATCATCGCCACCCAGGTGCTCGGCCTACCGCGGCGCTGACTCCGGTGCCCGCGACGCTGCTGATCGAGCGACCGCAAACGGGCGTGCTAATGCTGACGCTGAATCGGCCGAGGCGGCTCAATGCCATCGATGACGTGCTGCGCCGCGAACTCGCCGAGACGTTGGTGTCGGTGGCTGACGACGTGCACGCAGTCGTGCTGACGGGCGCCGGACGCGGCTTCTGCTCCGGTATCGACCTGCGCGACTTCGGGCCGAACGTACCCGCCGCCGACGCTCCGGCGCTCGATCGGCTGCGGTTCCAGGAGTCGATGGCCGCGCTGCCGCAGGCGATCCGGGATCTGCGGCAACCCGTCATTGCCGCCGTCAATGGGCCGTGCGTCGGTGCCGGGCTGGCGTTGTGTCTCGCGGCTGATATTCGAATAGCTTCCACCGCAGCGACATTCGGCAATGCCGCGATCCTGCTCGGCCTCTCCGGCGCCGAGATGGGGATGAGCTACCACCTGCCGAGAATCGTCGGAACCAGCGTCGCCGCCGACTGGATGCTGACGGGCCGCACGGTGACCGCCGACGAGGCCGACCGCCGCGCCCTGGTCAGCGAGCTGGTCGAACCGGATCGCCTGGTCGACCGCGCGATCGAGGTGGCATCTGCCATCGCCGAGCTGTCCCCACTGGGAGTGCAATTGACCAAGCGAGCACTTCAGGTCAACACCGACGCCCCGATGGATGCCGCGCTCGAGCTGGAGAACCGCAATCAAGTACTCAGCCACGCCTCTGACGACGCCGCCGTTCGACGGCGCAAGTGGCAGAAGTGAAGGGCCGTAGCTGACCGAGGAGAGGACGACCCATGGCATGGGATTTCGCGACAGATCCGGTACACCCAGGGCGACATGCTCTCCAACAAAACCGATGGACCGACCGAAGTGCACAAGATCACGCTGGCCCGGCTGCTGCTCAGGGACTGCGGGAGGCGGCCGAGGCGAAGTTCGCCGACAAGCTGACAGGGATCGAGCGGTCGTGCGCGGGCAAGGTGGCGCTGGTGACCGGAACCAGCCGTGGTCTCGGCAAGGCGATCGCGAAACGGCTCGCGGCCGACGGGGCCACCGTCGCACTGACCGCTCGCACGCTGGATCCCGATCCGAAGTACCAAGGCTCGCTTCGTCAGACGCTCGACGAGATCGAGGCCGCGGGCGGATCGGCGATCGCGGTCCGGGCCGACCTGTCGAAGGTCGAGGACCGCGAACGATTGTTCGACGAGGTCGTGGAAAAGGTCGGCGCACCCGACATCCTGGTCAACAACGCCGCGGTCACCTTCCTTCGCCCGCTCGACGAATTCCCCGACCGCCGAGTACGACTGATGTTTGAAATGCATGTGCTCGCCCCGCTGCACCTGACCCAACTGGCGATACCTGCCATGCGTGAGCGCGGGCGGGGCTGGGTGCTGAACGTGACGTCGGTCGGTGGTGAGCTGCCCGACGGTCCACCGTTCGCCGAGTTCGACCGCACCGCAGGCTTCGGCATCTACGGCACGGTCAAGGCTGCGCTCAACCGGTTGACGAAAAGCCTCGCCGCAGAACTCCACGACGACGGCATCGCTGTCAACGCCGCGGCTCCGACGAACCCGGTCGCCACCGAGGGCGCGGGCGCGTTGGATCTGGCCAAGACCGACACCGAGGACATCGAGCTCATCACGACGACGGCGTTGCTGTTGTGCACCGGCGATCCAAAGACGCTGACCGGCCGGATCGCGCGCACCCAGGACTTCCTGCGCGAGGTCGGATCGTCGTTGTAGTGCTGCCCGCGCCGGTGGTCATCGCGCGGGCAGGTTCGCCTCGAGTCGGTGGACGATGTCGCCGGCAGCGGTGAGATCGGCAGTTTGGTGCGGCTTGCATGCCGCGACATCGAGCACGGCGTTGTCGGCGACGGCCAGCGCGTGTTCGCATGACCACATCGGCGTCCCGCTGCCTCGGAGATAGGGCATCGTGAGCTCGGTGTCAGTTCGCGCGAGGTTGCCGCTGCGCCAGGACGGCAATGGCTTGTCGTTGAGTCGGATGTTGACACGATGGTCGGTGCATCGCGCCCAGCGGTCCGCCGACTGCACGACGAACCGCCTGGCTTCCTCTGCGTTGCGGTACAAGACGACCGATTGCACGGCGATGCTGTTCCAGCTGTCACGATCAGGGTCGCGAAACATCTGCTGCCGCACGGATTGCCAGCCGCTCGGGTCGTACACCGCCGCCTCGTCGACTTGCCAGACGCCCAGACAGTCGAGGTTCGGCAAAAGGTTGCGGTCGTCGGACATGTGGGTGACGGGCTCATGCGCAGCCATGTGTGTCGTCGCCATCACGGCATCGATGTCGTCGGCGCCGAGCAGTGACGCTGACAGATCAGATTCCGACAGCGACCGCGCCGGTGTGTGGGTGCCCGGCGTCGAAGCGCAACTCGCCGTCACCATCAGACCCGCGATACCGCAGGCTGCCATCAGGCGTGGGTGCCGGCCGCGGCGCATGCTTCTTGCGCCGTGGTGGCGTCGTCGTTCATTTCGGTGGCGGTTGCGTTCAGGCTGTTGCCGGGAATTCGCAGACCCATCTTGACGACGAGCTTGGTCGCGTCGACCGACCACATCCGCATGGAGTCGGCGATCTGAGGTGACAGCCCCGGTGTGTTGGCGGCATTCATGGAAGCGGCCGCGGCCTGACGAAGAGCCGTGCGGCCCATGACATTACTGTCACTCACGGCGGGATCGGCGTAGTCCGAGCCCTCGAAGGCGTCGGCGAAGTCGCCGTAATAGGTCGACGAACCGTCGAGTACGTCCGCGAACGTCCCGCAGGCCGTCACCGCTGCGGGGTCTGCGTCATCCGATGTGTTGACGGTGGCTACCTGGACCGGTCCTGGCGGACCGACGGCTTCGTCGTCCGCCAAAGCCGTTGCGGGGGTCACTGATACAAGGCCGATAATGACAACCCCTGACGTCGTCAATACCGCGCGGACTCGAGATGTCTTCAACGTGCCTCCAAGCCTCGACTCGATGCCGTATGCGCTTCTCGACTGTTGTGCGGCTACATGTCGAGTGGGTGAACGCCGAGGCAACTATCCACTCACAGCGCTGATCCATCCGCTGATCGCGAGCTGGCAGGATTCTTGAGATTGCCTGCAGTTTCACGGAAAACGCCAGCGCTTCCGGTCGGCCGAAAACGACGAGCCGCCGTGTTGGCGAAGGGTTCACCGAGCGGAAACCCGGCCAATGGATGCTCCTGGCGACAGCACGACGAATTACCCAGAGAGGCGCCGAATCGAATATGGCCACCCGCTTTGCCGCATTGCCAGTCATCCTGTGCGTGATCGTCCCGACCGGCGCGCTCCCCATCGCCTCGGCCGATCCGCCGCCCGCTGATCCTGTCGCACAGCCGGTCGCCGATCCCACCAATCCGCTTCCCCCGGATGGTGCCGTGCCGTCGGCGCCTGCGGGGATCCTGGACACACCCGACGGCTGGCACCTCGAAGTGGTCGGCAGCGATGAAACGCAGCTCCCGGTCGCACCTCTGACGACAGCGATCTCGTCGCGCGAGTACCTGGTCGCAGGAACCTTCACCGGCAAGGTCAGCGGAAGCGGCAAAACCAAGCTCACCGGCGGCACCATGGAGGCAGGCGAGCAGATCGGCTGCGGCATCATCTCCGACGAGACCGAGGTCAACCCGTCCGTGGGATTCACTCCCGGCATCGCGATTCCGTTCACGGGCAACGCAACCGGCGGATTCAACGCCAGCATCCAGGGCAAGGTGTACTTGAAGCCCGGCACGGTGACCTCGGTCCCGATCGACAAGAAGTCGTTCAAGGGCGAGGAAACCCGCATCACGGTCACCGGAGTCCGCATCAAGACCGATCAGTGCGCGGGACAGTCGTTCATCCGCTCGTACGCCACGCTGACGAGCTCGACCGACAACACCGACGACGTCATCACCTATATCGGCGTCACCAAGACCGTCTGATTCCAATGCCACGACGAATGCAGATCGAACGAGAGAATGTCATGTTGAAGCGCTTCAGCGTCCTTGCCCTCTGCCTGATGGCCGCCATCGGCGACCCCCCGCTCGCGCTGGCCGATCCGGTACCCGAGGATCCAGCACCGCCGCCCGACACGGGGATGGTGGCGTCGGCCGACCCCGGCGTTGTGACGACACCGGACGGGTGGGTGCTCACGGTCACGGCCTCCGACGAGACGGAGCTTCCGATCGCTCCGCTGACGACGGCCGTCTCGTCGCGGGACTATCTCGTCGGCGGCACCTTCACGGGTGCGGTCTCGGGTCACGGCAGCACCACGCTCAACGGCGGAACGCTGGAGGCTGGATATCAGATCGGGTGCGGCATCGAATTGGGACAGGTGCGGCTCATCGGCTCGGTGGGCATCGGCACATCTGGCTCGTCGATCACGGGCGGAGTCGTGCCGACCGGCGTCAACTTCCCGATCACCGGCATCCTCGAGATCCACCCCAAACCCGGCACGGTGTCCAATGTGACCGTCGACAAGAAATCCTTCAAGGCGGCGCCGGTGCGCGTGACGTTGAAAGACACCCACATCAAGGTCGATGGGTGCGTCGGGCAGTCGTTCCTGCGGTCGTACGCCACCCTGACGAGTTCGACAACCGACACCGACGACGTGGTGGCGTACTACGGCGTGACAAAGGCTGTGTGACGTCGTGTCGTGGCGAAAAGCCAAAGGGCTCACCGTGTCTGCGGCTCTCACGGTTGCAACGGCGACGGCGGTGACGGTCGGTCAGTCGATCGCGGGCGCCGATCCCGGTCCGCCGCCTGAGCCGGGGGCACCGATACCCGGACTCGACGAAAACACCGTCCTCGGTCAGAACCCCGTGCCGTCGGCGCCCGGTGCCGGACCGGGGACGCCACCGAACCTGCGGGCGTTCAACAACGCCTACGGGCCGCAGCAGAACCTGGTGCCCTCGGCGCCCGGTCAGGGCCAGCAGTTCGGTGTCGCGCCGGGCCAGGAGAGCGCGGACACCGACGCCAGGACGTGGCTCGGCCGCTACATCGACATGTATCGCGCGGGAATGCTGCGGGGCGGGCTGCTGGGGCAGATGCCGCAGGAGCAGCTGGGCGAGCCGCTGCCGGGCACCGCGCCACCGCCGGGCACCGACCTGCCACCGGGGCTGGGTCAGTAGCCACGTCAGGGTTTATTGCGGCCCGAACGACTGAGCCGCCACTCCGGCGGGAAGTTCATGTCGTTGTCCTTCACCACGTTGTTCAGGCCCTTCTCGAACGTGCCCTCGGTGAGATCGACCTCGTTGTGCTGATCGTTCTGGATCATCGGCAGCATGCCCTCCACCATGCCGGTCAGCAGGCTGCCGAAGTACTCACCCTTGTGTTGCTTGTAGAGCTCGAGGAAGGTCTTCTGCACCGCCACGGTGTCGGTGGGCCGTGTCTTCGAGCACGCCAACGCGTACTTCTCGGTTTCCTTCTCGAGTTGATCGCGCGGCACCACGCTGTTGATGAACCCGCACTCGTACATCTCCTTGGCGCTGAAAGGGCGTCCGGTGAAGAGCATTTCGGAGAACTTGCGCAATCCCATGGTCTCTGCCCACCACCACAGCCGCGGGCCCCAGCCGACGTAGCGGAACGCCGGATGGCCGAACAGCGCGTCGTCGGAGGAGATCACGAGGTCGGCATCGCCCGCCTGATAGAAATGCCAGCCGTAGCAGTAACCCTTGGCCTCGATGATGCTGATCTTGCGTAGCTCCTGAAGCGGTCGGTTACCTGCCCGCGCTTTGGCGTAGAAGTCGGTGACCGTCGACAGGTACCGATACGAGCCGCCGGGTGGATACTTCACGTCGTCGTCATTGACTGCAAGCTCGTGCAGCAGCGGCATGCCCGGGTTCTCGAGCATTTCGCGTTGCTCGGGCAGATCCCCGCCGCTGCCGAAATCCTCACCCTCACCGCGGATCACGACAACCTTGACGTCGTCGTCGACGTTGCACTTGTGAATCAGATCGGCGTAGTTCTGCCGCATACCCAGCGTGGTGGAGTTCTGCGCGTCGGGCCGGTCCAACGTGATGTAGGCGATGCGGTTCTTCTTGTCCTTCTCGAACTTGATGTACTGTTCGGCTTCCTTCTTCATCTCTTCGTAGTCGTATTCCGGCATGCGCGTCTCCCTCTATGTGTCCGTTTCACTAGTCGATGAATTGACGTCGATCAGGTCGACCTCGATGCACGGCGCCCCCTCGGGGATCCGACGTCGCTGCCTGCACTTAGCGCCACATGGCCCAGTCTTGCAGTGCCGGAACGTGTTCGGGCTGTTTGTACTCTTTGCTTAAAAACCGGGCGCGGACCTTTCGACGCAGCGCCGGGGGCAATCCGAGGGACGCGCATTCAGCACACGGCGGAAATCTTGCCAATCTTCCACCGCCGCGAACGCGGACGCGGACAATGAGCGGGGGCCTTGAGGGGGCAGCATGAAGATCGGCAGGATCGCGGCATCGGCCGTGGTGACGGGTGTGGCGGCATCGGCCGTGGTGACGGGAGTGGCGCCGGCCTACGCCGATACTTTCGTCGATGGCCTGTACTCGGTTATTCGAAGCGCTGGACTCGCGCCTGCCCAGCATTCAGGGCCTGCTGACAAAATGTGGGCCGTCAGCTCCTGTGGGCCCGGCTGCCGACAAGTGGTCGGTGACAACAACCTCACGTGGCAGACGCATTTGGTGGGCGGTCAGTGGACCGGCTCAACCCACAGCCAAGAGGCGGTCGACTGCAAGAACGGCACATGGGCCAGCGGCACACTGGTGCTGTCGGTGGATCCGCAGACGCTCCGTGGAACGATCGTCGGTTCCTCCGACGGGCCGGCTTGCGGCAGCCCGACCCCCATCACGGCAGGTACGGTGGACCTGCTGCTGGCCTACGCCTAGCCACAGGGCTTTGGCATGTCCGACATCGCACTTCAGCCCGCCCATGTTTTGGCCGAAGCCGTTCGTCGGCGCGACGTGTCCAGCCGCGAGTTGTTGGAGCTCTATCTCGCCCGCGTGGATGCGCTCAATCCGCCGCTGACCGCCGTGGTCACGCTGGACCCCGACGGCGCACGTCGCACAGCCGACGCTGCGGACGCGGCGCTGGCGCGCGGCGAGCACGTGGGGCCGTTGCACGGGCTGCCGATGACGGTCAAGGACACCTACCTGACCGCGGGCATGCGAACCACCTGTGGGCTGCCGGCATGGGATCACGTTCCGGGGCACGACGCGGAAGCGGTGCGGCGGCTGCGCGACGCCGGGGCCGTGATCTTCGGTAAAACCAATATCCCGGCGTTGGCCGGAGACTGGCAGACGTACAACGCGATCTTCGGCACGAGCAACAACCCGTGGAATACCGCTCGCTCCACCGGCGGGTCGTCCGGAGGCGCTGCTGCGGCGGTCGCGACCGGGATGACGGCCTTCGAGCTGGGCAGCGACATCGGCGGTTCGATCCGATTCCCGTCGAGCTGGTGCGGCGTCTGCGGGCACAAGCCGACGTGGGGCATCGTGCCGATGGCCGGACATCTTCCGCCCGCGCCCGGCGCGTTGGCGACCACCGACCTCGTTGTCGCGGGCCCGCTGGCACGCAGCGTCAGAGATCTCGAGGTCGCGCTTGAGGTCATCGCGGGCGCCGCGGGTCATGCGGCGGCCGGTTGGCGGCTCGAACTGCCGCCCGCCCGTGGGACCGAACCGGTCGACCTGCGGTTGGCACTGTGGCTCGACGATCCGGCTTATCCCGTCGACGCCGAAGTGGCGACGGTGCTCGCGGCGGCGGCCGACGCGCTGCGGGCCGGCGGCGCGCGCGTCGTCGATGTGCCGCCCGCGGTCGACATGCCGGATGTGCTTCGCCTCTATCAGCAGTTCCTCTATCCGATCCTGCTGTCAACAACGGGTAAGCGCTCTTTCGACAAGCTGGCGAAGCTGGCGGACTCCCTGCCCGCCGACGACGACGGGCCGCTGGCCCGGACCGCGCGCTTCGCCACCCAGCGCTTCCGGGACTGGGTGTTCGCCAACGAGAACCGCGAGCAGTTGCGAGCGCTGATGGCCGAATTCTTCGCCGACGTGGACGCGCTGGTGATGCCGGTGGCGATGGTGGCGGCGATCCCGCACGACCACAGCGAGCCGTTTACCGAACGGGTGATCGCCGTCGACGGCGGAGTGCGACCGTACACCGATCTGATGGCGTGGATCGCGCTGGCGACGGTGGCGCATCTGCCGGCGACCGTCGTGCCGGTCGGGCTCACCGCATCGGGTCTGCCTGTCGGGCTCCAGATCGTCGGTCCCTACTTGGCAGACCGCACCACGTTGGCCGTCGGGAGGCTGGTCGAGGATCTGCTGGGCGGGTTCACTGCGCCGCCGGGCTACTAGCGCTACAACCGCTGCAGCGCAAAGGTCCAGAACTGGGTGCCGGGAGGGCCGCCGAAGCAGCCCACGTCGTAGACGGAGTTGATCTCCCCGGCGAGCGTGATCTGATTCCACGTGTAGGTGTCACGGGTCGGCAGGTTCTGGCCGGGGCACCGGAGGCCGTCGGGGACGTCGACCACCAAGGTGTAGGTGTCACCGTCGAGGCGTGCCTTACCGCCGTACTCGTAGTAGAACTTCCGCCGCGCGATGCCGTTGATGTCGAGGCAGTCCGGTGACTTCTCCGGGATGCACGTCGACACCCACCACACCCACGACGCCAGGTCGTACCGGTTGGTGAGGAGGTCGTAATTGCCCAGGTTCATATGCGCCCGCGCCGGCGGGGCGGACGTGAACGCGCCGAGAACGAACGCGATCGCCACTGCCGCGGCACTCAGACGTTTCACGATCGTCCCTCCCTTGTGTCGCAACCTGGCTGGCTGCCTATCAAATCACCTGAACACATCTTGCAACCCTCGTTCAGTCGACAATGGCGGCTTCCTTCCGCTCCGTGATCGGCCGTGCCAGCTCCTGCTCCACACAGATGCGCTGCAGCTTCTCGAGGGTCTCCGCCAGGCCGGGGCCCAGTCGCGCACTGGGAGTGAAGGTCGCAGGCAGGTGCTTCATCCCCTGGATGACCCCGATGGTTTCGTAGTGCACGGTGCCCTCGGGGTCACACCTGTAGTCCGGCATGCGGTCGAGAACGGCCGTCAGCATCGACTTGAAGACCGTGCGGGCCACGTTGGACCCGACACAGCGGTGCACGCCGATGCCGAAGCTGAAGTGGCGGTTGCCCTTGCGATCCATGATGATTTCGTTCGGCCTTTCGAACACCGATCGGTCACGGTTCGCCATCGCCCACGAAATCCACAGCCGCTCACCCTCTTTGAAGTGGGTGCCGTCGAACTCGGTGTCTTCGGAGAACGTGCGGCCGTCTCCGGGTGCGGGCGTGAAGTAGCGCAGGAACTCTTCGGTGGCCGGGTTCAGCAAGGTCTCGCGCTCGCGACTGAGCAGTTCGCGCTGGTCCGGATTGTCCGACAGCCATTCCAGCGAGTGGGCCGTGAGCGCGGTCGTCGTGTCGAAGCCGCCGCCGATGATCAACCCGAGATTGCCGAGGATTTCCAGCTCGGGCGCCGGCTCGCCGTCGATTCGCAGCCGCAACAGCGCATCGATGAGTCCCGGTCGCGGTTTCTCCCGTACCTCCATCATGGTGTTGATCATGTCGATGCCCATCTGCCGGTTCATCTCGGCCACGCGTGGCGCGTCGGGGGAGTGCTCCGGCGTTGACACCGACAGGTGCGCAGGCTCGCTGTAGACCGGCCACTTCTGCAGCTCGATGCCCATCATCGCCAGCGTGAGTACTGCGGGCACGATGTTGGCGAGGTCGTCGACGAAGTCGATGTGGCCCGACTCGATCTTCTCGTCGAGTGCGGCCCTTGTGATCTCGTCGACGAACGGTTGCCACCGCTTGACCGCGGCGGGGGAGAGATAGGGGTTGAGCGCGCCGCGGTAGACGCTGTGTTCGGGCTCGTCCATCTCGAGGATGCCCCCGCGCACGACCGTCGCGCGCTGCGCCTTGGGGATCGTGATGCCCTGGTAACCCTTCCGTTCGTTGTTGATGTCGTGGTCGTTGGACACCGCGGGGCACCGGGCCAGCTCGAACACCTCCTTGCTGCCCGCGGCCACCCAGTGCCCGCCGTAGGTCTCCGACCATGCGATCGGGCAGTTGGCATGCATCTCTTCGGTTATCTGCTCGAACCGCAGCCGGTAATCGGGGGTGTGCCGATCGAAGTCGTACCGATTCCTCTTGCGGCGGCTGCCGGCGGTGTTGATGTCGTCGACGGTCACGTCGTCACTCCTCGATCGAGATGGCCTGCTCCGGGCACGACTGCGCGGCCTCGCGCACCAGGTCTTCCTGGTCGGCGGGCACCGTTTCGTTCACCGGAGACGCCGTGCCGTCGATGTCGCTGAGCTCGAAGGAATCCGGCGCGATCATCGAGCACAGCGTGTGACCCTGGCAGCGCTCCGCGTCGACGAAAACCTTCATGGTGTCCTCCCGATTGCTTCGCTAGGTGTTGCGCCCGCCGTTGACGCCGAGAATCTGACCGGTGATGTAGCCGGCCTCATCGGAGATGAGAAACGAGCACGCCGCGGCGATGTCCTCCGGTCGACCGACCCGGCGCACCGGCGTGCGATCGATGTGCTCCTCGACGGTGCCGCCGAGCAGGCCCCGCTCCTCGGACTTGCGGAGCATCGGGGTGTCGATGAACCCCGGCGGCACGGCGTTGACGGTGATGCCCATCGGCCCGTACTCGAGGGCAAGCGACTTCGTCAGCCCGTTCACCGCCGACTTCGCCGCGACGTAGGCGGACATGTACGGCTGGCCGGACTGGGCGCTCGACGACGAGATGTTGACGATGCGCCCCCAACCGGCCTCGACCATGTCCGGCAACACGGCCTGTACACAGTGGAACACCCCGTTGAGGTTGACGTCGATGACGCGCTGGAAATCCGCGAACGTCAGATCGGTGAACCGCTTGAATCGCTCCATGCCCGCCGCGTTCACCAGAATCGTGATCGGACCGAGTTGCTCGCGGACGGTCTCCAGCGCGGCATCGACGGCTGTGCGGTCGGTGACGTCGGCGACGTGGGCGAACTTCTCGTCGGACGCGACGAGGTCGAGTGTGGCGACGTGATAGCCGTCAGAACGCAGTCGGTTGGCGACCGCCAAGCCGATGCCGGACCCCCCGCCGGTGACGACCGCGGTCTTCACCGGGCCACGTCCGTCGCTACCATCAAGAATCAACCTTTCCGATTAGGAGAACCGTACTCTCGCATTCTGCCGTATCGCAAGACAAACCGGGGCCGATTGTCGCATCGTTTCCGTCGCGAATGCCGTCATCAGGGCACATGACTAGGCCATCTTCATCGTCTTGAGTTCTCATGGTGCGAATGTATGATTCGCCCAGGATGAGAACGTAGTTTCCATCACACTGGACTTTGCTGAGGAGGGTGGATGACGGAAGCGTCAACGATCTCGACGGACACCACGCGGGGCGACGCCGACCGGCGGATGCTCATCGGCGGCACCTTGGTCGAGACGTCGCGGACGTATCCCTCCATCAACCCCGCCACCGAGGAGGTCGTCGGGCGCGCTCCCGACGCCACGGTCGCCGACGCCGAAGCGGCGGTGGCGGCGGCCCGGGGGGCGTTCGACACCACCGACTGGGCCACGAACACCGAACGTCGGATCCAGTGTCTCGATCAGTTGCACCGCGTCCTGATCGAACACCGCGACCACCTCGCCGCGCTCACCATCGCCGAAGTGGGCGCCACCCAGGCCATGTGCGCGGGCGCGCAGTTGGACGCCCCGATCGCGATCGTCGGCTACTATGCCGACCTGCTGAAGACCTATTCGCTCACCGAGGATCTCGGAACCATCGAAAGCCACGGCATGACCCACCACCGCTGGGTGGAGAAGGAGCCCGCAGGCGTGGTGGCGGCGATCATCGCGTACAACTATCCGACCCAACTCGCGCTGGCCAAGCTCGCGCCCGCACTGGCCGCCGGATGCACGGTCGTCCTCAAAGGCGCGCCGGACACACCGCTGATCACGCTCGCGCTCGGCGAGCTCATCGCCGGACACACCGGCATCCCCGCCGGGGTCGTCAACGTGCTCTCCGGGACCGACCCGCAGGTCGGCATCGCGCTGACCACGAGCCCTGATGTCGACATGATCACCTTCACCGGCTCCACCCCGACGGGCCGGGCGATCATGGCCGCCGCCAGCGAGACCTGCAAGCGCGTCTTCCTCGAGCTCGGCGGAAAGTCGGCCGCGATCGTGCTCGACGATGCCGACTTCGACACCGCCGCATTGTTCACCGCGTTCGCCGGGGCCAGCCATTCCGGTCAGGGCTGTGCGATCACGACGCGAATCCTGGTGCCGGACAAGCATCACGACGAGATCGTCGAAAAGCTGAAGGCCAACTTCGAACTGGTCAACTACGGCAACCCCGCCGATGACGGCATCTACACCGGTCCGTTGATCAGCGAGAAGCAGCGCGACAAGGTCGACGGCATGGTGCGGCGGGCCGTCGAGGACGGCGCGACGCTGGTCACCGGCGGTGAGAAGGTGAACCCCGGCTACTTCTACAAGCCGACCCTTCTCACCGACGTCGATCCGGACAGCGAGATCGCCCAGCACGAGGTGTTCGGCCCGGTTCTTGCCGTGATCCGCTACTCCGACGACGACGACGCAGTGCGCATTGCCAACAACTCCATCTACGGGCTGTCGGGTGCGGTGTTCGGCAGCGAGGAGCGTGCATTGGCCGTGGCGCGCCGCATCCGGACCGGCACGCTGTCGGTCAACGGCGGCATGTTCTTCGGACCCGACAGCCCCTTCGGCGGCTACAAGCAGTCGGGCATCGGCAGGGAGATGGGCGTCGCGGGACTCGAGGAGTTCCTGGAACGCAAGACGATCGCGACGGTGGTGAAGTAGATGAGCGGGAGACGGACGCGAGTGAGGATCGCAGCGAAGCGAGGACCGGAGCGAGCGGGGAGTCGACCCGAATGAGCAGACCATTGGAGGGTATCCGCGTCCTCGAGGTCGCGATGTATGGCTTCGTGCCGTCGGCGGGCGCGGTGCTGACCGAATGGGGCGCCGACGTCATCAAGGTGGAACATGCCGTCACCGGTGACCCGCAGCGCGGACTACGCCAGACCGGACTGCTGCGCGTGGAGGGTGATCCCAACCCGAACATCGAACACGCCAACCGCAACAAGAGAAGCATCGGCCTGGACATGTCGGTGCCCGAAGGCAGAGAGGTGCTGCTGGAACTCGCCAAGCGGGCGGACGTCTTCCTGACCAGCTTCCTGCCCGGCCACCGCCAGAAGTTCGGCATCGATGTCGACGACATCCGTGCCGTGAACCCGAACATCGTCTACGCACGTGGAAGTGCTCTAGGACCGCGCGGTGAAGAGTCGGTCAAGGGCGGCTACGACATGACCGCGTTCTGGTGCCGGGCGGGCACCGCTCGCACCATCACCCCGCCCGACATGCCCGGGATGATCGGGCCGCCGGGGCCGGCCTACGGCGACACCATCAGTGGCACGAACCTCGCGGGCGGCATCGCGGCAGCGCTGCTGAAGCGGGAGCGCACCGGCGAGCCGTCAGTCGTCGACGTCTCCTTGCTCGGCAGTGGCTTCTGGGCGTTGGGACACACCGTCGCGCTCACCAAACACCTCGGTGAGCGCATGGAGGCCTTTCCGCCCGGTGTGCAGGGTTCGCCCTTCAATCCGCTTGTCGGGCTGTACCCCACAGCCGATGACCGCTACATCTCGTTCGTCATGATGCAGCCGACAAAGTTCTGGGCCGACGTGTGTCAGCACATGGACCTCGACGAACTCGCCGACGATCCACGCTTCGCGACCGCGGAGTCGATCGCCGAGAACACCGCTGTGGCCAACGAGATCCTGACCGAAGCCATGAAGAAGCGGACGCTGCCGGAGTGGAGCGAACGGTTCGCGACACTGCTCGGTCCATGGGCGCCCGTGCAGGACACCTTGCAGGCCGTCGAGGACGCCCAGATTCGCGCCAACGAGTACCTCGTCCAGGCGGGTGAACTTGAATTGGTGGCCAATCCGGTGCAGTTTGATGTCACTCCTCCTCGATCCGGCCCGGCGCCTGCGTTCGCCGAGCAAACCGACGAGATCTTGCTCGAGCTCGGCTTGGATTGGGACCGCATCATCGAACTCAAGACGGCCGGCGCCGTCACCTAGATCGCGAAGGACTCCATGCCCCACGACCACGTCGCCCTCGGGCGCGCCGCGCGCGCGACATCGGGGACAGCAACGTCTCATCGTCGTATCGATGTGGTTGAAGTTCTCGATTTCTCGACGCGCACTGATGCAATCAGCTATGAAGAGCGAGGATTCGCCGAACAGAGCGGGGGCTGCAAAATCGTCGAAGCCGAGGACCTTTCGATCGGCGGGGAATTGCCTGTGGACACGAGCGGCGGCTTGACTGCGACGGGGGTCACCCATGGCGGATAGATGGCCCACCGGCGTCTCACTGGGCAAGAGCCTGTCCGGGCCGATGCAAGCCGTGGGCGGGCTGTTCGCCATGGGAGCCGACGCGGCGATGTTCACCTTTCGCCGGCCGTTTCAGTGGCGCGAGTTCCTGGAGCAGGCGTGGTTCGTGGCACGGGTGTCCATGTTGCCGACGCTGTTGGTCGCGATCCCGTTCACGACGCTGGTGAGCTTCACGCTCAACATCCTGCTGCGCGAACTCGGTGCCGCCGACCTGTCGGGTGCCGGGGCCGCCTTTGGTGCGGTGACTCAGCTCGGTCCGCTGGTGACGGTGTTGATCGTGGCGGGTGCGGGTGCGACGGCGATGTGCGCCGACCTCGGTTCGCGAACGATCCGCGAGGAGATCGAGGCGATGGAGGTGCTCGGCATCAACCCGGTGCAACGGCTGGTCACTCCACGAATGCTCGCTGCAGGTCTGGTCGCATTCCTGCTGAACAGCTTGGTGGTGATCATCGGAATCCTCGGCGGCTACGTCTTCTCGGTGCTCATCCAGGGTGTCAACCCCGGTGCTTTCGCCGCGGGGATCACGCTGTTGACCGGTGTGCCCGAGGTGATCATCTCGTGTGTGAAAGCGTTGTTGTTCGGTCTGATCGCGGGGTTGGTGGCGTGTTACCGCGGCCTGACGATCACCGGTGGTGGCGCCAAGGCCGTCGGCAATGCGGTCAACGAGACCGTGGTGTACGCGTTCATGGCGTTGTTCGTGATCAACGTGGTCGTCACGGCCATCGGCATCAGGCTGACGACGGGTTAGCGCGATGACATTGAGGGCCGTCTATCCGCGCGCCTTTGCGCAGGCGCGGCGTCCGATCGACTTCTTCGGCCGCATCGGTGATCAAGTCCTGTTCTTCGGCAAGGCGATTCGGGGTGTGCCTCATGCGGCGGTGCATTACCGCAAGGAGATCATTCGTCTGATCGCCGAGATCAGCATGGGTGCGGGCACGTTGGCGATGATCGGCGGCACGGTGGTGATCGTGGGGTTCCTCACGTTGGCCACCGGTGGGGTGCTGGCGATCCAGGGTTACAGCTCGCTGGGCAACATCGGTATCGAGGCGTTGACCGGGTTCTTGTCGGCGTTCATCAATGTGCGTATCGCCGCGCCGGTGGTGGCGGGGATCGGGTTGGCGGCGACGTTCGGTGCCGGGGTGACCGCCCAGTTGGGCGCGATGCGCATCAATGAGGAGGTCGATGCGCTGGAGACGATGGCGATCCGTTCGGTGGAATATCTGGTGTCGACTCGGATCGTGGCCGGGATGACTGCTATCACGCCGTTGTATGCGATCGCGGTCATCATGTCGTTTCTGGCCAGTCAGTTCACCACGGTGTTTCTGCTGGGTCAGTCCAGTGGGTTGTATTCGCACTACTTCGACACGTTCCTCAACCCGATCGATCTGTTGTGGTCGTTTCTGCAGGCGATCCTGATGGCCATCGCGATCCTGTTGGTGCACACCTACTACGGCTACTTCGCCTCGGGCGGCCCGTCGGGTGTCGGCGTGGCGGTGGGCAACGCCGTGCGTACCTCGCTGGTGGTCGTGGTGACGGTGACGCTGCTGGTGTCGCTGTCGGTGTACGGGTCCAACGGCAACTTCAACCTGTCGGGCTAGGAGAGTGATGAAAAGCAATGCGGTGCGTCCGCTGGCGGGCTTGGGCCTTGTGCTGGCGATAGTGCTGATCATTGCCCTGGCCATCGCACTCTTCCGCGGCACCTTCACCAACTCGCTTCCGGTGACCGTGATCTCGGATCGTGCCGGTCTGGTGATGGACAAAGACGCCAAGGTGAAGATGCGCGGCGTGCAGGTCGGCACGGTCGAGAACATCGAGGAGCGGCCGGACGGGACTGCGGCGCTGCATCTGGCCATGGAACCGTCACAGATGTCGCTGATTCCCTCGAACGTTCTCGTCGACATCACTTCGAACACCGTGTTCGGTGCGAAGTACGTTCAGCTGAACCCGCCGCCGGATCCGTCGCCGCAGGCGTTACGCCCCGGCCAGGTGATCCAGAGTCAGCGTGTGACCGTCGAGATCAACACGGTGTTTCAGCAACTGGTCACAGTGCTCGACAAGATCGACCCGGCCAAGTTGAACGAGACGCTGGGAGCGATCTCGTCGGCCTTCAACGGCCGCGGCGAGAAGTTCGGCCAGACGTTGACCGATCTCAACGCCCTGCTCGGCAAGATCAACTCCAGCCTGCCCAATGTCTCGCGTGACATCGCCGCCGCTGCGCCGACGTTCAATGCGTACGGCGATGCGGCGCCGGATTTGATGTCGACGATCGAGAGCACCATCGCGGTGAGCGATTCCATTGTCGATCAGCAGCAGAATCTCGATGAATTCCTCGTCAGCGCAATCGGTCTGGCGCAAGCCGGCAACGAGGTCGTCGGCGGCAACCGGCAGGCTCTGACGGATCTGCTGCACGTCCTCGTGCCGACCACAGCCCTGCTGGCCAAATACGACAAACAGATCACCTGCGGCATCGGCGGCCTAGTGCCTCTCACGGTCTCGCAACAGCAGTCCCCGGGAATTCTGCTCAGCGCCGGTGTCACCCTCGGCACCGAGCGGTATCGCTACCCGCGGGACCTGCCGAAGGTCGCTGCCACGACCGGTGGGCGCGATCTCTGCAAAGAGCTGGGTCTGCCCGAGGTTCCGCCGGGCTTCAGGAGCCCGTTCGTCGTCGGTGACGTCGGCTCGAATCCCGCGCAGTACGGCAACCAGGGCATCCTGCTGAACTCCGAGGGTCTCAAGAACTGGTTGTTCGGACCGCTCGACGGACCGCCGCGCAACACCGCACAGGTTGGAATGCCAGGATGAGCCGATCGACCCGGACACTCCTCAAATTCACCGCCTTCGGGGTGGTGATGATGGTGCTGACCGCGTTCCTGTTCTTCATCTTCGCGGAGACGAGAACCGGTGCCACCAACGGGTATTCCGCCGTCTTCGCCGATGCGTCGCGGCTCAAGTCCGGTGACAGCGTGCGGGTCGCAGGCATCCGCGTCGGCACCGTGAAAGACGTCGAATTGCTGGCAGACAGAAAGGTCCTCGTCAAATTCGACGCCGATCGCGACGTCAAGTTGACGACGGGCACCAAGGCCGCGATCCGCTACCTCAACCTGGTCGGCGATCGCTTCCTCGAACTCCTGGACGCGCCGGGGTCGACGAAGCTCCTCGCCGTAGGCGGGCAGATACCGATCGACCGGACAGCGCCCGCACTCGACCTCGATCTCTTGCTCGGCGGCCTGAAACCCGTTATAAGGGGCCTGAACCCACAGGATGTCAACACGTTCACCAGATCGTTGGTCGAGATCCTGCAGGGCCAAGGCGGCACGCTGGACTCGCTGTTGTCGAAGACGTCGTCGTTCACGAACTCGCTCGCCGACAACAACCAGGTCGTGGAGCAGCTGATCGACCAACTCAAGACGGTGCTCGACACGCTCGACAAAGACGGAGATCAATTCTCCGGCGCGGTCGAGCGGCTCGAGAACCTGGTCACCGGACTCTCGCAGGACCGCGATCCCATCGGGACGGCGATCGAGTCGCTGAACAACGGAACCACCTCGCTGGCGGACCTTTTGGGCCGGGCGCGCGAGCCGTTGAACGGCACGGTCGACCAACTCAACCGGCTGGCCCCGATTCTCGCGAGTGACAACCCGCGCCTCGACGCCACGCTTCAACGCCTGCCCGCCATCTACGCCAAGCTCGCGCGAGTGGGTTCCTACGGCGCCTTCTTCCCCTACTACATCTGCGGGATCACCTTCCGGGCCAGCGATTTCGAGGGCCGCACGGTCGTGTTCCCGTGGATCAAGCAGACCCAGGGGAGGTGCGCGGAGTAGTGCTCAAGTACCACGGCTCGAAGCTCGTGCGGGCAGGCATCATCGGCGTCATCCTTGCCATCCTGATCATCACCGTCGGGTTGCAGCCCGAACGGCTGGTCTCGTGGGCGACATCGCTGCGCTACAGCGCACTGTTCTCCGAGGCCGGCGGCCTGGTCGAAGGCAACGACGTGACGGTATCGGGGATCAAGGTCGGATCCGTGTCGTCGATCAAACTCGACAACGGCGACGCACTCGTCGGGTTCACCGTCAGCGGCAAGTACGCGCTCGGCAGTGACACCACGGCGCACATCCGAACCGGCACCCTGTTGGGCGAGCGGGTGCTCGCGTTGGAATCGGCGGGCAGCGGCACGCTGTCACCCAACGCGGTCATACCGATCACCAGGACCACGTCGCCCTATTCGCTGACAGATGCGGTCAGCGAGCTCACCACGAACACCGCAGGCACCGACACCGCATCGTTGAACGAATCGCTGGACACACTGTCGGCGACCCTCGACCAGATTGCGCCGCAACTCGGCCCGACGTTCGACGGGCTCTCGCGGCTGTCGAAGTCATTGAACAGCCGCAACGAAAGCCTGGCAGAGCTGCTGAAGACCGCCGGTGACGTGACCGGCATCCTGTCCGAACGCAGCGCGCAAGTGAATACGCTGATCCTCAATGCCAATGACCTGGTCGGCGTTCTGAACGACCGAAAGTATGCGATCACCAACCTGCTCGCGAGCATTTCGGCGGTGTCCAAAGAGTTGACCGGCGTGGTCGCCGACAACGAGAAGGAACTGAAACCGGCGCTGGACAACCTGAACTCGGTCCTCGCCGTGTTACAGAAGAACCGAGACAATCTCAACAAGATGCTGCCCGGAACCAAGAAGTACTTGGTGACGCAGGGCGAGATCGTGTCCAACGGCGCCTACTACAACGCGCTGGTCCCGAACATCATGCCCGCTCAGATTCTGCAGCCGTTCCTCGACTACGCGTTCGGCTTCCGGCGCGGGGTGAACGCCGGTCAGCCGCCGGACAATGCGGGGCCGCGGGCGGAGCTACCATTCCCGGTCAACGGTATTCCGCAACCGGGAGACCTTCCTGACGATGGAGACCCCGGTGAACCGCAACCGTAGAGCGTTGACGGCGGTCGCTGCGGTCGCGTTGGCCGTGGCGCTGGTGGCCGGCACCGTCGTCCTTGTTCGGCAGGCATTCTTCGGGCCGACCACCATCACCGCCTATTTCCCGACCGCGACGGCGATCTACGCCGGTGACGAGGTTCGGGTGTCCGGCGTCAAGGTGGGCACTATCGACTCGATCAAGCCCGACGGCACCCAGACGAAGATGACGCTGAAAGTCGACCACGGCGTGTCGATCCCGGCCGATGCGAAGGCCGTCATCGTCGCGCAGAACCTGGTCGCCGCCCGCTATGTCCAGCTCACGCCGGCCTATCGGAAGGGGGGCGGACCGACGATGGGTGACGGCGGGGTCATCCCCGCCGATCGAACCGCGGTCCCCGTCGAATGGGACGAGGTCAAAGACCAGTTGATGCGCTTGGCTTCTGAACTCGGGCCCAAGCCGGGCACCGGCGTTTCGGACACCTCGATCTCCCGGTTCATCGACAGCTCGGCGAATGCGCTCGGCGGCAACGGAGACAAGCTCCGGCAGACGCTTGCCCAGCTTTCCGGTGCGGCAAGGATTTTCGCCGAAGGCAGTGGAAACATCACCGACATCATCAAGAACCTGCAGATCTTCGTGACCGCGCTCCGTGACAGCAAAGAGCAGATCGTGCTGTTCGAGAACAGGCTCGCCAGCCTCACCAGCGTCGTCAACGACAGCAGGTCCGATCTGGATGCGGCGCTGTCGAATCTCTCGGTGGCGATCGGCGAAGTGCAGCGCTTCGTCTCGGGCACCCGCGACGCGACCGCCGAGCAGGTGGCCAGGCTGGCCGATGTCACCCAGGTGCTTGTCGACAACAAGACGTCGCTGGAGAACATCCTCCACATTGCGCCCAACGCGCTCGCCAACTTCGAGAACATCTATTACCCGAACAGCGGGGCGGTGTCGGGTGCGTTCTCGCTGGTCAACTTCGCCAATCCGGTCTACTTCTTCTGCGGACTGATCGGCGGGGTCGCGAACACGACCGCGCCGGAAACGGCGAAACTGTGCGCGCAGTACCTGGGTCCGGTGTTGCGCCTGCTGAACATCAACAACATCCCGTTGCCGATCAACGCCTACCTGCGGCCGTCGATCAACCCGGACCGCCTCATCTACACGGATCCGAAACTGGCTCCCGGCGGCGCCGGTCCCGGTGACCCGCCCGAGCCCCCGCCGACGGTATCCGCCTATACCGGCGCGGGCGACATCCCACCGCCCCCCGGTTGGGGCGCTCCGCCGGGGCCGCCCGGAATCTATTCGCCGGGCAACGACGCTCCGATTCCGCCGTCGCCGGCACTCTTCCCCGGCGCGGCAATCCCCGGCCCGCCGATGGTGGTCTCGAATGTGCCTGCGGGGCCGCCGCCCACGGTCGACAACCTGCTGCTACCCGGCCAGGCGGCACCGCCGCCCGCCGGACCGCTCCTGCCTGCGGAAGGGCCGCCGTCATGACCCATCCCATCAAGCGACTGGCCGTTGTCGGGTCGTGTCTCGCGGTGTCTCTATCCGGCTGTGCCTTCCAGGGGCTGAACTCACTGCCGTTACCCGGCGCGGTGGGACGGGGTCCGGGTGCCACCACCTACCACGTCGAACTCGCCAATGTGGCGACGCTCGAATCGAATTCGCCGGTGCTGATCAACGACGTCGTGGTCGGCAGTGTGGGTCCGATGAAGGTCGACAACTGGCACGCCGACGTGGAGATCTCGGTCAAACCCGACGTGGTCGTTCCTGCCAACGCGGTGGCCACGGTGGGCCAGACCAGCCTGCTGGGATCAATGCACCTGGCGCTGAATCCTCCGCTCGGCGAAAAGCCCGGCGGCCGACTGCAACCCGGCGCCACGATTCCGCTGAACCAGTCGGCGACGTATCCGACAACCGAACGGACGCTCTCGTCGCTTTCGGCGGTGCTCAACGGGGGTGGTCTGGGGCAGATCGGCGACATCATCCACAACGCCAGCGTCGCAGTGGCCGGCCGCGAACCCCAGATTCGCGAATTGCTCACTCGCATCGACGACTTCATCGGCGTTCTCGACCAGCAGCGCGACGACGTCATCACCACCATCCGGCAACTCAATCGGGTGGCGGGCACCTTTGCCGGTCAACGCGAAGTGATCGACCGTGCGCTCAAGGAGATCCCGCCTGCGCTGGATGTGCTGACCAGAGAGCGGCCCACGCTGACCACCGCGCTCAATCGGCTTGGGGAGTTCAGCGATACCGCAACGCAACTGGTCAACGATGCGGGCGACGACCTGGTGGCCGACCTGCGCAATCTGGATCCGGTGTTGAAAGCACTTGCAGACATCGGTCCAGACCTGTTCAACGCGTTGATTTTCGCGACGGCGTTCCCGTACGGCCCGCCCTTCGCCGACAAGATCACCAGGGGGGACTACATCAACCTGTACGCGAGCTTCGACCTCACCTATCCGCGGCTCAAGAGAACGATGTTTCTCGGGACCAGGTGGGGCGACGAGGACGCGAAGATGATTCCGGCTCCCGGTGACCCCTTCTACCTCATGTACTCGTACGCTCCGATGTCGGTCGGGGTGGCACCACCGCCGGCCGAGGCGCCACCCGCGCCTGCGGCCGCTCCCGGCCAGACGATGCCGCCGGTCACCGAACCGCTGCTGCCGGTATCGCCACCGCCGACGATTCCAGGTGCCGTTCCGGCAACACCGGCGTCGCAGATCTTCGCAGGGCCCTATGGCCCGGAAGCGGCAACATCCTCGGTATCCGAAGGGGCACCGCCCGACGTATCGCCCGCGCCTCAGGGAGGTGGCTGATGCTGACGCGCTTTGTCCGCAACCAGCTGATCATCTTCACGATCGCGTCGATCATCGGTGTGGCCGTCATGTTGTTCACCTACATGCAAGTGCCCACCCTGCTGAACATCGGACGTATCACCGTGACGATGGAACTGCCCGCGGCAGGCGGTCTTTACCGCTTCTCGAATGTGACCTACCGGGGGGTGCAGGTCGGCAAGGTCACCGACGTCAAGCTGACCGGCAAGGGCGCCGAAGCCACGCTGAGCCTGGCCACGTCGCCCAAGATCCCCGCCGATCTCCAAGCCGACGTCCGCAGCGTGTCCGCGGTGGGCGAGCAGTATGTCGACTTGCGTCCTCGTACCGACTCCGGGCCGTATCTGGAGAACGGCTCGGTGATCGCCCAGGAGAACACATCGATTCCGCAGGCGGTCGGGCCGGTGCTCGATCAGCTCAACTCGCTGGTGGGCAGCATCCCGAGGGACAGGATCTCCGATCTTCTCGACGAGACGTTCAAGGCATTCGACGGGGCCGGTCCCGATTTCCAGTCTCTGGTCGACTCGGCCGCGACGATCACCAAAGACGCCAACGGTGTCTCCGACCAGACAAAGGCATTGATCGACGACAGCGGCCCCCTACTGGAATCCCAGGCCGAAACGGTGGACGCGATCCGTACCTGGGCGCGCAGCCTGTCGGGCGTGACGCAGCAGCTCGCGCAGAACGACCCGCAGATCCGCGCGATACTGCAACAGGGGCCAGGTTTCGCGCATGAAGTCAGCTCGCTGCTGGACCAGGTGAAGCCGACGCTGCCGATCCTGCTTGCCAACCTCACCAGCCTGGGTCAAGTTCTCCTCACCTATAACCCTGGCATCGAACAACTCCTGGTGATTCTTCCGGCCGCGTTCTCGATGGAGCAGGCCTTCGGCATCCCGAAGAACAACGTCAACGGCTTACCGCTCGGCGACTTCACGTTGACCGTCACCGATCCGCCGGCGTGCACGGTCGGCTACCTCCCGCCGTCGCAGTGGCGATCACCGGAGGACCTGTCGATCATCGACACCCCCGACGGGCTGTATTGCAAACTGCCCCAGGACTCGCCGATCAGTGTGCGCGGGGCGCGCAATTACCCCTGCATGGAGCATCCCGGGAAGCGCGCGCCGACCGTCGAGTTGTGCAACGACCCAAAGGGATACGTTCCCTTGGCGATTCGTGAGCACTCCCTTGGGCCGTATCCTTTCGACCCGAACCTGATCTCGCAGGGGATTCCCCCCGATGACCGCGTCGACTTCAACGACCGCATCCACGCCCCGATACAGGGCACCCCGCTGCCACCGGACGCTGCGCCGACCGGAACAGCGCCGGACGCGCCGCCACCGGGGGCACCCCCACCCGGGCCTGCGCCCGGACCGGTCGCCCCGGCGCAGGTCCCGCCCGCACCGCCGCCCGGCAACTCGCTCAACGGAGTTCCGCTACCTGCGGCGCCTCAGCCCGACGGTGCTGCTGCAGCACCTGCCGCTGACGGCGCCGTCCCAGCGGCCCCAAGTGCTTTCAACGGCAATGCAACTGGCGGACCGTCGGTGGCGGTCACGCACTACGATCCCCGCACGGGGAAGTATCTGACGCCCGACGGTGAGTTGCAGCAGGTGCAGAACCTCGCCGCCGGCGGAAGCCCGAAGTCGTGGCAGGACCTTTTACCGGTCTGACGCAGAATCCCGAGGCCGGTCAGGACGAGAGCTTGTCCACCCGGACAGGCATTTCGATCTGCAGGGGCTTGTTCATGCCGCACGAACCCGACGCCGACTGCGTGAGATTGCGGCCGATGAGCAGGTCGGTGTATTCGATTCTCCGCTCATTTTTCACGGGGTCGATGCCCCACATGAAAAACTGCTGGCTGCCTTCGGCGAAAGTCCCGTCGGGACACGGTTCCCAGTTGGGGATGACGCGCTTGATGACCCAGAAGTCGCCGTCGTAGGTGATCGGAGCCGTCCAGCCTCCGGAACTCTTCACCTCGCCGATGCACTCGATGGGGCTCGTGCAGGTCGTCGCGATGTCCCAGGTCTCGACCACCGTTCGCTCGTCCTTGAACACATCGTTGCTCTTGGCGAACTGGCCGTTGGATATCGATTGATAGGTCCCATTGAGGTCGGGCGACACTGCCTGCGCCGGTGGGGCGGCGCACAGCGCCCCGAGCGCGATCGAGGTCGTTGCAACAACGCTTCCGATGACGTGCCGTGCGCCCATGTCACCAGCCTATCGTCGGTTGAAGTGCTGCTCTCCCAAAGCGAGAATTTGGTTCCGCGGGTGTGTGAGAATGTTGCCTGTGCGACCACTCATCGCGGCGTTCGCCGGGCTCATGACGGTCGGTTTGGTGACATGGACTCCACCTGCTGCCGCCGACGAATGCAACTACCCCGACTGCACACCGGGCATCGCACCCAACATCGTTCTCGGCTCTTATTGCGACAATCCCACCTACTATGCGTTCGGTGTCACCGACTGGGGTCGGCTCGTGTTCTGCGGGTCCCCGCGGCGGTATGAGCCCCGGTGGTTCCGCTCGCCGGAGATGCACGGCATCAAAAACGAAGGAGACCTCTGCAGCGGGCTGGACGGTGAGGTCGCCCAGGCGCCCGACGGCCTCTTCCTCACGTGCAACGCCCGCAACGGTGCGAGCCGTTGGGAGCGCGGCGACCTGTAAGAGCGTGCCGAAAAGTCAACTCGCAGGCGTGAATCGGATGTTGATCTCGGTCAGCCCGCGCAGGATGAACGTCGGCTCGTAGTTGTAGGCCCGTGACCCGGCCGGGCCGTGCCTGTCCTCGTCGATCGTGATGTCGTCCAACCGGTCGAGGATCCGCTCGATGCTCACCCGGCCCTCGACACGCGCGAGTGGCGCACCCGGGCAGGAGTGGATGCCGCGGCTGAACGCGATGTGTTCGCGGACGTTCTTGCGATCCAGCTGGAACTCGTGCGGGTTTTCGAAGCGGTTCGGATCCCGGTTCGCCGCACCGGGACTCACCATCACCGTGGTACCCGCGGGTACGGGCGTGTTGCCGAGCTCGGTGGTCTTTCGCGCCATCCGGAACACGCTTTTCACCGGGCTGTCCATCCGCAGGCACTCTTCGATGAACACCGGGATCAGGCTGCGATCGTCGCGCAGTTGCTGTTGGATGTCGGGCCGGTCGCCGAGTACCCGCATCGCCGCGCTGAGCAGCTTGGCGGTGGTCTCCTGGCCCGCGCCGAACAGGAACGTTGCGGTGCGCACGACGTCGACCACCTCGGGCGTGGAGCCGTCGGGGTAGAGCGCGGTGGCCAGGCCGGTGAGCACGTCGTCGCGCGGGTTCTTGCGCCGATCCTCGATGTAGTGGCTGAACTTCTCGTCCGCCCACTCGAGCGGGTTCGCCGCGATCGGCTCGTGGTCGAGGCCGCCGATGTTGGTTCCCGGCCGCTGGACGCCGAACGCCTCGCGAAACTCCTCGTGGTCCTCCTCGGGCACACCGAGCAGGTCGGCCACGACCAGAAGCGAGAACGGCCTGCCGTAGGCGGCGAGGAACTCGCACTTGCCGTCGTCGATGAACTCGTCGATGTGGCGGTCGGCGAGGCGCCACATGAAGTCCTCGTTCTCCTTGAGCCGCTTGGGCGTCAACAGCCGGCTCAGTAGCGAGCGCGCATCGGTGTGATGGGGCGGGTCCATCGTCACCATGTGCTCGTACATCGGGATCTCGGTGCGGTGTTCCTCGAGTTGGGCGCAGATGTCATCCCCTTCGGGCGTGAAGGGGAGCGGCGTGAACGGCCCGGCTACGGCGACACAGGACGAGTAGTTCTCGGTGTCCTTGTAGACCGCGTTGGCCGCCTCCCAACCGGTGACGGCCAACACGCCGTTGTTGATCGGGCAGCACGCCGAGTCCTTGGTCCGTAGATGATCGAAGTAGGGATGCGGGTCGGGCACCAGAGACGGGTCGGTGAAGTAGTC
Source organism: Actinomycetes bacterium (assembly GCA_023415515.1). Taxonomy (GTDB): domain Bacteria; phylum Actinomycetota; class Actinomycetes; order Mycobacteriales; family Mycobacteriaceae; genus Mycobacterium. The sequence continues at coordinate 49,885 of JAEZKH010000489.1, forward strand.
CACCGAGTCGAAATCTGCGGTCATCTCTGTGTGCCTCCCGGGCCGGAACTGTGGATGTGCGTCGAACGGCGAAAATGTGCTGAGCACCTGCTTAGCATGGTGCCGAGGCCAGGGTCAAGGCGATTGGCCCGGCCGCGGCTACGATCGCCATTTCGGGCGGTCGAGCTGCGAAGAGACCGGTGGGGAAGGTGAACGGAGCAATGGCATCGGAGCGCAGAATCGGAGCGCCGGACGCGAAGAATCGCACGGTGCTGCTCGACGCCGCTGAACGGCTGATGCTCGAGGAAGGCTATGCCGCGGTGACGTCGCGTCGCGTCGCGGACAAAGCCGGGCTGAAACCTCAACTCGTGCACTACTACTTCCGCACGATGGGCGATCTGTACCTCGCGGTCTTCCGCAGACGCGCGGAACAGGGGCTCCAAGCACAGGCTGAGGCGCTGAAGTCGCCGCAGCCGCTGTGGGCGCTGTGGCGCTACAGCTCCGACCCCAGGATCACGGCGTTCACCGTGGAATTCATGGCGCTGGCCAGCCACCGCGAGGAGTTGAGGGCCGAGTTCGCCCGCTACGGAGAGTTGTTCCGCGAGCGCGAGCGCCTGGCACTCACCGAGGCGCTGCAACGACTCGGCATCGACGCGTCGCAGGTGCCGCCGGTCGTCTGGGCGGTGTTCGCCACCAGCCTCTCGCGCGTGCTTGTGATGGAGACGGCGCTGGGCATGTCGTCGGGCCACGCCGAGACGCTCGAATTCGTCGAGGCATGGTTGCGGCAACTCGAGGGGGAGCCCGCCGAGCCGGCGGGCCACGGTCGCGGCTGACGGCTTCACCAGGGGCGCAACGAACAGAGCGCTCCCTTGGGGCCCTGATGGGTCGCGACGACGACGCCGTCCACCGCGAGCACACAGTGGAAGTTCGGCTTCGCCGTCGAATCCGGTGCGATCGTGCCGATCACCATCGCCCACGAGTCGGGGTTCACCAGACCCACGTCGAGCACCCACTTCTGGTCGGGCCCGAGATTCGCCTCGACGTTGGGACTGTAGAGATACGGATTATGGCTGTATTCAGCCCAATTGGGCGGATCGGTGTCACGGAAGTAGATCTCGGCGCCGTTGTACGGCTGCTCGGTCCACACGGTGTACTTGACCTGTCGCAACGGCGGGGGCGGGGGATCGTCGGCCTGCGCTTCGGCCGTTGGCCCCGCGATGGCGGCCGCCACCAGCGCGGTCAGCGTCACGCGGGCTGCCGGAAACACCATTTCCGAACCTTAGAACAAGATTCTCGCCCGGTACAGCGATTCACTGGGTGAACCCGATCATCCTGCGCGTCATTTCTTTCAGATACGCACGCAGCGTGTCGCCGTCGACATCGGCCAACAGCGGATGCATGACAGCGACGCTGATCGCACTCGACAGCATCGCCGCGTGCAGGCGCGCTTCTTCACCTCCATCGGTGCCGAGAAGGGCCGCGTAGAGGCGCTCGATGAAGCGTTGGAACGGTTCGTATTCCGCCTGTAGGCGGATGATGACGGGGTCGAACATGGGAATGCTGAAGTCGCCGCGCCGGTCGATGGCCTGCTCGATCATCTTGTCGAGCAGCACCTCGCGGGCCTTGAGCGGATGGCCCTGCGCCTCGGCGGCCTCGAGTGTGTCCTCGAGTCTGCCCATCTCCCGTTCGGTGATGGCGATGACGATCTCGTCCTTGGTCTTGAACTGTCGGTAGACGGCCGCCTTCGTGACGCCCATCTCGTCGGCGATCATCTGCAGCGACGTTCCGCTGACGCCGTGCTCGGCGATGAGTTTCAGCCCCGCGTCCAGCACGCGGGTCTGCGCAGCGGTGCGTTTGATCGCACTGAACTTCGCGCTCTGCTGCGTCGAGGTCACAGCGAAAAGGGTAGTCGAGGATTGACCGCGTGGTAGCCGATCGGCTACCGTCCAGGTTGCCGATCGGCAACCGACCGTCCATCGATGAAGAGAGTTTGGCAATGAAGCGAACTGACGGCGAGGTGATCCTTCTCTGCACGCTCCCGGTCGTCGCGCTGATCTGGGTTTCCGCGTTCTTCCTGTTCCCCGGGTTCCTTCATCCGATGTCGCCGAACATGTCCGCCGAGGAGGTTGCGGGTTTCTACCGCGACGAGACCGCGCGAATCCGGTACAGCATGATCCTGTTCAACTGGTTCGGTGTCGGCCTGATCCCCATCGTGATCCTGCTGGCGATGCAGATTCGCCGGATGGCACACCGGACGCCGATTTTGTCCTACTGCCTCATCGGATGCACGGCAGGTCCGCCGACGATGTTCCTCATCGCCAACATGTTCTGGCTCCTCGGCGCCTTCCGCCCCGACCGGGCGCCCGAACTCACCCAGTTGTTGAACGACCTCGCCTGGCTCACGTTCACGCTTCTCGTTCCGTATCTGATCGCGGAGTGCCTGCTGTTGGCGTTGGCGATCTTCTGGGACCACCAGGAGCAACCGGTGTTCAAGCCGTGGGTCGCCGTCTTCAACGTCGCCACAGCGATCGCGTTGGCGCCGGCCGCCTTCACCGCGCTGTCGCACACCGGGCCGCTCGCCTGGGACGGCCTGCTGTCGTTCTGGGTCAAGAACATCGCGATCGCGGTGTGGATCGTGGTCATGGGAGTGGCTCTCGCGCAGAACATCCGGCAGCAACGAACCAGCGAGCGGGTCGCGGTATGAGCGCATCGACGACGGTGCCCTCGGCGGCGGCAGCCCCGCCCGTCGGCTCCTCAACGGGCAGGCTGGCATGGAACATCCGCTATCACCCCAAACGTGAGCTGTGGTTCGCCTGGTGGGTGATGGTGGTCTTCTACAACCTTTACGGCGTGCTGTTCTTCTTCGTCACCCGTGTCCAGCCGCCGCCCAGCCCGGCATGGGACACCCCGACCGTGGTGCGGTGGTTCGACTCCCACGGTCATGGCGTGCTCGTCGGCTTCGCGGTGGTGTTCCTGGTTGCCGGGATGTGCACCGTGATGAACGCCCTGCTGGCGTACTCGATGCGGCGGATGTCGGTGAGCCGGATCTTCGCGTACTCATACCTGGTCATCTACGGGCTGGCTGCCGTACCGGGCATGCTGGTGATGGCCATGGCGATGACGGTCGCCGCGTTTCGCCCCGATCGTGATCCCCGAATCATCTCGTGGCTCTACGATTTCGCGTTTCTGTCCTTCAGCGGCACCATGGGCGTCTTCTTGATCGGCTCTCTGATCTACATGGTCGCGATACTGCTCGACCGCAACCGGGTGTTCCCGAAGTGGTTCGGCTACCTGGGCCTGTGCAACGCGCTGACGGAAGTGGTCGTTGCGCCCGCGTGGATCTTCCAGCGCGGCGCCTTCGCCTGGAACGGCGCCATCGCGTGGTGGATCAACATGGTCGTCTTCGTTACGTATACATGCGTGTTCATCGTGTTGTTGCGCAAGATGATCGAACGTGAGGACTTCGGCACCGGTGTCCTACCGGACCTTCAACCGAAGGGGACGACGCGGTGACCGACGTCGCGGACGCACCGAAGCCGGAGCAACTCGCCGACACGCACCAGAAGTTCGTGCCGGGCCAGCCCGACATGTGGATGTTCGTGCTCTTCGAGACGTTGCTGTTCACCGGATACTTCTCGGTCTACCTCGTCACGCGAACCCAGAATCGAGAACTGTTCCTACACTCTCAAGCCGATCTCGATCTGCGCGTCGGCGTTTTCAACACCGTTGTCCTGCTTACCAGCTCGTGGGCGGTCGCGCGCTGCGTCCAGGCCGCGCGGGTGGGTGCGTACCGGTCGGCGACGCGCAATGCCTACCTGACGCTGTCGCTCGGTCTGGTGTTCCTGGTGTCGAAGATCGTGGAGTGGGTCAACGAGATTCGGATGGGAAACACCTTCACCAGCAACGAGTTCTTTCAGCACTACTTCTTCCTGACGTCGATCCACTGCATACACGTGCTCATCGGATTCATCGTGCTCGGTGTTCTGCTCTATCAGCTGAGAAGTCCGCTCAGAAGATCGCAGCAGTTGGTCGAGACGTGCGCCACCTACTGGCACACAGTCGATTTACTGTGGGTGCTGATCTTCGCGTTGCTCTACGTCGTGAGGTGATCGGTGAGCACCAGTAGGAGAATGCTGATCGTCTGGGCGATCCTGACGGCGATGACGTTGGTCTACATCTGGCTCGACCACTCGGCCGACGGCGGCGGTGTGCTCAACGCCAGCACCGTCGTGACGGTCAGCGCGATCGTCATCGCGCTGGTCAAGGTGCGCATCATCTTCCGGGAGTTCATGGAGGTCCGGCATGCGCCCGCCCTGCTGTGCCGATTCACCGACGGCTGGGTGGTGCTGATCGGGGTCTGCCTGCTCGGCAGCTATGTCGTGGGGTCGGCGACCGCCTAGCCCGAGGGTGCCGACTGTCGGCCCTTCGCGAGCGACTACACGGAAAGGATCGTCGCCGACGCCGTGCCCGGCGCGCCGTAGACCTGAGCCAGCCCCACCTTCGGCTCGCCGGGAACCTGTCGATCGCCCGCCTCACCGCGGAGCTGACGCACCAGTTCGTGGACCTGCCGTAGACCGGAAGCGCCGATCGGCTCGCCGTTGGCGATCAACCCGCCGTCGGTGTTCACCGGCATGGTGCCATCGATCTCGGTGGCACCGTCGGCCAGCAGCTTCTCCTGCTCCCCGTCGGCGCACAGGCCGGTTTCGGCCATATGGATCACCTCGGCACCTGCGTCGGTGTCCTGCAGCTGGGCGATGTCGACGTCCTCGGGGCCGATGCCCGCCGTCTCGTAAGCCGCCTTCGCGGCGTAGACCGTCGGCGACGCGTCTTCGTCCAGTGGCGCGAACGTCGCGTGCACCTCGTAGGCGCCGAAGGTGCGGGTGCGAATCTCGGTGGCCTTCACATAGACCGGCTTCTTGGTGAACTTGTGTGCGATGTCGCCACGGCACATGATCACCGCCGCGGCACCTTCATCCGGCGCACAGAACATGTACTGCGTCAGCGGATAGTTCAGCACCGTCGAGTTGAGGATCTCCTCTTCGGAGATCGGCTTGCGACGGAACGCGTTCGGGTTCTTCTCGCCGTTGCGGAAGTTCTTGGCGGCGACCTTGGCCAACGTCCCCTGCGAGATGCCGTGCTTGTTGAGGTAGTGGTTGGCCTTCATTCCGAAGAACTTGGTGGTGACGAACTGGCCGTTCTCGGCGTACCACTGAGGCAGGGCCAGCTTGGCGGGGTCGTCGGTGAACGCTCCGCGCGGATGCTTGTCCAGACCGATGGCGATGCCGACGTCGTACTTGCCGAGCCGGATAGTGTCGGCGGTCTGCTGGATGGCGGATGCCGCGGTCGCGCAGGCGTTGAAGACGTTGGTGAACGTGATGCCGGTGAGGCCGACCAGCCGGGTCACCGCGTCGGGGTTGGACACCTCGTGGCTGCCGCCGAAACCGAACTGGATGTCGCGCCACTCGACGCCTGCGTCGTCGAGCGCCGCCTGGATTGCGTCGGCGCCCATCTCCATCGCGGTCTTGTCGAACCGGCCGAAGGGATGCAGGCCGACACCGATGATGGCTACGTCGTTGGTCATGACATACCTCTCTAGACCGGCTGGAACGCGAACGTGACGAGTTCGTTGCCCTCGTCGTCGGTGGTGAACGGGATCATCGTCAGCTCGACGTCCATCCCGAATTTCAGCTTCTCGGGGTCGTTCTCGGTGAGCCTGCCCTCGACACGGATGACGTCCTCGAGTTGCACCAGCCCGACGCCGAACGGCACGAAGTCCTTTCCGGTCGGCCCCTTGTACGGCGCGCCGGGCGGGAAGCCCTGCGTCGTCCACGCGACCAGGGTGCCGCGGCGGGGCAGCTTGACGTCGGACATGTCGCCCGCGCTGCACTTGGGGCAGCGCTGTTGAACCGGGAACGTGGTGGCGCCGCAAGCGCCGCAGCGGCTGCCGATCAGCTGGGGGTTCTCGTCGGGCCAGGTGGAGATCTCGGGCGCGAGCGCCTTTTGCGGTGTCGACACCCGGTTGACATTAACTGGAAATGTCATTCTCGTCTAGCGAGAACATGCTGGCCGTCGGGGGTGTGGAGGCCGACGGGCCGTCAGCCCCATCGAGCAGCTGATTCCGACCGCGAGCGACCCATTTTGCACACAGTTTCGCGGCGTGTCGACGTGCAGACACGGTCGTTCGCGGCGCGAGGTTCCCGGGCTATTTGGCGCGCTTGATCACCTTGTCGGCGGCGGCCCAGTGCTCATCGGCCACCCAGAGCCGCGCGAACGCGGCGACCGCCTCGGTGGTACTGACGCCCTGCATCACACGCTTGATCTCGCCAGCCGGGCGCTGCGCCAGAGCCATGGCGATCCTTCGCCACTCGGCGTCGAAGGAGTCGCGGGCAATCACATGGTCGACCAGCCCGCTGCTCAGCGCTTCCTGCGCCGTGACGAGCATTCCGGTGCCTGCCAGCAGCAGGGCCTTGCTGAACCCGACGAGGCCGACGAGCCGCTCGGCTCCGCCCCACGCCGGCATGATCTCGAGCGCCACCTGGTTGAACCCGATCTTGATGTCGTCGGCGGCCAGCCGAATGTCGGTTGCGACGGCCACCTCGGCGCCGCCCCCCAGCGCGTGACCGTTCAGCGCGGCGACCGTGGGCCCGTCGAAACCGGCGATGCGGTCGCAGATCGACCGCATCCGCCACGCCATCGCGCCCGCATCGTGTTCCGTGCGCAGCGTGCTGAGTTCCTTGAGGTCGCCACCCGAGACGAAGGCACGATCGCCGGCACCGGTCACGACGAGTGCTGCGGCGCCTTCGGCGCCATCCAGCGCCTTGTCGAACTGGTCCATCGTCTCCAGCGAGATAGCGTTACGGGCGTGCGGACGATCGATGGTGATGACCGCCAAACCGTCCACGATTTCGAGATCGACCATCACTCGTTCTCCCAGTGCGGTATTGGCATTCTCTTATGCGGAGAATAGCATGGCGCGCAATGCGAAAAATCCCGGTAGAGCTGACGAAACGCTATGAAGACGAGGGGTGGTGGCGGCCAGAGACCCTCGGCGACCTCATCGCAGACGGGCTGCAGGCCAACCCCGGGAGCGGCTTTCGGGTGCACTCTTCCGTACGCCCCTACGAGGGCACGTTCGCCGATGTCGAGCGGGCGGCCCGCCGGCTGGCCGAAGGCCTGCGGCGCCGTGGCATCGGGCCCGGCGATGCCGTGGCCATTCAACTGCCGAACTGGATGGAAGCGGCCGCCGCCTTCTGGGCGTCGGCGTTCCTCGGCGCGGTGGTGGTGCCGATCGTGCACTTCTACGGGCGCAAGGAACTGACTCACATCATCGGCACCGCGAAGCCGAAGGCGTTCATCACCGCAGAGGAGTTCGGGCGGATGAGGTATCAGCCCGACCTCTGTGCCGATATCCCGGTCGTCGGGTTGGTGGGGAAGAACTTCGACGACCTGCTTGCCGACGAGCCACTCGCAGGCACGCTCGCCGCCGATCCGCGCAGCCCCGCGCTGATCGCATTCACCTCGGGCACCACAAGTGTCCCGAAGGGTGTCGTCCACAGCCATCAGACACTGGGTTTCGAGACCCGCCAACTCCTGGCGAACTACCCGCCTGACCGCGGCAGGCAGCTCACTGCCACGCCGGTCGGTCATTTCATCGGGATGTTGAGCGCGTTTCTCATTCCCGTGCTCGAGGGAGCGTCGATCGACCTGTGCGACGTCTGGGATCCCGCGATGGTGCTCAAATTGATCGAGAGCGACGGGTTGTCGGTCGGCGGCGGCCCGCCCTACTTCGTGACCAGCCTGCTCGACCACCCCGATTGCACCGACGAACACATCTCGCACTTCAAAACCGTTGGCCTCGGCGGCTCCACGGTTCCCGCAGCCGTCACGCGCAGGTTGACCGACCTGGGCATGTTCGTGTTCCGCTCGTATGGCAGCTCAGAGCACCCGTCGATCACCGGGTCGAGCCGCGATGCGCCCGAAGACAAGCGGCTCTACACCGACGGCAACCCGCGTCCCGGGGTGGAGATCCGGCTCGGCCCCGACGGTGAGATCTTCAGCCGCGGGCCGGATCTGTGCCTTGGCTATACCGACGACGCGCTCACCGAACAGGCCTTCGACGCCGACGGTTGGTACCGCACGGGTGATGTCGGTGTGCTCGATTGCGACGGGTACCTCACGATCACCGACCGCAAGGCCGACATCATCATCCGTGGCGGCGAGAACATATCTGCTCTGGAGGTCGAAGAGGTGCTGCTCGGCATGCCCGCGGTGGCCGAGGCCGTTGTGGTGGCTGCACCCGACGATCGGCTGGGGGAGCGCACCGCAGCGGTGCTGCGGATCCGCGCCGGCCATGACATGCCGACCCTCGACGACGTCCGCAGCCACTTCAAGGCCTCGGGCATCGCGATTCAGAAGTGGCCGGAGGAACTGCATCGGGTGGACGACTACCCGCGCACGGCGAGCGGCAAGGTGCAGAAGTTCGTCGTCCGGCAGAACCTCTCGGGCTGAGGAGGCCAGGACCTGCGCGGTGGGGCCGGCAGCTCATTGCGCCAGGCAGCTAATGAGAATAGGATTCTCCGAAGAGGATAAGGAGTCTTTCAATGGGTCAGCTTTCGCATCGGGTCGACATTCCGTTTCCGCTGTTCGACGCGGACAACCACCTCTACGAACCGCCGGAGGCGATGACCAAGTATTTGCCGAAGGACTACCGCGACGTGGTCCAGTATGTCGAGGTCAACGGGCGCACAAAGATCGCGCTGCGGGGCGTGATCAGCAACTACATCCCGAACCCGACGTTCTCGGTGGTCGCCAAGCCGGGCGCCTGGGAGGAGTACTTCAAGTTCGGCAACCCCGACGGCAAGAGCAAGCGCGAACTGTTCGGTGAACCGATGCGCGCCATCCCGGCGTTCTTCGAGCCCGGTCCGCGCATCGAGAAGATGGACGAGTTGGGCATCGAGCGCTCGCTGATGTTCCCGACGCTGGCAAGCCTCATCGAGGAGCGCCTGTCCGACGACCCCGTCGCCATCCACGTCCTCATCCACTCGCTCAACCAGTGGCTCGACGAGGTGTGGGGCTTCAACTATCAGAATCGGATCTTCACCACGCCGGTGATCACGCTGCCGATCGTCGAGAAGGCCATCGAGGAGTTGGAGTGGTGCGTCAAGCGCGGCGCCCGCGCGATCCTCGTCCGGCCTGCCCCGGTGCCCGGCTTCCGCGGTCCGCGGTCGTTCGCGCTGCCGGAGTTCGACCCGTTCTGGGAACGGGTGGTCCACCACGACGTCTTCGTCGGCATGCACAGCTCGGACAGTGGTTACTCGCGCTACACGTCGGAATGGGATGGCGCCGCGCAGGAGATGCTGCCGTTCCAGACCAACGCGATGTCGATCCTCAACGAATGGCGACCGATTCAGGATGCGGTCGCTTCCTGGGTGATCCACGGCGCGCTGTTCCGGCACCCCAAACTGAAGGTGGGCATCGTCGAGGCCGGCAGCAAGTGGATGTTCCCGCTGCTCGACTCGATGGCCGAGGTGTGGAAGAAAGCTCCGGAGGCCTTCCTGGGCAACCCGATCGAGGAGATCAAGAACCGCATCTACGTCAGCCCGTTCTACGAAGAGGGCATCGACGATCTGATCAACCTGATCGGCGTGGAGCAGGTTCTCTACGGTTCTGACTGGCCGCATCCCGAAGGGCTCGCCGAGCCCACCCACTACGTGACGGCGCTCGAGCACCTCTCGGTCGAGGACCAGGCGAAGATCATGGGCGGCAACCTGGGACGTCTCGTCACGACGTGACCGCACACGTTCCCACGTGGGAGACCATTCCCGAGATGGTCTTGAGCGCGGCCGACCGGTTCGGCGATGCCGAAGCTGTTGTCGACGGTTCGTTGCGCCTGTCGTTCTCCGAGGTGGTTCATCGGATCCGCTGTGCGGCCGGCGCTTTCGCCGACGCCGGAATCGCAAAAGGCGACCGAGTCGCGGTGTGGGCGCCCAACTCTGCGGAGTGGATCATCGCCGCTTTCGGTCTGCTCGCCGCCGGCGGTGTGCTCGTCACCGTCAACACCAGGTTCAAGACCGACGAGGCCGCCGACATCATCGAACGCAGCGGCGCGAAAGCCGTGCTGGTCCAGAGGGACTTCCTGGGTCAGGACTACTCGGCACCCGCAGGCGTGCCGGTCATCGACCTGAAATCAGGTTTCCTCGACAGCGGTTCGCCCTCGGCGTGCGACCGACGCGACATCGCCGGCGCTGACATCTCCGAGATCATCTTCACCTCGGGTACCACCGGCAGACCCAAGGGCGTGTTGATGAACCACGACCAGAATCTGCGCCACTACACCGAATACAGCGGCCTCATCGACCTGCGCGAGGGCGACCGGTATTTGATGATCAACCCCTATTTCCACACGTTCGGGTTGAAGGCGGGTCTGCTCTCGTCGTTCATCCGCGGTGCGACGATGTTCCCGTTGGCAGTTTTCGACATCGATCAGGTGGTGGAAATTGTTGCCGGCGAACGCATCACGGTGCTGCCCGGTCCACCGACGCTCTACCACGCGCTGCTCGGCGTAGCGGACAAGAGCAGGCTGGCGACGCTGCGGGTAGGCGTCACGGGGGCAGCCGACATTCCCGTCGAGCTGATAAGACGGACGTTCGACGAACTGCCGTTCCAGACGTTGGCAACCGGGTACGGGCTCACCGAGGGCGGAACCGCGACGCTGTCGCGCCCCGGCGACTCGGCCGAGGACATCGCCACCACCGCGGGCCTGCCGATGGGCGGGGTGGAGCTGCGGATCGCCGACGACGGCGAGGTGCTGATGCGCGGCTTCACGGTCATGCAGGGCTACCTCGACGATCCGGAAGCCACCGCCGAGGCCATCGACGGCGATGGCTGGCTGCACACCGGCGACCTCGGGACGATCAACGACACCGGTCGGCTGCGCATCGTCGGCCGCAAGAAAGACATGTTCATCGTCGGCGGCTTCAATGCCTATCCGGCCGAGATCGAGGGGTTCCTGCTCGAACACCCCGGCGTGGCACAGGCAGCCGTCATCGGCGTGCCCGACGAACGGCTCGGACAGGTCGGAAAGGCGTTCGTCGTGCTCGAATCCGGTCGCCGAGAAACCCTCGCGGCTGATGAGCTCATTGCGTGGAGCCGCGACCGGATGGCTGGTTTCAAAGTGCCCCGATACGTAGAGTTCTTGGACGAGCTGCCGCTCAACGCGACAGGCAAAGTGATGAAGGACCGGTTGATCGAGAGACAGGGCTAAGAGCCCGCACAGTGCGTAAATAGCATTTCCGCAGCACACGCCCGATCTAGCCGGCTTTGCGAATCCTGTATCGTCGCGTCGATACCGAAAATAGAAAATGCCATTCTCATTGATAGTGCTCGCCGGACAGGAGGTTGCATGCGGTCCCGGAAGCAGACTCCGCCGGAACTGAACGGCGGCCACGTCGCCGATGCCAAAGCCGAGACCGATTCCCTCGATGCCCTCGCGGCGGCCGAGGCCGAGGC